>NZ_JBAMDJ010000070.1:0-16593 GCF_036961705.1 Pseudomonas sp. 3JA
CTGCTTCGAGGCCCACTGAACGCCTTGAAGCTAAGAAGAAAGCTGCAAAGCTACTTCTAATAGATAGCAAAGACCCTGGTCGAAAGACCGGGGTTTTTTGTTTTTGGCGAAATGACATTGGAACAAACCCGTGGCGAGGGAGCTTAATGTGGCGAGGGGATTTATCCCCGCAGGGCTGCGAAGCAGCCCTTGGTGTTGGTGGCTTCAGAACCCCAATTTATCCCGCAACCCGTAATACCAAGCCCCCATCGCCGCAAACGGCGTGCGCAATAGCTGCCCACCGGGGAAAGGGTAGTGCGGCAGGTCCGCAAACGCATCAAAACGCTCAGCCTGGCCCCGTAGCGCTTCCGCCAGAACCTTGCCCGCCAGATGCGTATACGTCACGCCATGGCCGCTGCAGCCTTGGGAATAATAAATGTTATCCCCCAGCCGCCCGACCTGTGGAAGACGCGACAGCGTCAGCAGGAAATTTCCGGTCCAGGCGTAATCGATCTTCACATCCTTGAGCTGCGGGAAGGCCTTGAGCATCTTCGGCCGAATGATCGCCTCAATGTTCGCCGGATCCCTCGCGCCATATACCACGCCGCCCCCGAAGATCAGGCGCTTTTCGCCCGTCAGCCGGTAGTAATCGAGCAGGTAGTTGCAGTCTTCGACGCAATAATCCTGGGGCAGCAGGCTATGAGCCAGTTCATCGCCCAACGGCGCGGTGGCGATCACCTGCGTGCCGCAAGGCATGGACTTGGCCGCCAACTCCGGCACCAGATTGCCCAGGTAAGCATTGCCCGCCACGATAATGAACTTGGCCCTGACCTTGCCCTGTGGCGTATGCACAACCGGGCTGGCACCACGCTCGATGCGCACCGCTGGCGATTGCTCATAAATAACCCCACCCAGGGACTCCACCGCCGCCGCTTCGCCCAATGCCAGGTTGAGCGGATGAATATGCCCGCCGCTCATGTCCAGCATGCCGCCCACATACTCATCGCAAGCCACCACCTCGCGAATACGCCGCTGATCCAGCAGCTCCAACTGGGTATGCCCGAAACGCTCCCATAAACGCTTCTGCGACTCCAGGTGGCCCATCTGTTTAGCGGTGAGGGCGGCGAATACACCACCGTCCTTCAAATCACACTGAATCTGATACTTCGCCACCCGCTCACGAATGATCCGCCCACCCTCAAACGCCATGTTGCCCAGCAACTGCGCCTGCTGAGGGCCAACGCTACGCTCGATCACATCAATATCGCGGCTATAACTATTAACGATCTGCCCGCCGTTGCGACCCGAAGCCCCAAAGCCGACCTTCGCCGCCTCAAGCACGGTGACTTTGAAACCGTTCTCCAGCAAAAACAGTGCAGAGGACAGGCCGGTGTAACCAGCGCCGATCACGCACACATCCGTCTCGACGTCATCCTGCAGGACAGGGCGCGGAGGGGTGGGGTTGGCCGACGCGGCGTAATAGGACGCTGGATAGGATGTGTTCGCCATTCTGCAACCTCTGTTTTATATTTTTTACGAATGCAGCGATCCTACCCGAGATAAAAATCGGCCGCCAGCCACCGCCAAGTCTTCGTCGCATCGGCGAAATTAAATATTTTGCATATTCATAGGGTTAGGTGAAAAAAAGGTGTTGACACCCCTCCGGAATTCCGTAGAATGCCGCCTCACAGCAGGCACGTAGCTCAGTTGGTTAGAGCACCACCTTGACATGGTGGGGGTCGTTGGTTCGAGTCCAATCGCGCCTACCAAACAAAATCCGCTCTGCTGGGCGGTGTGAGGGGGAATCCGAAAGGGTTCCCCTTTTTCTTTGCCTAAGAAAACGTTCACAAATTATAGGCTTCGTTCACACAAGGCAATGTGAACGTGGGTTCCTACTTCCCTCTGTTCACACTCAGAATTGTGAATGACTCTACCTAACCTATTGATACGTAAGGGCTGATCCCTTTCTTGTCTAGGTGGTGGTACGTTCGCTAGCTCACTCCCTTGCCCGTTGTTCGTACCTCACAAGGGCAGGCTTTCTAACCAGCTGAGCTACGTGCCTGCTGTGAAGCGGATACGCCTGTAGGCCACGCTCAACACCCACGCACTGTGTTGTATCCCGAACGCTCTGTGCGCTGCTGTAGGGCTGGTGGGGGCGTCTCTCTAAGGGTGGGGCAGGGGGTGTTGGGGTGGGGTGCTTATGTATGCATTACCGCTCATGAATTTCTAACAAAAATTCCAGGTCTCTTTCCCACTGCTATAGTGTCAATGCGCTATATCGGGAGAGGGTAAGCGATGTCTGAGTACACTTTAACAGAAGAAATACTCGCTCTATCTCAATCTGCATCATGGGATGAAGCTAAGCTGGAGTGGACGCTGCACAATATTTATGAGGCGGATGAATTTGAAACCTGCTTGTGCGGTCATTATCCGATCAAAGAAATCTGTGTGCTTCAGAACAAGAAAAATCTAAACATGGCTACCGTAGGAAACTGCTGTGTTAAAAAATTTATTGGTTTGCCCTCAGATTTGATTTTTCAGGCAGTTAAGCGCGTTAGAAAGGATGAGAGTAAATCGCTAAATCTGGAAGCGATTAATCACGCATACACAAGGGGGTGGATCAATGAGTGGGAGTATAAATTTTCAATTAATACAATGAGCAAGAGAAAGCTTTCAGATAAACAGCTTGCGACACGCATGAAGGTTAATGAAAAAATGCTTAATAATATGAAGAAAAATCCAAGCGCTTGAGTGTCTAGCAGGGGGAGTTATGAGATGGATTGCGACTTCGATATTTTGTTCTGCTTTGGTTCTCTCGTACGCTATAAGTATGCCCTTTCGTGATTGTGTGGCTGGATACATAACCCAGGCTAAGAACGCTGAAGCGCCTACACGAGCATTGGCGGCTATGACATGTCAGGTGCAGAGAGGTTAGGCTTGACGGGCTGCTGGAGGCTAGGGTATATATGCGATCCATAGGCAAACAGGCCTAGCTGATTCTAGTCAACTGTATGTCTCAGAGAGTGAGGCGCCTTGAAGTCGGTAGCGTCATAGCGAACCTTAAATGGTGTAGTGTTGATGTGAGGGCTGATAGGTCCGCGCTGATGGATTGTAGACCAGCCCGCTGTACACCAGCGAAGAGGTGTAGGCTTATCCCTTCTGGCTTGGTTAGAAGGGCAGGTTACTGGTAGCTGAACTATCAGGCACAGAAGGCGCTAGCCCCTGTGAAGAACGGCCAGTGTGGCAACGCATTGAGCACCCCAAAGGGGCACCTAGGAACCTCCTAGAAATCGAGCGTAACGCTCTCTATGCCCTAGCTATGTCCATTCCTCACCATTTTGAATCTGGTCAATGTCCCTCATAGCCAATACACCCCATCTGTCTTAATAAATAATTATTCTATTTGCCACTTACCAAGCTAAGTCTCTGTACGTCAGCTTCGTATTCGTCAGCAATACGCTTGCTAATCGCCACCTCACGCTCTACATCTGCTTTCCTTGGGCGTCCTACTGGTCTTACGCTACCAGTTACCTTAAGCATCTCCTTAACCGCTGCTATGTTTCCGTTGACTAACTCCTGTTTCAATATCTCAATTGATTTATCATGCCAATAAATCCGGTGCTCCTCTTTCCATCCTTGTTCATCAGCGTAAGTATCTAGAGTGAGCATGCTTACACCTAGGCGCTTTGCTAGGTCACAGTGTGAATTGGTTTCAATGTATTCGGTCTTGTCTTTATCTGTAAGGTTCATGGTGCTCTCGGTCTTGTATGTTGGATTGTGATTGCTAGAGTGAGTGAATAGCAGATGATGTTTAGGGCTATGGCTAGAACGCTGTAGTTCTGCATTATCTGTAAGATTAATAGCTGAGTGTACTGAAGGCATAGCAGGAGAGTTAGGAGGTAGGTCACGGTCTAATAGCAGGTGCTTCCTCAATGTCCTTAAGTCTGCAACGGGAAATATAACCTACGGCTTGTAGGGAAATACGATTGGTAAGAGATAGATCGTACAGTGCTTGATTGTCATTGCGCTTGGCAATAATCTCCTTAGCCAGGCCCCTGCGAAGAATTATATTTTTGAAGGTGAAGGAAGTAATGCTAGGTATTCTAATGGTGTCTGTATCTAACATGTAGTTATCCAATGATAGGGGTAGTTCTAACGTCACTGCGTGACAGGAGCAAAAGCAAGAGCAAGAGCAAGCCACGTAGTGGCATACGCAAATAAGAAAGATCAAGAGCGGAATATTGAAAGGTGCTCTGCTTTTGATTCTCTCTTTAATGCGTGCTCTTTGTCGGCTGTGCCGACGTTGCTTTTGCTTTTGATTTTATTGTTAAGTGTAAAGTGTCCACAATTCCTTAAAGATACTCTAAGAGAAAGTGGACAGTTCGAGCTGTCAGTTAGCAGTCTGAAGCCATTTGGATACAATGCTTTTGCTAACATCCATGATTGACGCAATCTTCCTGAGAGATAACCCTTCAGAGGATAGTGTTTTCGCGTTGAGAATATTATCTTCTAGCTTGCTTCGTGAGCGGGTATTAGGCGCTGGTCGTGTAAGGTCTTTGAGGATGATGTGATTGCCCCTAAGATCGAATGCTAGGTGCCGTGCTGATTCCTCTGTAGGTACAAAGTGAACAGTGGGCCTATCATTGCTAAACGTCCTAATACTACTGCGGGTGGCTGCTTGGAATATAAGTTCTCTGTACCGTTCGTTACGCAAAGCTTGTTTGCCTATCACTGTACAGATAGCCATTTTCGATAGCATCTCAGAGTTATTCTGATCATCAACAGGATTAGGGTTGCCATGAATCAATGACAGCGTATGGTGTACGTCTGAGTATCCATTCAGGCCCCTAGCATCAAAGGGAATGCGTAACACGTTAGGGTGATCCTCGAAAGGATACCTGCACCATTCATGAACTTGTACAAGAAGGGGTTCACCTTGTACGAATTCTATAGCGTCACGTAACAGCGAATGCCCGTACACCTTATCGCTCCACTCTTCAGCCACAGCACCATCAGGAAGCGTAAGAAGCATGGTCTTGCTAACCTTGCTGCCACCAATCAATGGATAGATGTAACTCTCGAATTTATAGCGTCGGTATTCCGGTGTGAATTTAGACGCTGCAATGGTGTAGCCCTTGGTGAGGGCATGCTGATAGGCAAGGGTGCCTGTGACGTTGGCTCCAAGGATATGTGTTTCAGAGGCGTGCTCATAGATCCCGCTTAAGTCAAAGTAGTCAATCACCCTGACTTGCCATTTCCATTTGCTTTCCTTCTTACTCAGATATTCCTTGATGAATACGTCTGCTTTTCCCCTGAGCAATGCTCCTAGGCAAGTGGTGATCGTTGACATTCCCTTGTCATCAATTACATCTGAATAGATAGCCCGTGCTTCCTTAGTCATACCTTGTTTGATAGACGCTTTGGTCGAGACGCTATCAATCTCAATGAATTTCTCTAGGAAGTTCGTATAGGCGTGATCCCCAATATCTCGGGTGAGATTGTTAGCGACCGATGGAACCTCATCAATGACCACGATCCAATCTTGCAGGTAGCAAGGATCAAGGTCTAGTAAGGTCTTATGCGTGATGATAAGGACCTTAGGTTCATCTTCTAGGAGCGTACATTCTACGGTGTCAGTGACATGCTTGTGGGTGTCACTATTGATTACGCAGATGTGATTAATGCCGATTGCTTGGATACGCTTAACGACATCCTTTGACAGCACCTTGGTAGGTACAGCATACAGGTAGCGTTTATAAGGGTCAGAATCTAGCTCTCTGATGAATTGTTCTGTCTTGCCTGTGCCCGGTGTAGCTTCTGCTACGTATATAACCCTTGACTCACTTGGGATCAATCAGTTTTCCTTCTTTAAGTAGGCTGTCTACTAGCTTGATAATGTAACTCGGATGAGTGAAGTTGCCTGTCAGCTCGTGAGGTATTTTGTTCCCCTTGATATTCAGGACTTGATAGTAGCCGTACTGGCTCATCCCATATTCCACAAATTTGTAGTCACGAATACCTGTGATGAGACGGTTCTTCTGTTCGATGCTGCAATCCATTGCTCCTAGCTCAGAGCGTCGTTCTTGTAGCGCTCGTTGCTCTGCCTCTGTCAGATAGGTATTACCCATTAGTTTTCTCCTTGTTTGTAAGTGGCACGAATAGCGGCCATTAGCTCAGCCTGTTCTTTCATGGTGGCACCTGTGAGCATGCTCTTGGATGTACCTGTGACGTTGCCTTGTTCATCACGCTGGAGGATGGTTTTGGGAGACTGTGATGCGAAGCTTTTAGATGCGCTATCGGCGTCTATTAGCTGACGTACAAGAGGGTCCGCTTGATAGAGTTCGTTAGCTACACGTTGTTTAGACTCTTTCCATTGCGAGAGAGCATCCTTGGCAGAGCTAAGAGGTTTACCCTTTGGTAGAGGTGCTTCCTCTGTTAGCTGATAGCCCTGCTCAATCAATTCCGTAAGGACTCCCATAGGAGTATTACCAGTACGGCGTGCAAGCTCGTTAACATCTGTCATGGTGATAGTTTTCATAAGAGTTCCTTAAGCTTCGATTACACGATATTGATAGGTAGCATTAACGTGTTCTGCTGATTTACGTCTTTCAATTAGGCCGACGCTCATTAGGTGCTTTATTACGTAGTCAACGCTTCGGCGTGGTAGTGCAGTTGCGCTAGAGAATGAACCTCTAGAAATTGTGGCCCATCCTGTAACGTCTTCACCATTGCGGATCATCAGATAGATAATCTTTCGTGGTAGCGTATTTAATGCTTGGTGCTGGACAGCAATAATCTCTTTCAGTGTGATAGTCATAGTTTTCTCTCGGTTGATTGCGTGTTGTGGCATTACTTTTCAAGAGACAGCACAGCCCATTCCCTCAAACTCAAGGATGGGTGTTTATCAGGTGGAAATTTAACGCCTCTATGTACTACTACTTGTTTTTGAGAGGAAAGACTACAACGGTTCTCCAAATTATTTTCTAAGGGTAACTCTCAGTAGTCACCATTCCATTACTCACTGTCACTATAAGCCCCTGTGAAGGGGCTATTAGGTTGGATGGCTGAGTCGGTGGGGTTGTCTATTTATCGTCGCTTCTGTGAGCTTGCAGGGGGCTTAGTCAATCAAGTGAAGTACATCCTTAGCGTTTAGATGAGAGTATCTGGCTACAGACCGAGTGTCCCTGTGTCCTGAGACAATCATTATCTGAGCGTTGTTAAACCCTTTCTTGGCTACGTTAGTAATTCGGGTATGTCTTAACTGGTGAAGCCTGACGCTATTGTCTAAGCCTGCTTTGTTTCTTGCCAATCTGACAGCTTGTGAGACGCTATGAGGCGTCACAGTAAACAATCTTCCCTTGTGTGCCTTGTCTGCTAAGGCAAGACGTTGAGCCTCCTTCAATAGCTCTACGGCTCGGTTAGTCAGTGGTACAGACCTAGTGCCGTTCTTCCCATCAATCACATCCGCAATTCGTTCCTCCAAGTGAAGACATTGAGTCGTGAGCTTGAGTATTTCTGATCGTCTCATTGCAGTTTCATAGGCAAGCTCAACGATGAGGGCCATGGTAGGGGATAGCTTATTGAGCAATTGTCTTAGCTCGCCAGCACTGATTACCTTGTCGCTAGATTTGTCTGGCTTGGGTAGGGCTATGTCACTTACGGGATTGTGTATGTCGATTAGCAGGCCACGCTTAGCGAACCTGAAGAACCGGGACATGAACGCTAACTGAATACGACAGGTAGCAGGCTTGACCGTCTGTAGACGCTTCAGCTTGAAGTCATTGACTAGCTGAGGGGTGATGTCATGGATTGACTGAGGGAACGCAGCAAAGAGCTGATCAACGATCTTGATTGCATGGTCATAGCTACCCTTGCCCTTGAGCAAGGTTTCACAGTAGGTCATGCCCAAGGTGTAGAGCGTATGGGTCTGGTGTTCTTTGGTGACGGCTTCAAGCTGGTCAGCCCATGCTTGGGCCAGTGCTTGAGTGGGGAAGGTTTTAGATTGGGCAGGTTTCCCTTTCAGGCGTACCTGAGCGTTCCAGTTACCAGAGGGAAGGGAGCGGATGTTAGCCATTGTTGACGCCTCATAATGTGAATGGGCGTTCTCTTAGGGCTTTACGCTTCGCGGCGTAGCGCCTAGTATGAGTGGCTCTTGACATGGTGGGGGTCGTTGGTTCGAGTCCAATCGCGCCTACCAAACAAAATCCGCTCTGCTGGGCGGTCTAGAAGGGTCAACCGAGAGGTTGGCCCTTTTTTGTTGGCGTACACATAAGGACATGGTCATGCGGGTTGTCACTTCCGTCACTCTTCTTGCTTTAGCACTTGCTGGTTGCTCTGGAATACCTTCAGTTCCATACGAAGAGCCTGCTCAATCAGAGGGCGTGGCGCGTGTTCGCGTTATCACGAACTCCGATGTATATGGAGATAGCATCGTCGGCAGTTGTGCTCCTGCTACCCGGCATAAGATGGCAGAAGCCGGACGTTTCGGGCAGGACGGTACGGCGAGCATCAATTATCCGCAGTATCCCCTGAAGTCGGCGAGCATTGGCATACCGAAAAGAGTTTGGCCCAGTCTTATCCAGTACATCCCTGCAATTCGGATGGGGGAAGGGGCTTACAAAGAGGTCGTGACCGAGTATCGCGTCAGGACGGATCTGCCATTCCAAATTGCAACCCTAGGCGCGACCATTGCGGGCAATGGCAGCTCTTACCGGACCTGTGGTGGCCAGGCGCTCGTTTACAAGCTGGAACCCGGGAAAGACTACGAAGCAGTGGTAGGGGTGGATGGCAGACCAAGCAAAGATGGCGAGCCAGCGCTGATTTGCATGTTGGCGGTTCTTGAAGTTACCACTTTGCCTGGCACTTCGATTGTGATTCCCCAAAAGCTGACGCCTGCTGCGCCTCCGCAGGTGGTCTGCAAAAACTGATAGGCACAGCCCGCCATTGAGCGGGTTTTGCGTCTGGCAGAAACGAGAAAGCCCCGACTTGGATCGGGGCTTTTGCGTTGCGGCGGATAACGAGAGGCATAGGCGCCGCCTCGACAGTAATCGGGGCCTTTTCGTTTTCAGCCACGCTGGGTTTTTTGTTGCTTCAAATCCTCGTCATGAGTAGGGCCCAGGTCTTCATGTTTCAGTCTCGCAAGGCTAAAAGCGTCCCAGCCAAAGTTGCTGAGGCGTTCAGAACTTTCACTGAGCCACCAGAACTTATCGTCGTCACCGTCTAGAACTACGGTTGCGAGCTTTGGTGGAACGGCGGCGTACTCCTGTGCCAGTCCAATTGGCAGGCTCAATTCATCCAAGCCTTTATTTGCAAGATGCACGAGGTAACGGGTGGCCGTCGGCTCTTGAATTTGGCGAATCAACAATTTGGTTGGGTTTTGGCTCATTACCTTGACATCAACGTAGAGTTCAAGAGCATCCAGGGCGTGCTCGACCTGATCCATTTTGGAGGTGTGAAGAAAGTCGACCAAGCGATCGCCTTGGGCCTGATGCACCCCGAGCAGTCGGCACAAGTCGGCCTTTCGCATATCTCGCTCCATCATGGTGTTCCAAAGCGCGATCTTCGCCACGGTCACCGCAGGTAGATGAACAACGTGTTCTCCTTCCAGCGGGGCGGACGCCGGCGGAATCGAGCGGCGCTCATCGACGTAGATGGAGAGGGTGGATTCAATCCCGTCCAGGGCTTCGCGGATAGCGTGCTTCCGATCATCGCCGTAGCTGTTCAGCTCTGGCAGGTCGCGGCAGAACACGGCAACGCCTGGGGCGCTAACGTCCTGTTCGAATCGGATTGGATAGTCGTACATCGTCACTCCTTGGAGGTGATAGTCCAGTGCTCAGGCGTGGTGAAAGGGCTCTTCAGAGCCCAGTTGTTTAATGATCGCCTTACCGGTCGGTTCCGGCTTTTCCTTGGAACTGTGATCCGCGAGGTAGCCTTGTTGCCGTGGGGGGACTTTGAAGTGGCTTCCTTTGCCTGCTTCGAAGGCCATCCTTTGGGTCTTCAACCATCGTCTGAGCTCGCTGAGCTTCATCACTTCGCTTGGTTGTTTGGATGAGTCCACTCTACAACATTTCTGTGTTAATACAACACTTGTGTGTTGTTTGGTTCGAGCAGTGCCCGGGCCATGCAGGCCACTTTTATTCTGAAAGGACGATGGACCCTACTGATCTCGGCACAGGCACAGCTACCTGGATGAACTGACGAGCAAAACGAGCATCGCGCAGACCAGCTGTTTGCAGTTGATGGATGTAAGCGGGTGCCTCTCAGCTGTGTTGCGTCGACCGGTTGAATCCACAACCCTGAACGGACATTCATCGACGTCAGTTCAGGGTCGAAAACTGCTTGCTCCGCTATTGCAGCGGAACATACACATCAGTTTGCCAGTGATCCTGCGGTGTCTCGGGATAGATGCTCAAGTAATGGAAGAACAGCGGCTGGTCACGAAGTTCCTCTCCACTGCCAGGAAGCCAATCGCGGTAAATCGGATAGATCGTTTCGCCGATGTGATCCGGTGACCCCACATGTCGTACCACGACGCAGCGACCGCCGGGAATGACGATTTCGCGCACGCCGAACTCATTCGGCGCCACGGCTTCGTGAATCTCGCCGCAGATTGCGAAGCGGAACGCTTGCGCGGGTGTCGTGTCGGGGTTGCCATAGGGAATGCCGAAGCTGCGACTCGACGCCACCGGCGACTGTCCGCTCTGCTTACGCCACTCGATGAATTTGTGCACGCTCTCATTGACGAGCCCGGCGGGCCCACAGTGTTGTTTAACACAACCATTGGACCTCATATTTTCGTCAAGGCAGGGGACTAATCGTGGCGCTCAAGCCACGTGTGAATACGCAATCCTCCGTTCTGGTCTACCATCATCCTGCCACTACTACAAAATAATGCCGGCTGGGTATCAACCGACATATAAAAAATGCAATTGTCAGCACGGAGCGCAGCAATGATAAGTAACATTCAAAAACTCAAAAACTTCGGGATATTCAAAAACTATAGTAACAAGGCGACCCAGAACTTTGGGCGGTACAATCTTGTATATGGTTGGAATGGCACAGGAAAATCAACACTTTCAGGTCTTTTCTCCTCCCTTGAAAAGCGGACTACTAATCCAAGCTTTACAGGCTCAGAGTTCACTATTACAACAGATGCTGGGTCGACAGTAACAGAAAAAAATCTAGCTACCAGCAACCTTAATATTCAAGTTTTCAATCAGAAATTTGTGCAAGACAACATAGATTGGAACAGCTCTGTTAAAAGCATACTGCTAGTGGCTAAAGAAAAGATAGACGAAATTAAAAAACTTGAAGAGCTTAAGAAGCAGGTAAAAGAAAAAGACGCAAAATACACTAGTGAAAATACTTCGCTCGGCCGACTTGTCACTGACTAAGCTAAATTCATGACGGATAGTGCAAGGCATGTTAAGACTGGATTACAGTCAATTGATACGAGTGATAGCTACTACTTAAATTATGACAAGCGAAAACTAGAGGGTTTCATAGGTCGAAATAAAGAAAAAATTGACGACCCGACTTCTATATTACAAAAAGACAAGATAGTTGAGCTTACCAACTCAGCTAAATCGGCACAGCTTCCGGCTATACGATTCGTCAAAACCGTTCTTGACAACGAGTATTACAAACAAGCGTCCACTAGGCTAAGAGACTTGCTAAAAACTACAGCAGTTAGCAAAACCTTGGAAAGGTTAAGTCAGAACAGCGATATTCAGAAATGGGTGCAGGATGGTATAGAGATACATCACCGGCACAATTCAAGCTGCTGTGAATTTTGTGGAAACCAAGTATCGGAACAAAGAGCTAAGGAAATAGAAAGCCACTTCAGTGAAGAATTTAAAAACTTCCAATCTAGGTTAGCCAAAGCTCACGAGTGGCTTATTAACCAAAGCATCAATCAACCTATACTGCCATCCCCAGAGACACTATATAAAGAGTTCTCCACGGCTCTAAATGCGGCGGCTCAACGCAATTCTGCGGCGGTGAACGAAATTAATGAGCAAATCAAAAAGTGGCAAATCGCTTTAGATAAAAAAATAGAGAATCCTTTTGACGTCGAAATCAACATTGAAGAGATAGCTGCGACTTCAATTGATGCATTCAACAGCACTCTAACTGAAGTCCAAAACATTATCGAACAACATGATAATAAAACCGACAATTTTGAAAAAGAAACAAAAAAAAGCAAGGAGGCGTTAGAACTTCACTACGCAGCAAGTGAAATCAAAGCATTTGGCTTCGAAAGTAAAGCAAAGACTATCGAAACCAAAACAGCGGAACTCAACGCTTTAGATGAGACAATAAAAAAAGCCAAGCAAGAAATAAAGAACATCGAAGCATCTCTATCAAACGAAACAATAGGTGCGGACAAGTTTAATGACTCTCTGCATAAATTCATAGGCCGTAGCGAACTGTGCTTAAAGTTTAACAGCGCTCGAAAAGGTTACGAGATAATAAGAAACAATGTGGGCACGCATGACGGCAATCTCAGCGAGGGTGAAAAAACTGCAATCGCATTTATATACTTCATAACTAAGCTGGAGGAAAATAACAATCGAATACAAGATACGATTGTCGTAGTGGATGATCCGGTATCAAGCTTTGACTCAAATCATCTGTTCCACGCATACTCATTTCTAAAAACCAGATGTATCGATGCTAAGCAACTTTTTGTGCTCACTCACAACTTTACGTACTACAAACTGGTTCGAGACTGGTTCAACGGGACTAATAAAAATAGAAGTAAAAAAACACCGCCCAAGCCGCCAGTAGCATTCTTTTTCAGAATTGACACTACAGCGGCACTGCCAAGAGAGTCCCTACTAATGAATGCTGACTCCTCTTTGACAGACTACAACTCAGAGTACCATTACATTTTTTCGAAATTATATTTATATAAAGAGCGCAAGACTCTTGATAGAGACGAAGCTTTTTTAACAGCGAACCTATCCAGAAAATTAGTAGAGTCGTTTTTCACTTTTAAATTCCCTAAAGGGCGTTCAGACGTCAACGCCCTATTGGAAAGCGGATTAAAGAACTGCACAGTAACCACGGCCGAAACAAAAGAAAAAATCTATCGCTTTATTAACAAATACTCTCACAGCGATGTAATTGAAATCAACGAGGAATCGGCTGAAAACTTGGCGGGGGAAAGCCATAGCGTAATTGAAGACATATTTAAATGGATTGAAGAAATTGATTTAGTTCACTACAACGAAATGGTGGAGGTTGTCGCCCCACCTAAACCTGTGGTGGTTTGACGAGATCAGCCTGTCATTTCTTTAGTGACGGGCTGGTTTAATTGCTTCAAATGAGGAAGCATTGGCCCCTCAAACCCAGATCGTAGCATCTAGACTGTCTGCATGTGTGTAGGTAGGGACTGACTTTTTCGCCTTTGGTCTGCGACCACACCAGTCCATAAATGAGTGTGGCAAGCTAGCGAGTCATATTGGATTATGGAGATTCCCGATGGATCGAGTACAGGCTCAGGTAGCAAGGCTGATGCGCTCAATTCTCTTGAGGCCCGGAGCTGAAGACAAATTGCCGGCGGCGCGTTTTTTTGCAGGCAGAGGAAAGCCGTTTACTTTCTCAGGCGGGGTTGGACTCACTTGGTGGTATAGCGCAGATACTTTCAATGCCATTGACACGGTAACGGCACTTATCATTGAAACCGAACAGGAGTTCAAAGATTGTGATACCGAGTCCGTCGATAAAATCGTCACATCGACATTACAGAAAGTTTGCTTAGATTCACCACTGTTCAATGGTGACGATGTAGTTTTTGGGAGAAAACCAAACCTCTTTGAGTGCAGAGGTGCCATATCAGTTATTGAGTTTACTAAGACAATCTTAGAAGAAATCAAACACGGCCTTAGAAGCGTAATAGGTAAAAGGTGTACGGTTTATCCTTTATCCAGATTTAAAGGACCGTCTCTTTCCCTTCCCGAAGAGGGCTTGCATCTAATTTCATGTGGCGATGATGTTACTTGGAATAGCTTCTCTACTGAAGGGTATATTTTTGATGGCTGGACACCAAGCTATCCATTTACAGCCAACAGCAACTTTTCGTTCAACGGTGGATTTGAGTTTAACTATGTGCTGATAGGTGAGGACTATGGGACTCAAGAAGGCGCTAAATTCGCAAGCAGCCTAAAGTTCAGGATGTTTATTACTGTGCTTTTCGCTTATGCCTCGGAGTCCTCCAAATACGGCTACCACAAATCAATAGCTCAGCCTTTTACTAACTGCATACAATTTCCTCACGAGACCACGCCTGACAACCTGTTGACGCTTAGCGGTTGCGGCGCACTCTCTCCATTTTACGCATCAGACATAATAATCACTGACGAACTAACTAAAAAAGTAGCAGAGTGGTACGAATCACTTAAGAAATGTCCCACTGAATATAAACAGCGAATAAAAAAATCTGCAAATTTTTTCAATCGAGCCATGAATTCCGAGGACATAGAGTCTTATATCAATTATTTTGTTGCACTTGATGCTCTATTTGGCCAACGCGGCTCTGTAGAGGCATCTATCATCGCGGGAGTGGGCAATCTAGGGCTGGATGAAAAACTTAGAGAAAAAACATCATGGCTATTCGATTTAAGAAATGAGCTTGTTCACGGTGGAAGTCGTTATATCTCCGAATGGCCCAAACACCAAAGGTATACAAAGCATTTTGGAAGCAAACCCCTGAATGACTTAAAAGAACTTGCTCAAAAGGCAATCTTAAAAGCACCTTCAATAATACCAATCCCAATAACTGGCGAAACTTCCGAACAATCTTAAAGGCTATTTCTTTGCTTTCTGATGATTTTCCATTGAACACTCCCATAGCATAAGGGGACTGACACGCGAGATCTTATATCCGTGCCTTTAGGAGCAGATAGGGCTGATATCCAATAGATACGGATTCAATTGTTATTGAGCTTTTTTATGTCAAGGGAAAACGGGGACAGGTCACGATTATGAGATTCAGATGAATTCAAAATCGTGGTCTGTTCTAGTTTTTAGTGCGTGGCTAGTCCTCTATTCTAGTTTTTCAATGTCTCCGTTTGAAGTTTTGAAGTAGCTTATTATGTCTTTCGGTTGCAAGCCGGAGATTATTTTCATGTCGTTGAGGCTGTTGAAATGAAAAAGCTTTAGTTCTTCTGCGTATGTGGCGACAATGGTTTCGTCATTTTCAAGGTGGCATACATACATGTTGTGAAATGGGGGGCGCGTTTCGGGCCAGTCATGGGGCTTGGTGGTGGTGGATGGTATTGGGCCAGCGAATGTTTGATCGTTTCTTGATTTGAAGTCTTCAGTTAGATTTCCTGTATAGAATTCTAGGTGGCCAATAACGTATTCTATTTTTCGAGTGTGAGGTGATGCGGACGGAAATTGATAAATGTCATTGAAGTCTCGGACTAGAAAAGAGCCCGTATCGCTGTAGTTTCCTGCAGCGTTGATCCCCTTGAAAACTTTCCATGATTCCCAGTAGGTTATGGTTTTGTTAGGGGTTTTTTCTATAAAAACTTTGTCTACCAATGAGAATTCTCTTGTTGTAATGGTGACTTTTTGTACTAGATATCCATCTGATGTGGGGTTGTTAATGGCAAATGAGCATTTCCAACTTACATCTCTTCCTTGTGTTCTGCTAGGCAAGTCCAGAGAAACTATTGCGATTCTAGGTTTGTCTTTCATCAATTCCATATGTGCGATCTCCAGGAGGTATTACTTTTCGGACTCCAAGAACCTTAGCTGACTCATGGTTGAACGCCTGATCACCGGTGGAGTAGACCAAGGCTCCAGTATGATCGATACCACGACAGGTCACGAACGCTGGTGTCTTGTGAGAGTGGTCCTTAGCTATCCAACTCTCCGAACTGGGAGCATAGCTGCGTATGGAAAAATCGTAAGGCTGCGATCGTGGGGCGAGCCGATTGCAAGTGAGCTCAAAATTGTGGTGTGTTCCCAGTTTTCTTTTTTGCTCGAAACCTTGTCGCTCAGTCTTGTACCGAGAGCGCGAATGGTTGGCCGTTAGCCGGGTCTGGACACCTGCGTAGTGTTCTGGCGTGTGATGTAATCGCGTCGAAGCTGATGAAACAACGGGCCCGAGGAAGGTTAATCAATGCCAAAGAAACTTCAGGAAAGTAAAGCAGCGACTGCTGCTGACATTGAGCGCTCCATCCAGGCACTGAACAAAATGGCAGAACGCCTCTGGGGCGATGGTCGGGAGGCTGAGGCGAAAGCCCTGCTCGATGCCTTGGACGCTTTAAACAGGGCGCTCGACAGGATCAGGATCGGGGAGAGTCGCAGGGTTCTTCATTGAAGTGCGAAGGAAAATGGGACAGACACGATATGAAACGGGCCGATTGCAAGGGGATAGAACCGTAGTCTGTCCCCCAGTTCCATCCCCTCCAACCACTGGGCTTTTGTCCTTGGTGGATGCCTGGCCAGTCTGTTGGCGTTTTATCAAGCCCATGCAAGTCGCGATATCGTTCTGCTACTTAGCAATGGAGGCAGGCGATGAAAGTCGATAATTGGCAAGGCTGGGAACCCGAGTGGCTTAGGCTGACTGAGCATTTCCTCAATGCACCGGCGGCACCCGGC
>NZ_JBAMDJ010000071.1:0-16268 GCF_036961705.1 Pseudomonas sp. 3JA
CACGGTGTTGCCCGCCGTCAGGGTGACGGTGGTGGTGTCGATGGTGTCGGTGATCTGGGTCACGGCCGGCGTGGTGGGCACGGTCACGGCAATACCAGTGCCACCGGTGGTGCCAGTGACGGTCACGCTGATCTGGCTTGGGTCGTTGTAAACAGTGTCATTCGGCGCGAGTGGAACGTTGACGCTACCGGTCAGCTGACCCGCCGGGATCACGATGACCGCGCCGTTGGACAAGGTCACGGTCAGGGCCGTCTGCGGGGCCTGGGTCACGGTCGCGGTATAGACCAGCACGCCGCCGGCTTCGGTCAGGGTTGGCGTAGCGCTCAGGGTCATCGTCGCATTGAGCACGGCGTTGGCGGTTGTATCCGTAGTATCGCCACCCAGGATGTTGTTGTCGGTGGCGGCAGCCGCAGCGAGACCTTCAGTTGGGAAACCGACAGTAGGGTCGACACTACCAGCGGTGGCATCCAGCACCACAAAGCTGTGGCCGCCACCGGCGGCACCGCCCGTACCTGCGGCAGTGGCGCCGGCGGCGGTGGCTTCCAGGGCGGTCGTCGGGTCGACGCCGGCGGCGATGGCTTGTTGCAGCTCTTCTACTGACGGCGCAGCCTGGGCTGTGGCCTGTTCAAGATCGGTGGACGAGTCCGGGGCATTGGCGCTCCACTGGGTATCGCGGCCCAGGTCCAGGGTGCGGCCGTCGGCCAGATCCAATGTGACGGCGCCGGAAGGGCCAGTGTCCAACTGATCGCCCGTGTACAAGCGATCACCTTCAATGAGTACGCGCCGGATGCCCTCAGGGGATACGACGAAAACCTGACCAACAATGCTTTTGACAACGGCAATAACACTGCTCATTGAAGACTCTCCGGGGGCCACGCTCAGTAGACTTCCATGGACCCGCTGGCTTGTAGGCAGCAGCGGTCTGGACGTTCATGTTCACAAAGTAAGGTTATTTGACGCTTTTACATGTCAATATTTTGGCTATAATTTTTCAGTTATTTTGTTTGTGCCAAACTATTGACCTTATGCCGGCCATCCTAAACAATCATTGGCGTAATGTCACATTGATATTTAAGCGGCGACCTGTTCTTTCAGTGCGTGTTTCAGCTCCTGTTTTGAACTTTCCGACATACGGTCATTCCGGTTGCCATCATCCGATGCAGCGCCACGTTTCGCTGTGATCCAAGACAAGTGTTTCAGGAAGAAATCCACCATGCGTCTGTACCTGTTCAAGGCTTTACCTTTTGCCCTCGCCGCCAGTTTCGTACAAGCACAAACCTTGCCGCAGGCCATGCAACAGGCGCTGGATGTCCATCCTGAAATCCAGGCCGGCGTGAACAGTCGCCTTGCGGCGGATTACCAACTCAAGGCGGCCAAGGGTGGCTACCTGCCTAGAGTGGACCTTGCAGCCGGATACGGCCGTGAAGGCACCGACAGCGTCACCACCCGGTCGGGCGGGACCAATCATTGGGAAACCCTGAACCGCAGCGAGTCGAGCCTGCGCCTGTCGCAAATGGTTTTTGACGGTTTTGCGACGTCCAGCGAAGTTGGGCGTCAACAAGCCACCGTCAATGCCCGTGCCTACTCGTTGCTGGACGCGTCCGAGCGCACCGGGTTGACAGTGGCCCAGGTCTACCTGGACGTGCTGACCCGTCGCGAGTTCGTGCGCCTGGCCGAGGAAAACCTCAAGAGTCACGAGCGCATCTTCGACCAGATCAAGCTGCGCACTTCCCGCGGCGTGGGCAGCGGCGCCGACATGGACCAGGCCGAAGCGCGCATGGCCCAGGCCCGCAACAACCTGATCACCGAACAAACCAACCTGGCCGATGCCGAGACCAACTACCTCAGCGCCGTCGGCCAACTGCCCGATCAACTGGAGCGGCCTGCTGATTTTCTGGCGTTGCTGCCGGCCAACCTGACCGAAGCCCGCGCCCAGATGTTGGAAAACAGCCCGGTGCTGCGTTCGGCCGAAGCCGACATCGCCGCGGCCGAGCAACAGTACGAAGCCGCCAAGTCGAGCTTCTACCCACGCTTCGACGCCGAGCTGGGCCGCACGGCCGACAACGACCTGGACGGCCAGAACGGTCACAACAATGAATGGCAAGCCATGCTGCGCATGCGTTTCAACCTGTATGCCGGCGGCAGCAACAAGGCGGACCTGGAATCCAAGTCGTACCTGTCCAACCAGGCGCTGGACATTCGCAACAACGCGCTGCGCCAGCTCAACGAAGAGCTGGGCCTGGCCTGGAACGCCTTGAACAACGCCAACGCCCAGGTGCCGGTCGCCCAGCAATACGTGGATCGCAGCGCCAATGTGCGCACTGCCTACCAGAAGCAGTTCAGCCTCGGCGAGCGGACCCTGCTCGACTTGCTCGACAGTGAAAACGAGCTGTTCAGCGCGTCCCGCCGTCTGGCCGAAATCAAGAATGTGCAGCTGTTCACCCAGTACCGGATCAAGGCGACCATGGGCCAGCTGTTGAAAAGCCAGGGTGTGGTCGCGCCGTTGGCATCGGTTGTGCAGAACGACATGAAGCCCAAGGTTCAGTTGCCTGGGATGAATTGAGTCCTACCACCCGTTTTAATCAGTCAGAGTGCCGAGCGTGGAATCAGAAGTCAGTCCAGTCGAACTAGTTCATGACCCGCGCACGCTGCACGACGACCCGCTGCTGGACGGCTTGCTGGCGCTTTGCATGCTGCATCAGAAGCCGGCCAGCGCCGCAATGCTCACCACCGGCCTGCCGCTGCCCAAGCAGCGGCTGAGCGTCGAATTATTGTCGCGCGCGGCGGCCCGTGCCGGCCTGCAAGGTCGGGTGCTGCAACGCAAGCTCGAACAAATCCCGACCATCGCCATGCCAGCGCTGTTGTTGCTCAAGGACGGCCGCAGTGCCGTGCTGCTGGGCTGGGTCGGTGACGATCAGGCGCGGTTGCTGCTCAGCGAAAGTGATGGCGGTGAGGTGACCATCAGCCGCGAACTGCTGGCCGATGACTACAGCGGCAAGGTGTTCTTCGCCCAGCCGCAGCATAAATTTGACGTTAACCACGGCACGCTGATTCCTCGGGCGCGTTCGTGGTTTCGCGACACCCTCAAGCGGTCCCGCTGGCTGTATGCCGATGCCATTGCCGCGAGCCTGCTGATCAACATCATCGCCATGGCCGCGCCACTGTTCGTGATGAACGTCTACGACCGCGTGGTGCCGAACCAGGCCGAATCGACCCTGTGGGTATTGGCCGTTGGTATCACCGGCGCCTATGTCTTCGACCTGATCCTCAAGATGCTGCGTAGCCTGTGTCTGGATCTGGCGGGCAAGAAAACCGACCTGATCATCTCGGCGACGCTGTTCGAGCGCATCGTCGGTATGTCCATGAAATACCGCCCGGCGCGGGTCGGCAGCTTTGCCCAGAACATCCATGAGTTCCAGAGCCTGCGGGATTTCCTCGCTTCGCTGACCCTCACCAGCCTGATCGACCTGCCGTTCACCCTGCTGATCTTCATGGTCATTGCGATTATCGGCGGGCACCTGGTGTGGATTCCGGTGCTGGCATTCCCGATTGCCTTGCTGATCGGCTACGCCTTGCAAAAGCCCTTGGTGGCAACCATGGAACGCACCATGGCCCTGGGCGCCGAGCGCCAATCCAGCCTGATCGAAACCCTGGCCGGCCTGGACGCGGTGAAGGTCAACAACGCCGAGAGCGAGCGCCAGTACCAGTGGGAACAGACCATCGGCACCCTCAGCCGCCTCGAACTGCGGGTGAAGATGTTGTCCGGCCTGGCGATGAACATCACCTTGCTGATCCAGCAACTGGCCGGGGTGATCATGATCGTCTTCGGCGTTTACCTGATCATCGCCGGCAACCTGAGCATGGGTGGGCTGGTGGCCTGCTACATGCTCAGCGGCCGTGCCCTCAGCCCGTTGGCTTCGCTGTCGGGCCTGCTGACGCGCTACCAACAGGCGCGGGTGACCATGACCTCCGTCGACCAGATGATGGAGCTGCCCCAGGAGCGCAATTTCGACGAGCGCCCGCTCAGCCGCAAGGTGTTGCAGGGCGCCATTGAATGCCGTCAGTTGAACTTCACCTACCCGAACCAGCAGAACCCCGCGCTGAAGAACATCAACCTGGTGATCAAGCCGGGCGAGAAAATCGGCATCATCGGTCGCAGCGGCTCGGGCAAGAGTTCCCTGGCCAAGTTGCTGGTGGGGCTTTATCAACCCGATGACGGCGCCTTGCTAGTGGACGGCGTGGATATCCGCCAGATCGACGTCAGCGAGCTGCGCTACAACATTGGCTACGTGCCCCAGGACATCCAGCTGCTGGCCGGCACCCTGCGGGACAACCTGACCTCCGGCGCCCGTTACGTCGAAGATGAACTGGTGCTCCAGGCCGCGGAACTGGCGGGCGTGCATGAGTTCGCGCGCCTGCATCCGCAGGGCTATGAACTGCAGGTCGGTGAGCGCGGACAAAACCTGTCCGGTGGCCAGCGCCAGAACGTCGCCCTGGCCCGCGCATTGCTGCTCAACCCGCCCATCCTGTTGCTGGACGAACCCACCAGCGCCATGGACAACACGGGGGAAGAACGCTTGAAACAGCGCCTGGCCGCCGTGGTGGAAAACAAGACCGTGTTGTTGGTGACGCACCGGGCATCCTTGCTGTCGTTGGTGGACCGCCTGTTGGTGATCGACCGTGGACAGATCCTTGCCGACGGCCCGAAAGCCGCCGTCATGGAAGCGTTGAAGAAGGGGCAGATCAGTGTTGCTTAAATCAGGTTTCAGGGGCGCTGTGGGCCGCTACTTCAAAGGCTCCGACTCGCTGCACGGCCAACCGCTGCCCGAAGTCAACAAGGCGCTGATCGAGGACGCTCCCCGGGTGGTGCGCTTGACGATCTGGGGCATCATCGGCTTCTTTGTGTTCCTGGCGCTGTGGGCCAACTTCGCCGTGATCGACGAAGTGACCAAGGGCGACGGCAAGGCGATTCCCTCATCCAAGATCCAGAAAGTCCAGAACCTGGAAGGCGGCATCGTCGCTGAGCTGTTCGTCAAGGAAGGGCAGATCGTCGAAGCCGGCGCACCGTTGATTCGCCTGGACGACACCCGCTTTGTCTCCAATGTCGGCGAAACCGAGGCCGATCGCCTGTCCATGCTGTTGCGGGTCGAGCGCCTGAGTGCCGAGGTCGATGACCGGCCGCTGAACTTCCCGGCCGATGTGCTCAAGGCGGTGCCGGGCCAGGCCGCCAGCGAGGAGTCGCTGTACATCAGCCGCCGCCAGCAGTTGCACGATGAAATCGGCGGCTTGCAGGAGCAGTTGATCCAGCGCCAGCAGGAACTGCGCGAATTCGTGTCCAAGCAGGCGCAGTACCGCTCCGGCCTGGCGCTGCAACGCCAGGAAATCAACATGTCCGAGCCGCTGGTGGCCCAGGGCGCGGTATCGCCGGTGGAAGTGCTGCGGCTCAAGCGCGCCGAGGTCGAGACCCGTGGGCAACTGGACGCCACGACGCTGGCGATCCCGCGTGCCGAATCGGCGATCAAGGAAGTGCAGCGCAAGATCGACGAGACCCGCGGCAAGTTCCGCAGCGATGCCCTGACCCAGCTCAATGAAGCACGCACCGACCTGAACAAGGCCCAGGCCACCGGCAAAGCCCTGGAAGACCGGGTGAGCCGGACCTTGGTGACGTCGCCCGTGCGCGGCATCGTCAACAAGTTGCTGGTGAACACCATCGGCGGCGTGATCCAGCCCGGCAGCGACCTGGTGGAAATCGTGCCGCTGGACGATACCATCCTGGTGGAGGCGAAAATCCGTCCCCAGGACATCGCCTTCCTGCACCCCGGCCAGGACGCCACGGTGAAATTCACCGCATACGACTACACCATCTACGGTGGGATGAAAGCCAAGCTGGAACAGATCGGCGCCGATACCATCACCGATGAAGACAAGAAAACCACCTACTACGTGATCAAGCTGCGCACCGAACGCAGCCACCTGGGCACTGATGAAAAACCACTGCTGATCATTCCGGGCATGGTGGCGTCGGTGGACATCATCACCGGCAAGAAAACCGTGCTCAGCTACCTGCTCAAGCCCATCATCAAGGCCCGGGCCGAGGCGCTGCACGAGCGGTAGTTTTCAAGCCTGTGCCCTCCCCAACTGCCAATGGGTGGCTGGATAGCTTTTGTGGCGAGGGAGCTTGCTCCCGCTTGAGTGCGCAGCGCTCATCGCTTTTTTGGGGCCGCTGCGCGACCCAGCGGGAGCAAGCTCCCTCGCCACAGGACCGTGTCGTTCCCTCAAGTTCTGCCATATGCTTATGCATTTTTAATATTTAAATTAACTTTCTTATACCCTTAAAGTCATCCCCCTGCGTACCTGCCGACCAATCGGCGCGCCGCACGACACAAACCAACACGGTAACGCCGTGAGTTTTGATCGAGTGCGCGCCTGTTCAAGCGCGCCGTGCGTGGGAGTGATGTATGTCAGCCGTCTCTTATTCTCCGGATTCCCTTACCCCAAGCGCCGCGAACATCGCGCCGCAGACGTTCGAAATCCGTCCGTTCATCGAAGCCGTTGGCGCCGAGATCATTGGGTTGGACCTGTCCCGACCGATCAACGACCAGGACTTTGCCCGCATTCACCGCGCCCACCTGGATCATCACGTGGTGGTGTTCCGCGACCAGCAAATTACCCCGGAACAGCACGTCGCCTTCAGCCGCCGTTTTGGCGTGCTGCAAATCCATGTGCTCAAGCAGTTCCTGCTGGCCGGGCATCCGGAGATCCTCATCGTCTCCAACATCATCGAAAACGGCCAATCCATCGGCCTCGGCGATGCCGGCAAATTCTGGCATTCGGACCTCTCCTATAAAGAACTCCCCAGCCTCGGCTCGATGCTCCACGCTCAGGAATTGCCGAACGAAGGCGGCGACACGCTGTTTGCCGACATGCACAAAGCCTGGGAGGGTTTGCCCGATGCGTTGCGCAAAGCGGTGGAAGGCCGTTCGGCGGCTCACTCTTACACGGCGCGCTACAGCGAGACCAAATTCGAAGGCAACTGGCGCCCGACGCTGACGCCGGAGCAACTGGCCCAGGTTGCCGAAGTCGTCCATCCCATCGTGCGCACCCACCCGGAAACCGGGCGCAAGGCGTTGTTCGTCAGCGAGGGCTTCACCACCCGCATCGTCGGCTTGCCGGAGGACGAAAGCCAAGCGCTGCTGGCCGAGCTGTATGCCCACAGCGTGCTGCCGCAGAACATCTATCGCCATCAATGGCAGCCCCATGACCTGGTGTTCTGGGATAACCGCTCGCTGATCCACCTGGCCGCCGGTTGCCCGAGCCATCTGCGCCGCAAGCTGTACCGCACCACCATCCAGGGCGACGCCCCTTTCTGATCGGCTGCGCCTGGCGCAAAGAGCTTGGAGAATCACCATGTCCAAACGCATCGCTTTTGCACCGCTGGCCGCCGCCATAGGCCTGGGCTTCAGTTTGTTGGCTGGCAGCCTGGTCACGCCGGCCAGCGCCCACGCCGAGGGCGAGATTCGGATCGCCGAGCAGTTCGGCATCGTTTACCTGCTGCTGAACGTGGTCCGCGATCAACAATTGATCGAGAAGCACGGCAAGCAGGAAGGTATCGAGATCAAGGTCGACTGGACCCAACTGTCGGGCGGTGCGGCGGTCAACGATGCGTTGCTGTCGGGCTCTATCGACATTGCTGGGGCTGGTGTCGGGCCGTTGTTGACGGTCTGGGACCGCACCCGTGGCAAGCAAAACGTCAAGGCCGTGGCCTCCCTGGGCAACTTCCCCTATTACCTGTTGAGCAACAATCCCAAGGTCAAAACCATCGCCGACTTCACCGAGCAGGACCGTATCGCGGTGCCGGCAGTGGGCGTTTCAGTGCAGTCGCGAATCTTGCAATACGCCGCCGCCAAGCAGTGGGGCGACAAGGACTTCAATCGCCTCGACAAGTACACCTTGGCCGTCCCGCACCCGGATGCCACGGCGGCATTGATCGCCGGCGGCACCGAGTTGACCGGGCACTTTTCCAACCCGCCGTTCCAGGACCAGGCCCTGCAGAACCCCAACGTCCACGTGGTGCTCAACTCCTATGACGTGCTCGGGCCGAACTCGCCCACGGTGCTGTTCGCCACCGAGAAATTCCGCGATGAAAACCCGATGACCTACAAGGCATTCGTCGAGGCGCTGATCGAAGCGGCCGAGTTCGCCCAGAACGACAAAGGCGCGGCGGCGGACACCTACCTGCGGGTGACCAAGGCCAAGATCGACCGGGCGACCCTGTTGAAAATCATCGATAACCCGCAGATCGAATTCACCGTCAACCCGAAAAACACTTACCCGCTGGCCGAGTTTCTTTACCGCGTCGGTGCGATCAAGAACAAACCGGCGTCATGGGAGGATTATTTCTTCCAGGATGCCAAACCGTTGCAGGGGAGCTGATTGTCATGAATGCGCCATTGCAAGGCCACGCGGCCAGCAACGCCACCCGCACCGACACCGCGTTGTTGTCGGTGGATAATGTCAGTTTGGAATACCGCACCCCGCAACGCGTGGTGCGGGCGACGCACCAGGTAAGTTTCGAAGTCGATCCGGCGGACCGTTTCGTATTGCTCGGCCCCTCCGGCTGCGGCAAGTCCACCTTGCTCAAGGCCATTGGCGGCTTTATCACGCCGTGTGAAGGCGAGATTCGCTTGCAGGGCCAAACCGTCAACGCGCCGGGGCCGGACCGGATCGTGGTGTTCCAGGAGTTCGACCAACTGCCGCCCTGGAAAACCGTGAAGCAGAACCTGATGTTCGCGCTGTTGGCGTCTGGCACGCTCAAGCGTCGCGAAGCCGAGGAGCGGGCGCTGCATTACCTGGACAAGGTTGGTCTGGCGGCGTTTGCCGATGCGTATCCCCATACGTTGTCCGGCGGCATGAAAGCGCGCGTCGCGATTGCCCGGGCGCTGGCGATGCAGCCGAAAATCCTCTTGATGGACGAGCCCTTCGCCGCCCTCGATGCCCTGACCCGGCGCAAAATGCAGGAAGAGTTGCTGCTGCTCTGGGAAGAGGTGCGCTTCACGCTGCTGTTCGTCACCCACTCGATCGAAGAGGCGTTGGTGGTGGGCAATCGCATCCTGCTGCTGTCACCGCACCCCGGGCGTGTGCGGGCCGAAGTCCACAGCCATCAATACGACTTGCACAGCCTCGGTGGCGTGGCGTTCCAGCACACGGCGCGGCGCATCCATGGGTTGTTGTTCAATGAAGGCCAGCCGCTTGAAACCGAGCGTGAGCTGGATTTCACCGACATTCGTATCGCGTACTGAGGGGAACATTCCATGAGCCATTTATCGCCTGTACGTGAAGAGTACGAAGTCGACCTGCAACCGCTGACCCATGTCCCCCTGGAGCGCGAGCTGCCCCTCGGCCAGCGCCTCTGGCAACAGGGCTGGCTGCGCAAGAGCCTGATCCTGTTGCTGCTGGCGGTGGTGTGGGAAGCCGTGGCCCGCTACCAGAACAACGACCTGCTGCTGCCGGGCTTCCTGCAAACCGCCAACGCGTTGTACGACGGTTTGCTCAGCGGCGAGCTGCTGGGCAAGGTGTGGATTTCCCTGGTGGTGCTGATCAAGGGCTACCTGCTGGGCATCGTCCTGGCGTTCGGCCTGACCACCCTGGCGGTGTCGACCCAACTGGGCCGCGACCTGCTCAGCACCCTGACATCGATGTTCAACCCGTTGCCGGCCATCGCCCTGTTGCCGTTGGCGCTGCTGTGGTTTGGCCTGGGGCAGAACAGCCTGATTTTCGTGCTGGTGCATTCGGTGCTGTGGGCGCTGGCGTTGAACATGTATGCAGGGTTTCTCGGCGTCTCGGAAACGCTGCGCATGGCTGGGCGTAACTACGGGCTCAAGGGCCTGCGTTTTGTGCTGTTTATCCTGATTCCGGCGGCGTTGCCATCGATTCTCGCCGGGCTGAAAATCGGCTGGGCCTTCGCCTGGCGCACCCTCATCGCCGCCGAACTGGTGTTCGGCGCCACCAGTGGCAAAGGTGGCCTGGGCTGGTACATCTTCCAGAACCGCAACGAGCTGTACACCGACAAGGTGTTTGCCGGGTTGGCGGTGGTGATTTTGATTGGGTTGCTGGTGGAGAACCTGGTATTCGACAGTTTGGAGCGGGTGACGGTGAAGCGTTGGGGGATGCAGCGCTAATCGATGGTGAGAATGCACCCTGTGGCGAGGGAGCTTGCTCCCGCTCGACTGCGCAGCAGTCGCAAAACCCGGCAACGCGGTCAGCCAGAAGAAACACAGGGGTCTGCTTCGCAGGCCAGCGGGAGCAAGCTCCCTCGCCACAGGGGATCGTGTTGTCTGGGCTGGCGTCATCGCGAGCAAGCTCGCTCCCACAGTTGACGGGCGTTGATCCCGATATCTCAGTCGACCAAAAAAACCTGTGGGAGCGAGCCTGCTCGCGAAAGCGGTCTTCAATCCACCACGGGAACGTCAGCCCGACGCCTGAACCTCAAGCCGATCCATCGCCCGCTCCACCAATAAATGCACGCCATCAGCCATGCGGCTGATCGCCAGGATGACACTGCGGCGGCTGCCTTCAACGTCATCCGCCAGGTCGGCGGCGATGGCGCTGATGGACAGCAGGTCTTCGGAGGCATTGGCCAGCAGGGTTTCGGTGTCGATGTCCGGGGCGACCATGAAGAGTTGGGATGCTTGGGTTTTACCCGAGGCTTCATCGGCCGGTTTGGGGTTGAGGTAGTAGTCGAGGGCGCGCTCGGCGGCTTCGTCGAGTTTTTTGGTTTTTGAGGATTTGTCGGAGTTGCCAGGGCCTCCTGGCGGATTCGGAGTTACCTTGAACATGTTTTGGCTTCCTATTCAATCAGAGCCGCCCTAGCTCGCTTGCACGCGATATAAGGGTGGCAGCTATGTGAGGGTGTGCAAGACCGAGTAGGAACCACCAAAAAAACCTCGGCAGACCCGAAGGTCTCCCCACACACAGCCGCCATAAAACACGGGCACGAATGCTCATTAAATGGCTGGTGGCATTATTTGGCGTTCTTTTACCCGGACTTGCACGTCCGTGTCACCGTTTTTTCAGTGACAAACCCAGACTAGCGGTGAGCCCCGAGCCGAACAAGTTCACCAACATCGCTACAACTTGAAGGAAATCTCCTAGGACCTGTTGCTTACTGAAATGGAACACCGAACCTGTGGCGAGGGGATTTATCCCCGTTGGGCTGCGCAGCAGCCCTGAAACCAGTCTCCTCGGTGTGTCAGGCTGCGGGTGTTCAACCATTTGGGGCTGCTGCGCAGCCCAGCGGGGATAAATCCCCTCGCCACAATTGCGTTCGGCTTGGGTGTGGGGAGCGCCTCAGGTGTTCAGGCGCGGATTTATTTATCGTTGGCCGGCCCGTTAGCCAGATAAAGCCACCTCCTTTTCCATTAGACTTGCGACCCTCCAGCAAGCCTTCAGGACACGGAATGCCAGTCCCTCAAAGCACCCTTCGCAAAGCCCTGGTCGTTTGGCTCTATGCCGCCGCCCTGATGCATCTGCTTGCCGGTATCACCCTGAGCTGGGCAGGCCATGGCGGGTTGCTCGATGGCTACCTGCAAAACATCGAACAGGCCTTCTGGGGCGCCGCCGCGGTGCCCGCGACGGCCAGGGCACAACAGGTCTGGTGGCTGGCCTTGTTCGGCGCCACGTTGCAAAGCTATGCGTTGTACATGCTCGCCCTCGTGCACATTGGCAATCGACTGAGGCGCGCCATGCCCTGGGGTTGGATCATCGCCGGCATCTTGCTCTGGGCGCCCCAGGACATGCTGATTTCTGCCCAGGCACGGGTCTGGTCGCACCTGTGGTTCGACAGCCTGGCACTGCTCGTTTTATTGCCGCCGCTGTTTTGGCTCTATCGCCACGACCGCCGCACCTCCCTGACTGACAACGCGTCGAGTGATGCAAACCATGCCTGACTTTTCTCTGCTGGACTGGGCCATCACCCTGCTGATTACCCAAGCGATCCTCGGTGCGCTGGATACCCTGTATCACCACGAACTGACCGTCGCCTTGCCCTATCGCCACAGTGCCCGGCTGGAGCTCTCTATCCACGCCCTGCGCTCGTGCTTCTACGGGATCCTGTTCCTGGGCATGGCGCACTTGGCCTTCGAGGGGACGTGGGCGATCGTCATCGCGCTGCTGTTCGCGCTGGAGATCGGCCTGACGCTCTGGGATTTCGTGGTCGAGGACCGGACCCGCAAGTTGCCCGCCATCGAGCGCATCATGCACACGGTGCTGGCGGTCAACGGCGGGGCCTTCTTCGCGTTGTACGGCGTGCAACTGGCGCAATGGGCGAATTTGCCGACCGGCCTGAGCGCGATCGACCTGGGCTGGCGCGGTTGGTTGCTGACCTTGTTCGCCATCGGGGTCACGGCCTCGGGGGTTCGCGACGGGTTGGCGGCCTTGCGCATGCAGCGCGCGGGCAAGCCCGCCAACCCGTTTGCCGGTGGCGCCTACAAGCGCGTGCTGGTGACCGGGGGCACCGGGTTTATCGGCGAGACACTGGTCAATCAACTGCTCGACGCCGGGCACACGGTCAGCGTGCTGGCTCGCGATCCATTGAAAGCGGCCTATCTGTTCGACGGCCGCGCCCGGTGCCTGCGTGCGTTGGGCAAACTGGGCCATGACGAAACCTTCGATGTGGTGATCAACCTGGCAGGCGCACCGGTGGCCGGGCCGCGCTGGAGTCCCAAGCGTCAGGCGCAACTCATCGCCAGTCGGGTCAATACCACTGAAGCCTTGATGACCTGGTTGAAAAACGCCCGGCACAAACCGGCGTTGTGGATACAGGCCTCGGCCGTCGGTTTTTACGGCGTGCGTGACGCCAGCGAAAGTCTCGATGAAAGTGCCGCCCAGGGTGATGGCTTCATGGCTGAACTCTGTGTGCGTTGGGAAGCCTCCGCCCGGCCCGCCACGGAGTTGGGCGTGCGCCAGGTGGTGATGCGCCTGGGCGTGGTGTTTGGCCCGGGCGGCGCGTTGCTGCCGTTGCTGATTCCGTTTCGCCTGGGGTTCGGCGGGCGGATGGGCGATGGTCGGCAGATCATGAGTTGGGTGCACCGCGACGACGTCATCCAAGTGATCGCCCGGGCTTTCGATGACGAAAGCCTGAGCGGCACCTACAACCTGGTGGCGCCAGAAACGGTCAGTCAGGCGCTGTTCGCCGAAAGCGTCGGCAAGGTACTCAAGCGTCCGGTGTGGTTCCACATTCCTGTCGCGCCGGTGCGTGCCCTGGCTGGCGAGATGGCCCAGCTGTTTTTCGACGGCCAGCGCGTGGTGCCCAATCGTCTCGTCGAGGCCGGTTATACGTTCCGGTACCCGACCCTCGACGCTGCCTTGCGCGACCTGGCCTGAGGAGCGTCCATGAGCAAGCCCCGGATGTACCTGCTGGCCGGCAACGGTAGCGCCGCCGATTGGTGGGACGACGCGTTGCCGCATTTCCAACACCACGACGTGGTGCCGCTGGAGCTGCCTGGCTTTGGTAACAACCCTCAGGCCCCCGGCGAAGACCTGGCGGCCTATGCGCAGGCGTTGCTGGCGGCGACGGTCAAGGGCAGCGCGATCATGGCGGTGGGGGTGAGTGCGTTGCTGGTGCTGCATGCGCTGCAACGCCAGCCGGGGCACTTTTGCCGCAGCGTATTGCTGGCGCCGGTGGGCGCATTTTTGTGGCAGCGACGATTGCCGGCGTTGATGTCGCCATTGCCGATTCGCAAGACCATTCACTGGCTGCTGGCGAACAAGCCGACGCTGTTTGCCCACAAATTCTCCCGCCAGACCTGGACGCCCGCGCAATACCAACGCATGGGCGCCGGCTATGCACGCTGCCGCGCCTTTGTGCCGCTCTGGGATCAACTGCGTGCGGACACCGCACTGCCGCTGCTGGAATGGATCACCGACCCGGTCGAACTGGTCTGGGGCGATCAGGACAAGGTGCTGGGCATCGCCCAAGCGGCGGCCTGGTCGGCCATTCTTGCCCGTGCCGATCTGACCATCAGCCTGAAACCCGGTTGGGGCCACTACCCGTGGATCGATGCGCCGGCCGAGTTCACCGCATGGCTGGAGTCGGGCGAGCGTGGGTTCGTCGCGCACACCAAGGGTGGGCGCTTGCGCCTGGCGGAACTGGCCGGGCAGGCGGTGCCTGCGGCGCTGTCGCTCAACGATTGCCATGATCCGCGCTTGCCGGCGTTCCTGAACAGTCAACCGGACGCTATCTGGGCGGTGCGTTCCTCCAGCTACGGCGAGGACCAGGCCGACGCAGCGAATGCGGGCCTGAGCACCACCTTCCTGCGTGAACCGACGCACAACGTGCCGGCGCGCATCGCCGAGTTGACGGCGGCGGGTGTCGAGGAAGTGGTGGTCCAGCGCTTCATCACACCACGGTTGTCCGGGATCGCCTTCGTGCGCCACCTATCCGTCGAGCTGGAGTGGGTCGAAGGTCACCTGGAGTCGTTGGCCGATGGTCAGGTGAGCCCCGAGCGCGCGATCATTTCCCGTCTCGGCGCGTCATGGAGCAGCGGCACATTCAAGCCCGCCCATGGCCTGACCGAAGACGTGCTATGGCGTTTCCTGCAAGGCGTGCTGCGGGTCTTCCACTACGTACCCGGCGACGTCGAATGGGCCTGGGACGGCACCCAACTGTGGCTGCTGCAATACCGACCGATCAGCGACTACGGCTGGCGCCGCCACCTGACCGCCGCCAACATTGCCGAGATCCTGCCGCCGCAACCCAGCGTGTTCGTGGAGTACGCCCAGCGCCGCGCGGCGGCGAGTATTCCGGCGATCATGGCGCGTTGGGATCCGCGGGTGTTGCAGGACAGCGAGCCGTTCACGGCGGTGTTTGGCGGCGCGTCGTACATCAACAACGACCTGTTTCTCGCCCGGCTGGCCGACTGGGGCATCAGTGCCAGCAGTTACGCCGGCGAGGTTGGCGGCGCGACACCGCACCTGCCTTGGCGGCCACTGCGCCTGCTGCGTTCGCTGCCGTTGTTCCTGCGCATGCAACGCATCGCTCGTGGGCATCTGCTCACGCTCGAACACGGCTTGCGGCGCTTCGACCGGGAGCTGTTCGAACTGACCACACAAGGCGCCGACGGCCAGCGATTGGCCGATTGGTTCACCCGGTTCTATGTGTTCGTGGTGCAAGGCAATCTGTGCATCGCCACGGCGTTGGCCAGCAGCGGCGGCGACCTGTTGGGGCGCCCACCGACCGCCTATGACGACCTTGAACACAGCCCCCATCGCCTGCCCTGGGAAACCGACCCGGCGACGCCACGCCCGGCGCCGACCGAGTTGCCCTTGCAGGCCTTCCCACAATGGCCCCTGGCGATTCGTGTTGCCCATTCGACGGGTCTGCCGGGCTTACGCGGTTACTACCTGCAAGTGCGCGAATGGTATCGCGACAACCTGATGCGGATGTTCTTCCGCCTGCATCACGCCATGCCGGCGGCGGACCGAGCCCATTGGTTCGCGCCGCATCCGGACATCCGCACCCGCGATGGCAGCTTCTGGCAGGACGGTCGTGAAGGCACCGAGCAGGCCAGCGGCTTCATGATTTATCCGGGGCAGGCCCAGGGAATTCTGGGTGAGGACATTCTGCTTGAAGACACGTTGGACCCTGGCCGCCACGCCCACTACCAACGCGCCCGGGCGGTGATTGCGCGAATGGGTGGGCGTTTGTCCCACGGCTCGACGTTGCTGCGTGAATTGCGTAAACCCTCGGCGGTGTTGCCGCAGGTGGATGTAGGTTGGTTGGGGCGTGAGGTGGTGTATTGCGATGGGGAGTTGAGGTTGGTGGAGTAGGCAGCGCGAAGGCTGTCGATCACGGAACCTGTGGCGAGGGAGCTTGCTCCCGCTGGGTTGCGTAGCGACCCTAAGCAATTTGAATGCGATCTGCCTGACACCCCGAGGCGCCAGGTTTTGGGACTGCTGCGCAGTCCAGCGGGAGCAAGCTCCCTCGCCACAGGGGTGAGTTCAATTCAGGGGCTGTTCTCAATCCCCAGAAACGAAAAAACCGGCCGAAGCCGGTGTTTTCACCCCAACGGCCAGAGAACTTAATCTCTGCGTACGGGGTTGAGCAGTGAGCGAATCCTAGGCTGAAGGGGCCGAGAGGTCAACGCTATAAGTGCTGATGTTACTTGACCTGTGGCGAGGGGATTTATCCCCGCTGGGCTGCGTAGCAGACCCAAATGGCTGAAGAACAGCAGCCAGACACACCGAGATGACTGCTTTCAGGGCCGCTTCGC
>NZ_JBAMDJ010000072.1:0-14966 GCF_036961705.1 Pseudomonas sp. 3JA
GTTCACTTAAGGCCATCGACAAACCCGTGGCGAGGGAGCTTGCTCCCGCTGGGCTGCGAAGCGGCCCCTAAACCTGCCAAATGCGCAGCATCAGACACTCCGCACCCGCCGGTTTACGACTGCTTCGCAGCCGAGCGGGAGCAAGCTCCCTCGCCACAGGTCCATCATTTTCTCAAGTGAACAGCATTAGGCTCTCACTGGGGGATGGCTTCAAAGAAGTCTCAGGCCTTCGCCGGCTCCAACGCCATCTCCACCACCTCAGGCCGCTTGAGCAGCGCATACGCCACCCCCGTCAGCAGGCTCCCCGCCACGATCGCCAGCAAGTACAACAGCGCATGATTGATGGCATTGGGGATCAGCATCACGAACAGGCCGCCGTGGGGGGCCATGAGCTTGCAGCCGAAGTACATCGACAGCGCACCGGTCAGCGCGCCGCCGGCGATGCTCGCCGGGATTACCCGCAACGGATCCTTGGCCGCGAACGGAATCGCGCCTTCGGAGATGAAGCACAGTCCCAGCACCAGTGCCGCTTTACCGGCCTCGCGCTCGGTCTGGGCGAATTTGCGCCGGGCGATGAAGGTGGCGATGCCCAGGCCAATCGGCGGCACCATGCCGGCGGCCATGGTGGCGGCCATCGGTGCATAACTCTGGGAAGCCAGCAGCCCCACCGAAAACGCGTAGGCGGCCTTGTTGATCGGCCCACCGAGGTCGACGCACATCATCGCTCCCAGCAGCACGCCCAGCAGGATCGCGTTGGTGGTGCCCATGCTGTCGAGGAAGTGGGTCAAGGCTTCGAGCATGCCCGCCACCGGTTTGCCGACGATGTAGATCATTACCAAGCCGGTGAACAGGCTCGCCAGTAGCGGGATGATCAGGATCGGCTTGAGCGCTTCCAGGCTCTGGGGCAGACGCGCGTAGCGGCTGATCGCCTTGGCCGCGTAACCGGCCAGGAAACCGGCGATGATCCCGCCAATGAAGCCGGCGCCCAGGGTGCTCGCCAGCATCCCGCCGATCATGCCTGGCGCCAGGCCCGGACGGTCGGCGATGGAATAGGCGATGTAGCCGGCCAGCAGCGGCACCATCAATTTGAACGCGGTGTCGCCACCGATCTGCATCAGCGCGGCCGCCAGGGTTCCAGGTTCCTTGAAGGCCTCGATGCCGAACACGAACGACAAGGCGATCATCAAACCACCGGCCACCACCATCGGCAGCATGAACGACACGCCCGTCAGCAGGTGCTTGTAGACGCCGGTCTTCTCCGACTTGGCTGGGGCGCTGGCACCGCTCGACGCGCTTTCCTGGCGACCTTCGACCAATGCTTTGTTCAGCGTCGCTTCGGCCTGTTTCAAGGCGATGCCCGTGCTGCAGCGGTAGATCTTCTTGCCGGCAAAACGCTCGGTGGCGACTTCGATGTCAGTCGCCAGCAACACCACGTCTGCCTCGGCGATGGCCTCGGCGCTCAACGGATTGCGTGCACCGACCGAGCCCTGGGTTTCCACTTGCAGGTCGTAGCCAAGCTTCGTCGCCGCCTGCTGCAAGGCTTCGGCGGCCATGAAGGTGTGGGCAACGCCGGTTGGGCAAGCGGTGATGGCGACCAGGCGCGGCGCACGGTCGGTCGACACCGCGGGGGCCTGCTCCACGACATCCGAGGCGAGAAAAACCTCGGCCTCTTCGGCGCCACGCCGCAGCACCGAATCGACGTCTTGCAGGGCCAGGGCCGGGGTGCTGCGGAACAGGCGTTTGCCGACGAACCGCGACATGTCCACCGGGCCGCTGGCAACCAGCAAGACCCACTCGGCCGCTTCGAGGGTCGCCGCCGACAACTGGCGTTCCGGATGGGCCGCGTCATGGACCTCGACGCTGGTGCTCCAACCCTGGCGCTGCGCCGCCGCGTCCAGCAGACGGGCGCACAACACACTGGTGACCATGCCGTTGGGGCAGGCCGTCACAATGGCTAATTTCATCTTGCGAACCCTCTTATTGTTCTGTCAGGGGGCGCACGCGCACGCCCTGTTCAAGCGACGCCAGCAACGCGGTGTCGTGGATGCCAAAGCCGATCTGCGTGACCGCCATGGCGGCGATGGCCGTAGCAGTGCGCAGCGTCTGTTCCGGGGTGTCGGCGCTGAGCAGGCCGTGCAGCATGCCCGCCAGCAGCGAATCCCCGGCACCCACGGTGCTGGCGACGCTGACCTTGGGTGGCGAAGCATGCAGCGCCGCACCGACGCTGAACCAATTCACGCCATCGGCGCCGTGGGAAATCACCACATGTTCGACACCCTGGGCATGCAGGTGCTGCGCCGCTTGCGCCTGGGCCGCTTCGCTCACCACCTCGCAACCCAGCGCGTCGGCCAGCTCCTCGGTGTTCGGCTTGATCAGCCACGGCCCCGCCGCCAGGGCCACGCGCAAGGCTTCGCCACTGGTGTCGAGGGCCACGTTCAGACCGAGTGTTTTCAAGCGCGTGATCAAGGCCTGCAACCACTGCGGGCTGACGCCCCGGGGCAAGCTGCCCGCCACCACAACCACGTCGTGACCGGGGGCGATTTGCTCAAGACGCGCCAGCAAAGCCTGCTGTGCGGCGGCATCGACCACCGGGCCCGGGCCGTTGAGGTCAGTGATGCGTCCGTCCTGCTCAGCCAGTTTGATATTGCTGCGAGTTTCGCCGGGAACACGGATAAAAGCATCGACAAATCCACGCTGGGCAAACAGCGTCTCGAACACCTGGGCATTGTCTTCGCCCAGAAAACCACTGACCGTCAGCGTATGGCCGAGGTCAGCCAGCACCTGGGCCACGTTCACGCCTTTGCCGGCGGCATGGGTGTGCATGTCGTCACTGCGGTTGACCTGCCCTGGTTCCAGGCGCGCCAGTTCCACCGTAAGGTCAAGCGCCGGGTTGAGGGTCAGGGTTAGAATCTTCGCCATTACAGCGCCTCCACTAATGCGCGCACGTCATCGGCGCTGCCCACGGCCAAGGCCTCTTGGGCCAGAGTTTGGACTTGCGCCAGGCTCAGTTCGCGAACCCGCGCCTTGACCTCGGCGATGCTGCGGGCCGAGACACTCAGTTCGTCCACGCCCAGGCCCACCAGCACCGGCACCGCCAGTGGGTCGGCCGCCAATTCACCACACACACCAACCCATTTGCCATGGGCATGGGCAGCGCGCACGGTGATGTCGATCAGTTGCAGGACCGCCGGGTGCAAGCCATCGGCCTGGGCCGAAAGGGTCGGGTGACCACGGTCGATCGCCAGGGTGTATTGCGTCAGGTCGTTGGTGCCGACACTGAAGAAGTCGACTTCCTTGGCCAGCACGGGCGCGAGCAACGCAGCGGACGGCACTTCGATCATGATCCCCAGTTGCAGGTCCGCCACGGGGATTTCCTGGCGCAGGCGCTCGGTCATGGCCCGGGCCTGGCGCCACTCATCGACACTGCCCACCATCGGGAACATGATCCGCAACGGACGGTTGTCCGCCGAACGCAACAGGGCACGCAGTTGCGCTTCCATGACCTGCGGGCGCTGCAAGGTCAGGCGAATGCCACGCACGCCGAGGAACGGGTTTTCTTCTTTCGCGATCGGCCAGTACGGCAGCGGCTTGTCGCCGCCGACATCCAGGGTGCGCACCACCAGCGGTCGACCGGCCAGGCCGTCGAGCACCTTGCGGTATTCGGCTTCCTGGGTCGCTTCGTCCGGCGCCTGGCTGTGGGCCATGAAAATCAGTTCGGTGCGCAACAGGCCGATGCCTTCGGCGCCCTGCTCCACCGCACCGGCGACACCGGCGCTTTCGCCAATGTTGGCAAACACTTCCACGGCATGACCGTCACGGGTCAGCGCCGGTTCGTGACGCTGCTCGGCGGCGACCTTGAGACGCTGTTCGCGGGTATCGCGTTCTTCCTTGGCACGCTGCAACGTGGCGGCGTCAGGGTCCACGTGCAGGCGACCGCGCTGGCCATCCAGCAGCAAGGACGTGCCCGGCGCCAGCAGCAACACCGCCGCACCGGCGCCCACCAGCGCCGGAATGCCCAGGGCACGGGCGACGATGGCGCTGTGGGCAGTGGCGCCGCCACGGGCGGTGAGAATCCCCGCCACCCGGGTCGGGTCCAGGCGGGCCACGTCGGACGGGCCGACTTCGTCCATCACCAGGATGTAGGGTTGATCGGGTTCGTTCGGGGTTTCGACACCGCACAGTTGCGCCAGCACGCGACGGCCGACGTCTCGCAGATCGGCGGCACGTTCGGCCAGCAGGGCGTCCTGCAAGGCTTCCTGTTCTTTCGCGGCGGCTTCAACCACCCCCATCCAGGCCGCTTGCGCACTCTCGCCCAGCTTCAAGCGAGTGTCGACTTCGTCGCTCAGCTCCGGGTCGTCGAGCATTTCCTGGTGGGTGATGAAGATCTCGCGGATGGCCTTGGCCTTGGCGCGTTCGATCAGGCCTTGGATGTCTTGGCGTACCTGGTTCAAGGCGTTCTGCAGGCGCTCACGCTCGATAGCCGCCGATTCACCGCGCAGCGGATAGTCGATGGCCTGCAATACCTGGATGTGGGCCGGGCCGATGGCGATGCCCGGGGCGGCGGCGACGGCCTGGATCAGGCTGCCGGATTCGGGCGCCAGCATGACGGTCGCGACCTCGGCCATCACGGTTTCCCGTGGAGCACTCGGTGGCGGCAGCGGTTCGACCTCTTCGCCCAGGCCTTCTTCGATGGCGGCCAGCAGTGCCGGCAACGCGTCGTTGGCAATGCTCGGCTCGGCGATGAACTCCAGGACCTGGCCGCGACGGGCACCCAGGCTCAACAGCTTGCTCAGGCTCTTGGCCGACACGGCGCTGTCCTGGCCGTCGACGATGCGCACACGGATTTCGCCTTCGAAGCTTTTCGCCAACTGGGCGAGGATCTTCGCCGGGCGTGCATGCAGGCCATGGGCATTGGCCAGGCCGATGCGCGCGCTGGGCCAGTCGGCGGGCAGTTCACCGCCGAGCACTTCCAGCACCTTGCGGCTGCTGGTGGCGCGACCGAGCTCGTGACCGCGGCCTTCGATCAGCAAGGCGCAGAGCCTTTCCAGCAAGGCCTGGTGGGCTTCGCCGAGGCTGGCGAGGCAGAACAGCCCGCTCAACGGTTGGCCCAGGTAACGGATGGGCTTGTCCGGCGTGACGAACGCCAGGCCCGGACGCTTGACGGTCTGTTCGCTGTGCAGCCACCACAAGCCATCGCCCAGGGGTAGCGCATCGACTTGCTGCAACACGCCGGCAAAGCCATTGCTCACGCAATCGGCTTGACGCAACAGCCGCGCGCCGCGCCATACCAGCTCTTCAAAATCGTCAGCCGACACACCGAGGCCGATCATCTGGGCATCCAGGGCCAGTTCCTGCGGTGCGCCTTGCAGCAGCTTCAGCAACGCTTCGGCGGAACCGGCCCGGCGCAGAGCCTGGCCCAGGTCAGTCTCGCCGAGGGCGCGGGTCAGCAGTTGCAGCAGGCGCAGGTGTTCGTCGGACTTGGCCGCGATGCCGATCGCCAGGTAGACGATCTGACCATCGCCCCAATCCACGCCCTCAGGGAATTGCAGCAGGCGCACGCCGGTCGAATGCACCAGGTCGCGGGTCTGCGGGGTGCCGTGGGGGATGGCAATACCTTGGCCAAGAAAGGTCGAGCCCTGGGCTTCGCGAGCCTGCAAGCCGGCGAGGTAACCCTCAGCCACCAAGCCATCGGCCACCAGTTTGTCGGCGAGCAGTTGCAGTGCAGCGTCTTTATCCACAGCCGTCTGAGCCATGGATATCTGCTCTAGAGTGAGCTCGAGCATGCTTTCTCCTTTTTGGCGTCCGGTTGGCGCCAGGTATTGTTTTGAATGAATCAGCTTAGCGTTGCAGGATGATTTTTGGCGTGATCGCGGCAGAAGGGCCAAAAATCCTGCTAGCCTTGAAAATACGCTTGCTGAAACGTTTAATCTAGAAAGATTGGCACGTTACTCGATAATCTCTCATCCTTGAAGTGCAACTTGTCGTAAGCGCGTGAACGGTGACCGTCAGCTTGAATCGGGTAGGATGGCCCTTATCGTCGGGGCTAACTCGAAAAAACAAGGAAAACCGGGTTGAAACTCAGTGATATTGCCCAACTGGCCGGTGTGTCCGTGACCACCGCCAGCTATGTCATCAACGGCAAGGCCGAACAGCAACGCATCAGCAGCGCCACCGTCGAACGGGTGCGGGCGGTGGTCCAGGAACACGGCTTCACGCCCAATCCCCAGGCCGCCGGGCTGCGCAGCCGCCACACCCGTACCCTGGGCTTCATCCTGCCTGACCTGGAAAACCCCAGTTACGCACGCATCGCCAAGCTGCTGGAGCAGGGGGCGCGGGCGCGGGGCTATCAGTTGCTGATCGCCAGTTCCGACGACGCACCTGACAGCGAACGGCAACTCCTGCAGTTGTTCCGCGCCCGGCGCTGCGATGCACTGATCGTCGCCAGTTGCCTGCCGGCCGGCGACGACAGCTACCTGCAGTTGCAGGCCAAGGGCATTCCGATCATCGCCATCGACCGGGTCATGGACCCTGCGCGGTTCTGCTCGGTGATCAGCGATGATCGCCAGGCCAGCCTGCAACTGACGCGCAGCCTGCTGGAAACCCATCCGCGACAAATCGCGCTGATCAGTGCCCGCCCCGAGCTGAGCATCAGCCAAGAACGGACCGCTGGTTTCAACGAGGCGTTGGCCGGTTTCGAAGGCCAGGTGCTGATCGAGCACGGCGAATCGTTCAGCCGTGAATGCGGCCGTCAGTTGATGGATGAAATGCTCGCGCGCCTGGGGCATTTGCCCGATGCGTTGATCACTACCTCCTATGTACTGCTGCAAGGGGTGTTCGACGCCCTGCACGACTTCCCGCTCAAGTCGCGGCCGCTGCGCCTGGGCACGTTCGGTGACACGCAGTTGCTGGACTTCCTGCCGCTGCCGGTCAACGCCATGTCCCAACAACATCAACTGATCGCCGACAAGGCCTTGGAACTGGCGCTGGCAGCCATCGAAAACGATGATTACCAGCCAGGCGTGCAGGCCATCGCGCGGACGTTCAAGCAGCGTATTCACCAGGGCTGAAGCTTCTTCAGGATTGATGCATGGAGTTGATCGATACCCACACCCACCTGGATTTTCCAGATTTTGACGCGGACCGCCCGGCCCTGCTGGCCGAAAGCCGCGCCTTGGGCGTGCGGCAAATGGTGGTACTGGGCGTTTACCGGGACAACTGGCAGCGGGTCTGGGACCTGGTGCAAAGCGACCCGGACCTGCATGCCGCCCTGGGCCTGCACCCGGTGTATCTTGATCAGCACCGCCCCGACGACGTGGCGCTACTGCGCGAGTGGCTGAGCCGCCTGGCCGGGCATCGGCAATTGTGTGCCGTGGGGGAAATCGGCCTCGACTACTACATCGAAACCCTCGACCGTGAGCGCCAACAAACGCTGTTCGAGGCGCAACTACAGCTGGCCGCGGAATTCGAACTGCCGGCACTGATCCACGTGCGCCGCAGCCATGCCGCCGTGATCGCGACCCTCAAGCGCTTCGGCCTGAAACGCACGGGGATCATCCACGCGTTCGCCGGCAGCCTTGAGGAGGCCCGCGAGTACATCAAGCTCGGCTTCAAGCTCGGCCTGGGCGGCGCCGCGACCTGGCCCCAGGCCCTGCGCATGCACCGGGTGCTGGCGAAATTGCCGCTGGATGCGGTGGTGCTGGAAACCGATTCCCCGGACATGGCCCCGGCGATGTTCCCGGGGCAGCGCAACAGCCCGGCGCATTTGCCGGCGATTTGCGAGGCGTTGGCGCAGATCATGATCGTCCGACCAGAACAACTGGCTGAGGCCAGCACCACCAACGCCCGCGATTTGTTTGGTTGGTAGGATCATCTGCGGCGGACTTAGCAATCACACCCGAAACGCATTGATCAACTGCTTGAGCTGCACCACCTGGGCAGACAGCTCACGGCTGGCGTTTTCGGTCTGGTGCGCACCTTCAGCCGTGCGTTCGCCGGCGCGGTTGATCTCGACGATGTTCTGGTCGATGTCATGGGCCACCGCCGTCTGCTGCTCTACCGCGGCGGCGATCTGCTGGTTCTGATCGACGATCATACCGACGGCACCAAGGATATTTTCCAGGGCCTGCTGGACCTTTTCCGATTGGCTGACCGTGCCGTTGGCCATCTCATGGCTGGTGCCCATCGCCTTGACCGCAGCGCCGACACCACCGTGCAGGCGGGTGATCATCGCTTCGATTTCTTCGGTCGATTGCTGGGTTCGCTTGGCCAGGGTCCGCACTTCATCGGCCACCACCGCAAAACCGCGCCCCTGCTCACCGGCCCGGGCTGCTTCAATGGCGGCATTGAGGGCCAGCAGATTGGTCTGCTCGGCGATGCTCTTGATCACATCCAGCACGCGGCTGATGGCCTGGCTGTCGGTCGCCAGTTGGTTGATCACCTGCACCGACTGATCGATCTCACTGGCCAAGCGGGCGATGCTGCCCTGCTGGGACTCCACCAGCCCACGCCCGCTGAGGGTCTCGTCGTTCACGCTGTGGGCACTGCTCACCGCAGCAGCGGCACTGCGGGCCACTTCCTGGGCCGTGGCCGACATCTGGTTCATCGCCGTCGCCACCAGTTCGATCTGGGTGCGCTGGCCGGCGACGGCCTGGTTGCTCCGGGCCGATACCGTTTCCACCTGCCCGGCCTGGCGTTCGACTTCGGCAACGGTACGGCCGACCTGTTCGATCAGGTCATGGATCTTCGCCACCGTACCGTTGAACACTTCACCCAATTCGCCCAGCTCATCCTTGCTGCGGGCAACAAAATTGACCGTCATATCCCCCGCCGCCACCTTGTCCATCATCTGGCCCAGATGCTGGAGCGTGGTACGGGTCGAGGCGTAGAACCCGGCGTACAGGTAAAAAATCAACAGGAACACCAGCACCAGCGCCACGGCTTGCAGCACCATGTGGCTGCGGTTCTGCTCCAGACGCTGCTGCAACTGCACCCCCAGGAAGCCCTGGGTCGCCTCGTTCAGCCGGTAGGTCTGCTCCATCAGGCCACTGAAGTGCTCATAAAATGCCGGCCATGGCGCATCGAGAGTGTCAGCCATCACCACCTGCTCTTCAATCAGTTCACTGGCCTTCTTGAGGGTGCTCTTGCTGCCATTGGCCTGATCGGCAAGGGCCTGCCCGGCGGCCTTGCTGGAGCCCAAGGCATCCTGCAGTTTCAAGTCATATTCACCCTGGAGCTTTTCGATCTGCGCCAGCAACTCGTCGAAGCGGGTGCTCGACGCCGAATTGAGAAACCCCAGCCCCAACGAGGATGCGCCCAGCGCCCGGCCTTCGCCGAGGATCTGGGTGACCTTGGGGGTCGTGCCGATAATCAACTCGCTGAGCTGGCGGATATCGCTCTGGTTATCGCGACTCAGCCCCGCCTGGCTGGCGATGATCTGGCTGAACATCTGGGCGCTGTTGAGCAACTTGCCGATCAGCGCACTTTTGCTCTGCAGGGAGCTTTCGGCCTGTTGGGCCTTGAAAGCACCGATCATCTCATCGCGCTTGGCCTCGAAGGCACTGATCTGTTCAGGCTCGATGACCACGGGGGTCATGCCTTGCAGCCGCGCGAGGACCTGTTGTTCCAGGCTGCCGATCTTCGCTTCGACATCACCGGCCTTGCCGGACTGGCCCAGGCTGGCGTTGATCTGCACCAGGTTATTGAGGGTTTCCAGGTCCCGCCGCAGGACCAGGCTGCTGCCCAGCAGGTCGAGGCTTTGCAGCTCCACTTGCGTGCCCTGGAATTCCCGATAGGAATCGCGCACCAGAAAGAAGTTGGTCACCAGCATCGGCAGCAGGAACAGCACGCTGATCAGGCTGAACTTCATACCGAAGCTCAGGCGGTTCATCAGCGCGACGGCGGGCCAGAGCAAACTCTTCACAAGGAAGTCTCCCGGTAGGTTTTTATTTTTATAGGCAGGCGCACAGAGACAGCAGAAAGCCACTATTCGGGCGCTGCTCTTGTATAGCCTAAATCGGCGGGGAGATTTGTAACTTAAGGTTAACGAGCCTGGTCGTGACTCAGTCCCTTGTGGCGAGGGAGCTTGCTCCCGCTGGCCTGCGAAGCAGGCCTCCGAGTGCCTTCAGGAAAATCGCTTGCCCAGGTTTTCGGTTGCTGCGCAACCGAGCGGGAGCAAGCTCCCTCGCCACAAAAGCGCCTAGCCACAGCCCTACTTACGTTGATCAGGCCAACACCGTCCACAACGCAAACCCGGCATACCAGAGCACCGCCGCACGCAGCAGCAGTTCCCAGAGACGGTCCAGGCTGTTGATGCCGTCCGGTCCGGCGACGGGCCGGGGGATCTCGCCTGCCACCAGGCCGACCTTGTCGATAAGGTCGGCGGCGCTGATGTTCCAGTTCAGCAGTTCATGCAACATGACCCGGCTGACCGCGACAAAATTCCCCACCAGGGCGAAGCTTGCCGCCAGCAACCGCACCGGCACCCAATCGAAGGCATGGCGCATTTGTGCGGCCCGCTCGGCCACACCGGGGTTCTGGCTGTGCTCGGCGGCCAGCGCCAGCAGTCGATAGCTCAAGGCCGCGACCGGGCCCAACACGAAGTACCAGAAAATCACCGCAAAGAAGCTCTGGTAGGCCTGCCACAACAAATGCCCCTGGACACGCTCCAGCAACTGCTCACCGTCATTGGCTTCAATGTCCAGGTCGCGCTTGGCGACATGGGCCGCCGCTTGCAGGTCTTCCCGACGCCACGCATCGCGAAACGGCCCGAGGCCGGCCAGCAGATCACCGCGCCCCAGGCTGTAAATCACCACCAGCAAATGCACTGGCAGCGCCAACAGACCGTAGGCCACCGGCTCCAGCACCCAGAGCAGCAACGCCAGCAGCGCCACGGGTAGCAAAACCATCACCGTCAGCACCAGCCAGGGTCGGTTGACCCAACGTGGGCTCGCCTCGAGCTTGTTCAGCTCATGCAGCCAACCGCCGTCACGCTGGACCCGCTGGCGCAAGGCCGAGAACTTCTCGATCCAGACGGCCAGCAGCAACACCAGAAAACTCATTGTCCTTCCCCTTCTGTCAGGGCCGCGCGATAGCGCACCCAGTCGAATGCCGGTCCCGGATCGGTCTTGCGCCCCGGGGCGATGTCGCTGTGCCCGCAGATACGCTGCACAGTGATCGCCCTGAACGCCGCTTGCAACTGCCGGGTCAGGTCCACCAATGCGACATATTGCGCGTCGGTGAACGGCAGATCATCCGTGCCTTCGAGCTCGATGCCCAGGGAAAAATCATTACAGGCCTCACGCCCCTCGAAGCACGAGACCCCCGCATGCCACGCGCGATCCAGACAAGAGACAAATTGGGTCACGGCGCCGTCACGCTCGATCAGGAAATGTGCAGAAACCCGCAGGTCGGCGATACCGGCAAAGTAGGGATGTTCCGTGACATCCAGACGATTCTGGAAGAATTCCTGCACCTTGCCCGTGGCGAATTGTGCCGGTGGCAGGCTGATGTTGTGGATCACCAGTAGGGAGATTTCGCCCTCGGGGCGCGCATTGAAGTTGGGCGATGGGCAATGACGCACCCCCTCGCACCAACCGCTCGCGGAGTCCAACTGCATACAGGTTCCTTCGATGACGACGGTGAATGCCGCCAGTATGCCGTGATCGGACCGGGCCGCGCGATCACTTGCCGCGATTGAGCTGACGCAGATTGCCCAGCACCGACTCCAGCGCGCGGTCGAACAACAGGGTGTCGTCCAGCAGCCGCGCCGCGCCACGGCGAAACTCCAGGGCCAGGCTGGTGCGGCTGTGCTCCAGCACCTTGAGGCCAGTGCGATTGACGAAGACGTATTTGCCGGTGGCCTCGATGATCGCCGCCAGCTTGCAACGCAGGGTGTTGTCATCGTCCTCCTGGAACTCGACCCAGCTTCCCAGGTGCAACTGGTCGACCTGCAGCAGACCCACGTCATCGGCCGGCAAATGCACCGCCACGCTCTCCCCCGCCGACTTTTGAGGGGGCCGCAAGACGATTTTCTCCAGCACCTCGACCATGACCGGTGAAGTGAACGACTCGGCCTGTTCCGTCGCTTGGCCGGTGCGCTCGAGCGCCTGCACATGCAGGGCTTCCAGCTCACTGAAAAATTCGCTGGTGGCGAACGGATCGAACGCTGAGCGACTCAAGCCTTCACGCAGGGCCTTGAGCAGTTCGGGCACTATCGCCAGCAAACGCAGGCCGGCATCGGGTTCATCATGAGGCTGGACGCTCCAGATCAATTGCTCCAGGGTCAAGACGTCGGCCTGCCACTCGGCGGAATACTTGCCATGCTTGAAGCACGTCAGCAGCAACACCTGGCTCCAGGCGTGTTGCACGAACTCCACCACCGCTTGTGGCAGGACTTTGCCCAACATCACCTGGTTCAGCGCCCCTTCGACGCGCTGGCGCGCCAGTTCGGCCTTGGCCCGGCCTTCTTCGGCATCGCGGATGCGCTGTTCGAGCAGTTCACTGCGGCGCCGCTCGTCACTGGTGAAGGCCAGGAAGTCGGCCAGCAACTCGGAGAAAATCGCCGGGTCATCGACAAAATCATTCAATAAGCGCTGCACCACCTGCTCGATGCGCAGGTAGAGGCTGTCGCGCTGATGATCGTCGCAATCACCCCAGCCCATGGCCGCAGCCGCGATTTCGTTAAGCAGTCGCCGGGCCGGATGATTGCCGCGGCTGAAGAAACTCTTGTCCTGCACCGCGACCTTGAGCATCGGGATTTGCAGGCGGCCGATCAGGGCCTTGAAAGAGTCTGGCAGGTTGTGATCATCGAGGATGAATTCGAACATCATCGAGATCAGGTTGATCACGTCTTCATCGGCGCCTTCGACCACGCGAGACTTGCCACTCCTGACGCTGACCCGGGTCAACAGTTGTTCGAGCTGGCTACGCAAATCGAACTCGTCGTGAACGGCAGGCGCTGGCACGTATTGCTGTAAATGAGAGAGCAGCCGCAGCAGGTCACGGGTAGAAATCGGCTGGGGCGGCGCGCTGAGCTCCAAGGTCGGCGCCACAGTGCCACGCACCTGCATCAACAGTTTCTGCAAGGCGGCAAACACTTCCTGCACGCTGTCATCCACCTCGGCATCGCTGGGCTTGGCAGCTATCTCGGCGTTGGGCCTGGGGTTATCCTCGGTGCGATCCGACGCCCGGCGCGCCAGCGTGACCTTGAGCTCTGGCAGGATGCCGGTGGCGGCCAGCAACTGGTTGGCCTCGGTATAGAGTTGGTCGCAATCGCTGAGCACATAACGCTCGAACAGCTTGAGCAGGATCAGCTTGACCTTGATTCCCACGCCCAGGTTGCGCCCGGCCTGCAGGAACTTCTCGCACAGCAATGCCGGGCTCAGGGGATTGTGCTGATTGGCCAGCGGTCGGGCCAGCAGCACACTGAGCCGGGCCGTCAGTTGTTCCAGCGACACGCCATCGCGCCTGAGCACCCGAGTGACCATCGCCTCGACCGCCAGATGCCGCTCAAGGTCGTCCTGGGAGCGCTGTATTTGGCTGTCTGGCGCCAGGTTCGGCGCCAAGCTGGCGTGGGTCAGGTCGTATTGGACGAGGCTGACGAAGGTCTCGAAAAACTGCTCGATGAATTCACGCTCGATGCTTTTACGCTTCAGGCGCAAGTCCCGCATGGCCTCGAAGTACAGGTTCTGCTCGACGTCGTCGCGCGCCCGGTCGGCCATTTCAAACAAGGTGTCGTCGGCATTATCGAACAACCCCAGCAAGCCCAGGCGCAACTGCTGGGCGGCCTTGTCGCGAACCTGAAGCAGAATCACAGGCAGGCGGGCGAGCGGCGATGGGCTCGCCTGATCGGTAGCGACCTTGTGCAAAGGCACTACATTCCCGTCGTTGTGCATCCTGGCCTCCTGAAACGGCTTTCTGCGGCTCGCAACGTCAAAGCTATGACGTCAATCGAAAGGCGGATTATCGGGTAAAACAGCCCTGTCGTACCAGCACACTCTGTGATCCATCTCGAAATACGGCGCAATAAGTGACCTGGGAAATAAGGAAATGTTGCGAGGACGCGACCAAATGCAGGTTTCGACACCCTATAATCAGGCCACTTTGTTTGTGGAGCCCGTTATGCCGAATCTACGCCTCGCCGATCTGACCGCCGAAATCGAAGCCAACGTGCGCCGTGCGTTGCTTGAAGACATCGGCAGCGGCGACATCACCGCGCAACTGATCCCCGCCGAACGCCTGGCCAAGGCCACCATCATCACCCGCGACGCGGCAATCATCAGTGGCACGGCCTGGGTCGATGCCGTGTTCCGGCAACTGGACCCGCGTGTCGCGGTACATTGGCAAGTGCACGACGGCGACCGGGTCAACCCCGATCAAGTGCTGTTCCACCTGGAAGGCCCGGCCCGCTCGCTGCTGACCGGCGAACGCAGCGCGCTGAACTTCCTGCAAATGCTCTCGGGCGTCGCCACGCGGGCCCGTTACCTGGCCGACTTTGTCGCAGGCACGCAGGTCAAGCTGCTGGACACCCGCAAGACCCTGCCCGGCCTGCGCCTGGCCCAGAAGTACGCGGTCACCTGCGGTGGCTGCCATAACCACCGCATCGGCCTGTACGATGCGTTCCTGATCAAGGAAAACCACATCGCTGCCTGCGGCGGGATCGCCCAGGCCATCGCTGCCGCCCACAAGATCGCACCGGGCAAACCGGTGGAAGTCGAAGTGGAAAGCCTGGCGGAATTGAAAGAAGCGCTTGCGGCCGACGCCGACATCATCATGCTCGACGAACTGAGCCTGGACGACATGCGTGAAGCCGTACGCCTCAATGGCGGCAAGGCGAAGCTGGAAGCCAGCGGCGGGATCAACGAAAGCACGTTGCGCCCGATTGCCGAGACCGGGGTGGACTACATCTCGATCGGCGCGATGACCAAGGATGTGAAGGCAGTGGATCTGTCGATGCGCTTGAGCCTCTG
>NZ_JBAMDJ010000073.1:0-14663 GCF_036961705.1 Pseudomonas sp. 3JA
GGTTTGTCGATTGCCTTGAGTGAACAGCATTAGCCCCACATCGGGGAAGGGCTGTGCCTTAGGCGAACATCTCCTGCACATTCCCCATCGCCTCATCGGCGAAGCCCTGGAGGAAATCCCTGAAGCCTGACGGCGTGTGGGCATCGGTGTGGTCGGCGATGATGGTCCAGGTGGCGCGGCAGCGGTTGTCCGCCAGGGGTTCGACGCGCATGGCCGCCCACAGGTTGTCGATGCCCAGGGTGTTGTAGATCAGCGTCCAGGTCATGTGCATGGCCTGGTCGTCACGGCTGTTGAGCTGTTCCACCACCAGGTTCTGCCCATCGCGGAAGAATTTCTTGCGCAGGGACCTCACGCCCTCGCCGGTCATTTCGATGTGTTCCAGTGCCGGAATGAAATGGTTGAATCCGCCAAAATCACCTACCACGTTCCAGACGCGTGCCGCGTCGGCCGCGACCTCCACCGAGGTTTCGACCTGGCAGGCTTGGGGGTTTTTGATCAGGGTGTCGGGTTGAAATGCACTCATGGTCTTGCTCCTTGCTTTGGGTTGAGGGTGTTTCAGATGAAGTCGATGGCCTTGAGGTACTCGGCGCCGCGACGCAGCAGGGCCGGGGACTTTTCCGGGTAGCTGGCGCCCATCTGCCGCACGCCGGCGCGGGCGTTGTCGTGGCTGATCAGCGAGATGTCGCCGATGTCCTCCTCGAAGCCGTTGAGGTAGAAACCCAGCACGCCAAACAACGCGTTGTCGGCATCGACCCGCGCCAATTGCCGTTGCCACTCGGCGACGCTGACCAACGAAAACTCCCGGCCGCTGTCGCGAAACGAGGCGACATAAGCGTCCCAGCTCAAAGGCTGTGGGTTGTGCAGGTTGAACACCGCTTGCGTCGGCTGGTAACGGCTGGCGTGGAAGGCGATGAAGCGGGCCAGGAAATCCACCGGCATCAGGTCGAAATTGAGTGACAGGTCTGGCACCTGGCCGAGCTGGATCGAGCCCTTGAGCATCAGCATCAAGCGATTCTTGTGGGGCTGGCAGACCCCGGTCAGGCTGTTGAAACTGATGTTGCCGGGGCGGAACAGGTTGACCCACACCCCGCGATCACGAGCCCGCTGCAGGATCCGTTCGCCGACCCATTTGGACAGGTTGTAGCCGTTCTTGATGTAGATCGGCGGCGTCTCGGCGGCCGGCTGTTCCAGCACCTGGCCGTCAGCATCCAGGGCACTGGAGGCGGACAGCGTGGAGACGAAGTTGAAGATCTTCTTGCTGCGCCCTTCACACAGGCGCAGGCACTCGAAGATCGGCTCCACGTTGTCCTGCGCCAGGGACTCGTAGTCGAGCACATGGTTGACGTGGGCGGCGTTGTGCACCAGCGCGCCGAAGGTGCGGTCTATGCGGGTGTAGACGTCGTCTGGCAGACCCAATTGCGGTTGGGTGATGTCGGCGGCGTACACACTGACGCGGTCCAGGTCCAGGTGGGTCAGGTGATTGTCCCGCAGGGCCTGGGAGAAGCGCTCGGCCGCGCTTTGTTCAGCGCTCGCACGCACCAGGCACGCGACTTCGGTGGCGCCCCAGGCCAGCAGTGCCTCGACGATGTGCACGCCGAGAAAGCTGTTGGCGCCAGTCACCACCACTTTGTGCACATCGCCGCATTGGCTGATGGGCAGCGGATCGAGGTTGAGTTCGGCCTCGGCATCGATGAAGGCTTGGGGGCTGAGGATCGAGGCACTGTTTTGATCAGGATCGTCCAGCAACTTGGCCAAGGTCATCAGCGTCGGCGCTTCGATAAAGCGGTTGATCGACAGGCTGCGGCCGAACACCTGGCGGATGCTCAACAACAGTCGCGACAGCAGGATCGAATGCCCGCCGAGGTTGAAGAAGCTTTCGTCGGTGGCGATGTCCTCGACGGGTAGTTCAAGTAGCTCTGCCCACAGTTGCTGCAATTGCGTCTCCAGGGCGTTCTGTGGCTGGCGGCGTTGGCCATCGACCTGCACCTGCACCGCCATGGTGAGCAAGGCCCGGCGATCGACCTTGCCGTTGCTGGTGTACGGCAGGCTCGGCAGTTCGACGTAGGCGGCCGGGTGCATGTAGCTGGGCAAGCTGTTCTGCACGTGATCGCGCAACGCCTGGAGGGCGTCGCCGGAGTGCTCGGGATGAACCAGGAACGCCAGGATTCGCCGCCGTTCATCGACCCCCACTGCCACTTGGCGAAACAACTGGCTATCACGCAGGCAGTGTTCGATCTCCTCGGGCTCGACCCGAAAACCGCGGATCTTCACCTGGTTATCGCGCCGGCCACACAGTTCGATGCCGTTGTCGGTCCACTGGCCGATATCACCCGTGCGATAAACCCGCAGCACTTGCCCGGTGGGCAGTGTCAGGTCGAGGTAGCGCGTCGCGGTCAGTGTCGGGTCATTCAAATAACCCAGCCCGACGCCTGGGCCGGCGATGTACAGCTCGCCGGGCACACCTTGGGGAACCGGCTGCAACTGTTCGTCCAGGATCAAGACCTGGCCATTGGCGATGGGCACGCCGAGGTTGCGGTTGTTGTCGCCGACGCCGAACTGTCGTGTGGTCGCCAGCACTGTGGTTTCGGTCGGGCCGTAGATGTTGTGGAACTGGCATTGTGGCGCGAGCTGTTCGATCACGAACGGTTCACAGACATCGCCACCGGTGATCAGGTGCGCCAGGCCCAGCGGTGCATCAAGGGGCATGACGCTCAGCAGCGCAGGCGGCAGAAAGGCGTGGCTGATGTGCTGCTGGTGAATCAACGCGACCAATTGCTGCGGATCGCGGCGCTGGTCTTCGCTGGGCACTACCAGCAAGGCGCCGTGGATGAACGTCGGCAGGATATCCAGCAGCGACGCATCAAAGTTGATGGTGGAAAACTGCAACGCCCGGCTGTCGCGCTGCAACCCGACGTAGTCGCCGTACCAGGCACAGAAATGACTGAGGTTGCGGTGGCTGAGCAACACGCCCTTTGGCTGGCCGGTGGTGCCAGAGGTGTAGATCGCCACGGCCGGTTCGTCGCTGCCCACTGTGCGGCGAATCAACGAGGCTGGGATGCCTGGCTTGGGCGATGGCAGTTGATGGACATTCAGCGTTGGCACCGACAGGTCGCCCAGGTCGCTGTCGCCGTCGTGCAGCAGCAGGTCCGCCTGGGCATTTTCCAGGATGAAGCGCCGACGTTGCGCCGGATGCTGTGGGTCCAGCGGCAGGTACACCGCCCCACAGCCCAGCACCGCCAGGATCGCCGCATACAGGTGCGCGGACTTGGGCAGGCAGACACCGATCACCAAGGGGCGCTTGGCCGCGCCGCTTAACTTCTGCAACATCGGCTGTTGCAACCCCAGCGCCAGGCGGCGCAAGGATTTGTAGTCGATGAATTGCCCATCGACCCACAGGGCTGGTTGCGCCGCGTCGTCGAGCATGCGCTGTTCGATGCTGTGCATCACCGGCATGTCGGCGGCGGCGAGTAGCCACGGTACTGGCGGCCGATTGAGGCCGTGTTCGAACGCCAGCGGCTCCAGCGCGTCGAGCCCGAGCAGGGGCTGCTCGACAGCGTCAGCGTGCACCGTCGGCCAGTGATCGAAGCAGGTGTCATCCCGGGATAACTGGCTGACCAGCCGTGCGCCGGTCTCGACCACTGTCGCCAGGGTACGCAACCGCAGGGACTGACCGTTGCCATCGCTTTGCGGCGCAATCACCTCCTGGCACAACAGCCGCTGCGCGCCGTCGCGAAATATCACCACCGGTTGCGGCAATACCTCGCCGGGTAGCGTGCGTAGCACCACGCGCACCTGGAGGCATGAGCGGGCTTCAATGGCCCGCGGTGTCGTACCGTCGTCGATCAACAAGTCGACCATACCGTGGTTGGCCGGCGATTGCCGATCCACGATGCCGTGGCCGTGCAGCTCCAGTTCGCGGGCCAGTTCGGCCATGGCCTGGCTGGTACCAGGCACTGCAATTTCGAGGCGTTTCATCGAAAGGTCCTCATGGAGTCAGGTAATCAGCGAGGGCGTCGCGTACGCAGGGGGACGCGAGCATCGAGCTGCTGCGGAAAAAACGCGTGATGTTGCCCACCAACGGGTGAAAACGATTGATGGGGTAGGCCAGCGCACTGGCGTCTTCACGCAGCGATTGGCGTACCGATTCGTCGACGGGCAGGTACGCGATCAGTTCGATGTCGAACGCTTGCTGCAGGTCGCTCGCCAGGTACTGGACGACGAACCCGGGCATCAAGCGTGCAATCGCCGCGCGGTCCTCTTCGGGCGCGGTGCGCCAGTAGATCTGCACCAGTCGCGTCCAGAAACCGGAGTGGCGGCCCTCGTCGAGCAAGTGATCGGCCATCAGTCCCTTGATCGAGGCCTTGACCGAGTCGTCCCGGGCGAAGGCCGCCACTTCGTTAGTGACGGTGTTCTCGGCAATGGCGATGCAGATCAGCTCCACGGCGCTGAGCAAATGTTCCGGCGCCTGGGCCAGGGTCGCCGGTATCGCGCGGCTGAGTTCGATCTGCCCCGGCAACGGGATCGGTGCGATGCCGGTCATGTCGATGGTCTGCTGCATGAAGTCCATCGCCACCAGCGCGTGATAATCCTCGTCCACCACCACGGTCATCGCGTCGTAGCGGCAGGCGAACGGGAATTCGATGCCGAAGCGGTTCTTGGCAATGCGGCGGGCGGTGTGGTCCACCAGTTCGGTCTCGAAAATCACCACGTCGTTGATGAACTTGTAGAGGCTCTGCACCAGCACAAAGTCGCGCAATTGCGGGCAGTGGCTGAGGAAGGTCTGGCTGTGCACCAGCGGTTGGCGGCTCATGGGGAAGATCAGCTTGTCGTCGTTTTCGACCCGCCGCCGTGGCCGGGTACGGATCGTGGCGCGACTTTCCCAGGCGTCGGCGAAGGATTGGTATTCGACAGCGTTCATGGCATCACCTGTGCAACCGGCTGGGTCATGCTCTGGCGCAGGCCATCCCACAGGGCCGCGCGGCTGTGGACAGCGGCGAGCGCGGCGACCAGGACTTCGGTTTCGCGCTGTGGGTCGCCATCGATCAGCCGGGCCAACAACTTTTCTGCCGCCGGGCCATGGTCTTCGGAATCGACTTCGATGTGCCGTTGCAGGTAATAACGAAAGGTCGGCGCCTGATCCAGGCCAATGCCCCAAGCGTCGAGCATGCGCTGGAACATCTGCGGGATGACACTCTCGCGACCGTGCACGAAGGCGGCGGCCACACTGTGGGCCGGTGCGTGCAGAGCGGTGTGCAAGGTCTGGCGGACAAACCGCGCCGCCGCCGGTTCGACCTCCACGCTGTCCAGCGCCGTCTCGGGGCTGACGCCTTCCTGTTGCAGGGTGATGAATTGCTCGATCGCGCGGGTATCGGCACCGATTTCCCGCATGGCGTCCAGGTACAGTTCGAAGTGGCTGCAATAGCCTGCGCCGGGGCGGTCATCCGACTCTTCTCCCAGTACGATTTCATTGATCAAGCGTGCCGCGTGCGGGTCGGCCGGCGGCAGCCAGGGCAGGTGGACGCAGGTGAGTTCGCGTTGCAGCCGCTTGGTCAGCGACATGAAGTCCCAGACGGCAAAGACATGGCTTTCCATAAAGCGGCGTAACAGATCGATTGATGTAATCTCGGAAAAAACCGGGTGTTGGCCAAGTTCGTGTTTTTTCAGGGATAGTTGTTCTTTGGATGGCTGCATCGGAACGTCCTCATCAATGATGTTTTGTCCGGAAGGTTGCTCGTTGTTTAATTAAGGCGAGCGGGTGCCTGAACCGGAATCCATGAATTACCCAAGTGGCTTAAGTGTTCGCTTTCAGTACGTGTTGTGGGCTTGTGTTGCCTGTGTTTAAAGGGTTTGTCAAAAAGCGAAAGGGTCGCAAGTAACGCGACGAATAAAAAGCTAATGCATGAAACAAGTTGTAGGCAAGTATTTTTTTAATTATTTAAAGTTGATGTTTTATTGGGCGCGAAGAGGGCTTTTAAAACTTTTTATATAAGTTTTATTTGGGCGAAGAAGCTCCTTCCGATTTGCGAGTATCAGAATCGAATAGTTCGAGTGAATGCCTCACTCGGAGCACTTCAGGGATCGGGGAGTTAATAACTTTTATGTTATGGGCAGGACGTCGGTCGGACATCCGATCATCCCGCCGGTTGGACGACGCTCCTTGCGTATTGGCTTCGATTCGTCTGGCCTCAGCCAGGCGTTGACTTCTTCAGGTCTGTTTTGAATCGACAAGCGCAAGAGTGAGCCCAAATCGATGGCAGTGCCATTGAACTGATGGGACGGCGAGTCGCGGCCACGGCCAGGCCGCGCCGCGCAGGCGACAAGTGAGTCGGAAGGATATGTAAGAAATTTTTACGCCGGACGGAGCGCCGACGTGGGATCACAGCTTCGACAACTGTTCCAAGTACCGGCGCATGGTGACAGAGGCTTTTTCCAGGTGCAGTTCCAGCAATACGATCGCTTTATCGATGTCTTTGGCTCGCGCGGCCTCGAGCAGCGCGCGATGATCGTCCTGGCTCAACTTGCCCAGGCCCATGGACGACAGATGAAAGCGCAGGAAGCGCTCTTCTTCATTGAGCTCGCGCTCGATCAGGTCCAGCAACTTGCTGTTGGGGGCCTTGTGATAAAGCGACATGTGGAACAGCCGGTTGAGCTTGCCGATCTCTGCGTGTTCGGTTTCCGTTTCCAGCTGTTCGATGTACTGGGCGGCCATTGCCAGGTCGCTGTCATCGAGCAAGGGGATGGACAGGCGCAAGGCGAACGATTCCAGGACCGAACGCAGGGCATAGGTTTCTACCGCATTGTTGGTGATCAACGGTGCCACGACGGCGCCCTTGTGCTGAACCACATTGAGCAGTGACTGCGCTTCGAGCTGGCGCAACGCCTCGCGCACCGGCATGCGGCTCACGCCGAACAGGTCGGCCAGTTCCTGCTGGCGCAGGGCGGTACCGCAAGGCAAGCGTCCATCGAGGATGGCCTCGCGCAGAGACTCTTCGATGATCGAGCGTGCCTGGTCAGCGGGAATGGGGCCGTTGATCTGGATAGTGCTGAGCGGTTTGGGCTTCTGTGTCACGACAACGCACCCTGATTGGTAGTAAAAATTGGATCCAGGCTCACGTTAGTTACAGGTTGGTGAGCCGTCAAAGTCTCTCGACCGGAGGTTCCTGAACTAAAGTTTAGTCTGCCTGTGGTGATTGCACCTTGCCATTGTCTTTTAGTGGGCCAGGCGTCACCATCCAACGAATTTCCAACGACCCTTTTCGGACGTATTTCCCTTGGCTGCACCGTTCCCTGTCCTCAGGTCCTTGCGCTGGCTATGTTCGGCATTGTTGCTGGCCGGCCTGATGCTGGGCGGCCTGCAGGCCGACTGGGACTTTGCGCAGATCAGCCGGCGGGCGCAAGCGTTATATGGTCCCTTGGGCGAAGGTCAGCAACGGATCGACGCATGGCAGCAGCTGTTGGCGACCCAGAAACAGATTCCGGAACTCGAACAGCTCAAGGTGGTGAACCTGTTTTTCAACAAACAGGTGCGCTACGTGGAAGACATCGACCTGTGGCGTGAAGTCGACTACTGGGAAACCCCGATCCAGGCCCTGTGGAAGGGCGCCGGTGATTGCGAAGACTACGCCATCGCCAAGTACTTCAGCCTGCGTCATCTCGGGGTGTCCAGTGACAAGCTGCGCATCACCTACGTCAAGGCCTTGCGGCAGAACCGTGCGCACATGGTGCTCACCTACTACGCCACGCCCGAGGCGATGCCGCTGGTACTCGACAGCCTGATCGACGGCATCCTGCCGGCCAGCCAGCGAACCGACTTGCTCCCGGTCTACTCTTTCAATGCCGAAGGGCTGTGGCTGCCGGGCGCCAAGGGCAACAAGAAAGTGGGTGACACCAAGCGCCTGTCCCGGTGGCAGGATGTGTTGAAAAAAATGCAGGCCGAAGGTTTTCCGGTCGAGACGACTAACTAGGAGCGCGCGCTCAGATGTCCTTGTTCAAACAGCTGTTGATCGCTATCTGTCTGTTCCTGGTGGTTGCCTTCAGCGGCAGCTTCATGGTCAGCCTGGAGAGCTCGCGGGCCCAGTACGTCAACCAGTTGCGCTCCCACGCCCAGGATGCGGCCACGGCGCTGGCCCTGTCGCTGACGCCGAACATCGACGACCCGGCGATGGTGGAGCTGATGGTCAGCTCGATCTTCGACAGCGGCTACTACGCCAGCATCCGCGTGGTCGACGTGGCCACCGACAGGACCCTCGTCGAGCGCACCGGCACGCCGGACGCCGGCAGCGTGCCGCAATGGTTCGTCAAGCTGATCGGCCTGGAACCGGCCGGTGGCGATGCCATCGTCAGCCGCGGCTGGGAACAGGCGGCGCGGGTTGAAGTGGTCAGCCACCCGATGTTCGCCCTCGCCAAGCTGTGGCAGAGCGCCTTGGGCAGCCTGGGTTGGCTTTTGCTGTGTGGCGCCGTGAGCGCGGTGCTGGGGGCCTTGCTGCTGCGTCGCCAGCTCAAGCCGCTGGACTACATGGTGCATCAGTCCCATGCCATTGCCCGTCGCGAATTCCTGAGCCTGCCGGAGCTGCCGCGCACGCCTGAACTGCGCCGGGTGGTGCAGGCGATGAACCAGATGGTCGAGAAGCTCAAGGCGCTGTTCCAGGAGCAGGCCGAGCGCAGCGAGAAACTGCGGGTCGAGTCCTACCAGGACAACCTCACGGGCCTGGCCAACCGGCGTTATTTCGAAATGCAGCTCAATGCCCGGGTGAGCAACCCGGAGCAGGCCAGTTCCGGTTATCTGCTGTTGTTGCGGGTCAAGGACCTGGCCGGTTTGAACCAGCGGTTGGGCGGGCAGCGCACCGACCAGTTGCTCCAGGCCGTGGGTGAGCAATTGCTGCGTGAATGTGCGCGGTATCCGGAAACCCACAACTTGGTCACGCGTATTCGCGGTGGGGAGTTTGCGGTGTTGGCACCTGGGCTGGTGCGCGAGGAAGCGCTGCAACTGGCGCAGAACCTTGAGGCTGCATTGGCGAGCCTGCATGCGACCGGTGCGACGGATGTGGCGTCGGTGGCCTCCATCGGGCTGGCGCCGTTCGTCCATGGCGACTCGCCGCAAGCGGTGCTGCAGCTCGGTGACCAGGCCCTGGCCCAGGCCGAAAGCCAGGGCGAACCGGGTTGGGCCTGCCTGGATCACAGCGCGGTGGCCAGCGTCGGTGACGATCACCATGCCTGGCACACGCTGCTCGACCAGGCCTTGAATCATCAGCGCTTCGAGCTGTACTTCCAGCCGGTGGTGGCCGCCCGGGACACCCAGGTGGTGTTGCATTACAAAGTGCTGTCGCGGTTGCTCGACGAGCAGGGCCAGACCATCCCTGCCGGGCGTTTCCTGCCCTGGTTGGAGCGCTTCGGCTGGACCGCGCGCCTGGATCGTTTGATGCTCGAACAAGTGCTCAGGCAAATGGCCGGGCATGAGCAATCCCTGGCGTTGAACCTGTCTTCGGCGACCTTGGCCGATCCGCAGGCGCTGAACAAGATCTTTGAGATCCTGCGGGCGCATTCCAACCTCGGGTCGCGCTTGACCCTGGAAATTGGCGAAGAGCAACTGCCGGAGCAAGCGGTGCTGGAGCAGTTGACCCGGCGTCTGCGTGAGTTGGGCTTCTCCTTGAGCCTGCAACGTTTTGGTGGGCGGTTCAGCATGATTGGCAACCTGTCGCGGCTGGGGCTGGCTTACCTGAAGATCGATGGCAGCTATATCCGCGCGATTGATCAGGAAAGTGACAAGCGTTTGTTCATCGAGGCTATCCAGCGCGCGGCCCACAGCATCGATTTGCCGTTGATCGCCGAGCGGGTGGAGACGGAGGGGGAGTTGGCGGTGATTCGTGAGATGGGGTTGTTTGGGGTGCAGGGGCAGTTGGTTGGGGAGCCTCGGCGGTGGGGGATCCTGAAACATTGATCGTTCCACCACTCCGCGTGGGAATGTAGCCAGGGACGCTCCGCGTCCCGGAGCGATAGCGTAAGCCCAGACAACACGATCCCCTGTGGCGAGGGAGCTTGCTCCCGCTGGCCTGCGAAGCAGGCCCCCAGCAGCTCTTCAGGCAGACCGCGTTGCCTGGTTTTGCGACTGCTGCGCAGCCGAGCGGGAGCAAGCTCCCTCGCCACAGGGATCGGGTTGTGTCATTTGAGGTTAGATCAACCCCTTCTCATCATCGTCGATCAACCGGCTCAACCCGCCCAAGGCTTCCCGGGCCTGGGTGCGGTCCATCAGCTTGGCCTGGGCCGCGGCTGGCAGGTCGGTGACGCGGATGACGCCTTTGCTGGTCAGCACCTGGATCAAGTCATCGAGTACCCGGATCATCTCCAGGTCGCTTTGTTTGAGCTGCTTGAGGCTGTTTTCCACCGCCTGGTTGGCGAACCAGTCCTGGATCTCGTGGTTGTCGGCCGGCAAGGTTTCGGTGGCCTCGGCGTAAGCGGTGGCTTCTACGCGCACCAGCAGGCCTTGTGCATCGCGTTGCACATAAAACATCGGGCATCCCTCATGTATGAAGCGGCGTCATGCTGGGCAGCATAGGCCAACTGTGGGGGAGTATGAACACTTATCCCGTGGCGAGGGAGCTTGCTCCCGCTGGGGCGCGAAGCGGCCCTGTTTTTAGGGGCTGCTGCGCAGCCCAGCGGGAGCAAGCTCCCTCGCCACGGTTTTGTGTCAGGTTCAGCTGTTGTTGTGATCGACCTTGATGGTCGGGTCGCTGCCGGCGATCAACGAGTTCAGGTTCACGTTCGACCAGTTGTTGCCTTCGAGCTTGATCGTCACGTCCGGGGTCGCGGCGCCGCCGTTGGTGGTGTTGAACTGGCCGGAAGTGCTGACTTGCAGCGACGACACGCCATCGACCGTGCTGATCTTCAGGAAGTGGTCGATGGTGCTGCCGGTTTCGCCCTGCAACAGATCCCGCAGGTCGATCCGGTCGCCTTCGCCGGCGTTGAAGTTCTTGATCACATCGGTGCCGGTGTCGCCGGACTTCCAGACAAAGGTATCGCCGCCCAGACCGCCGATCAGGGTGTCATTGCCCTGGCCGCCGATCAGTGTGTCGTTACCTGTGCCACCCAGCAGGATGTCATTGCCCTTGCCACCGTTGAGCGTGTCGTTGCCGCCCTGGCCGAAAATGATGTCGTTGCCGGCGCCGCCCAGCAGGGTGTCGTTGCCATCGTGGGCACCGGACACATCGAACGCGGTGTAGTGTTCGGTGATGTACTGGTGCACGTTGCTGGTGGTGACCTTGCTGACGTCCACGCCGCTCTGTTGGGCGACGAAGGCCTGGATGGCCTGGTAGCCCTCGCCGGTAACGCCGTTGAAGCTCACCAGGTCGCCGAACAGGATGTCATTGCCGTCTCCACCGTTGACCGTATCGGCGCCCGGCAGGGTCGCTTCGGTGTGGCCGATGATCGAGTTGGCCAGGTTGTTCGGGTCGATGTTGGTCTGCGGCGACGAGTCCGAATCGTAGGGTTTGAGGTCGTTCAGGGTGACATCGCTGTTCAGGCCGATGGCTTCGACGGTGCTCAGGTTTTTGAGCAGCGTGAAACTGTCGGTCGAGCCTGCCGCCGAGTCGACGTAGTTCCAGTATTCGCCATAACCGGTGCCGCCCTGGTTCGACAATTCAAAGGTGCCATTGCCCTCGGCATGCACCACGCCCACGTAGCTATCGGTCCACTTCTTGCCGTTTTTGGTCGACAGGTACATCTTGCCGTCTTCGTAGATGGTGTACTTGTGCGTGCTGTCGATCGTCTGGGTGTAGTACTTGCCGACGCTGTAATTGGCCGCGCTCAAGACGTCATCGAGTTTGACGGAGTCATAAAGCGTCGGATTGACCTGTTCGTTGGTCTGGTAGTAAGTCGGCTTGCCGTCGGTAATGAAATACGTCAGGTTCTTCGCCCCGGTATTGTTCAGGGCTTCGGTACTCTTGAAGAAGTTCGCCGTGGTCTTGAACACGTCTTCATAGTTGGTACCACCGCCGGACACCATCGAGTCGAGCAGGTCCTTGAGCTGGGTCAGGGCGTCCGAGTCGTTGAGGTTGACCGAGACCGCGCTGTTCACCTGGCTGTCGAAGTCCGCGAGGAAAATATTCACCGTCCCGGAGTTGCTGCCCAGGCTCTGCTTAAGGGTGTTGAACACCGAGGTCAGCGAGGCCTTGGCCGCAGCGATGGACGAGTCGCTCATGCTGCCGGAGCTGTCGACCATGAAGGCGATGTTGTAGTTGACGCCCGGTACTACGGTCAGCCCGCCAATGTCGGCGACGACGATGTCGTTGCCGTCGGTGCCGGTGACGTTGTCACTGCCCGACGTGGCGGTGACGGCGTTATAGGTCGCCGGGTGCACGGTGACGGGGATCTGCGCCGTGCTTGTGGCCGAGCCGCCGAGGGCTTCGGTGGAGGTCGATGTCACGGTCAGGTTGAACTGGCCGTTGTAGTAGGCCGGCGGCGTCAGGGTCAGGCTGCCCAGGTTCCAGCCACTGACCGATGCTTCGCCGTTGCTGCCCACGGTCGCGAAGTGGCCCGCGCCGTCGCTCAGCACACTACCTTCGGGCATGCCGCCAATCTTCACGCTCAGGCTTTCGGAGCCGTCGGTGTCGGTCAGGGCGGTGGTGATTTTCGACAGGTGCACGCTGGTGCCTTCGGCGCCTTCGTTGAGCTTGAAGCCGTCGTAGTAGCCTTCGCCGTTGGTGCCGTGCAAATCGGAGACCGTCACGCCGGCGTTCGTCAGGTCGGTCACGCCGGTATACAACGGCACGCCGGCGCCGTTCAGGTCGACCGGTGTGCTGCCATTGACCGACAGGTTCACGTCATAACTGCCCGGGCCGGTCTGGTTGTGGTGGTAGATGTCCAGGGTGTAGTAGCCGCTGGTGGTCGGGGTAAACGAACCGTTCAACTGGCCACCCGCGCCCCAGGTGGTTGCCGCGACGGTTTTGCCGCCGATGGTGACCAGCAGGCTGTCGTCGCCGGTACCACTGAAGGTATAGGTCTTGCCGGCTTCGAGGAAAATCAGGCCCGAGGTTTTCGACGCGGTGCCCGGGTTGACGTTGCTGTCCGATTGTACGTTGGTCACGGTGCCGCTGCTGTTCGGCGTGCCGGCGGCATCGATAACCGACTTGAGCGTGCCGGACGGTGCGCCGCTGCCATCGGTGCCCAGGCCCGACAGGCCGGTCCAGACTTCCTTGATCAAACCGGTGGAGGTCACGTTGTTGCCGGCCACGTTGAGGGTCGGAGCGTCGGCGACTGGCGTGATGTCGATCTTCACGGTGCCGGTATTGCCCAGTGCCTGGCCGTCGGTTGGCTGGAACTTGACCTGTGCGTAGTCGGCCTGGTTGTTGCCCGTGCTGCTGCCAACATAACCATTGGCACCGGATTCGTTGGCGTCCGGAGTGAAGCGCAGCTTGCCGGCGTCGATGTCAGCCTTGGTGAAGGTCTGGTTGTTGGCCACGTCCTTCCAGGTTGCACCGTCCAGGTACTGCAGCTTGCCATCGGCCGGCAGCTCGGTGATTTTCACACCCAGGCTGGTGGCGGAGTTGTCCACGTCGCTGACGCCGAAGGTCGACCAGCCGAGGACCAGTGAAGTGTCTTCGGTACCGGTCACCGCGCCGCCGGTGGCCACCGGCGCGTCATTGACCCCGACCACGTTTACGGTGGTGGTGGCGGTGTTGGAGTAGCTCGCGCCGTCGGTCACCGTCACGGTGATGATGCGCGGCACGGTACTCGGATCTTCGCTGTTGTTGATGAAGCTGATGTTCTTGATCTGCTGCATGTAGTCGGCCAGCGTCGCATTGCCCGTCAGCGTCAGGACGACCTTGCCGTCGGTGCTGTTGGCGTTGATGCTGATGCCATTGACGCTGTTGCCCAGGTTCAGCGCATCGCCAGGCTGACGGTTGGTCAGCACGATGGTCGCGCCGGTCAGCAGGGTGCTGTCCGGGTCAGTGATGCTCAGGTCGGTGTCGGCGATGGACACGCCCGGGCCGGTGGTGCCTTCGGTGAAGGTCACCTGGTAATCGGCACCGGTCTTGCCGCTGGAGTTATTGGCGTCCAGGTCGAGTGCCGGTGGCGCATCGTTGTCGATGATCGAGGTGCTGACGCTGCCGTTGGTGCCGCTGACCGCCAGGTGCTCGAAGTTGCCACCGGTGGCCGAGTCGATCTTGACCACGAAGTTTTCGGTGCCTTCGGTGATCTTGTCGTCCAGCGTTGCCACGTTGAAGGTGGCGCTGGTGGCGTTGGCCGGGATCTTCACGGTGTAGACACCGGTGAAGTCTGTGCCGTCGGCGGCGGTGCCGCTGTAGACGATCTTGAGGGTCACCTCGGTTTGCGCCGGGTTCGTCAGGCTGACGGTATAGGTGGCCGCCTGGCCTTCGGCGACTGACGTGCTGCCAGTGATGCTAACGGTGGTGTTGTCGACAGTGTCGCCCACGGCCGTCGACGCGCCTGTCTTATCGACACCGATCGCTTCGAGGTTGCCGCCGGACGCCGATTTGATCGACTCGGTGACGGATGGTGCGCCGGTGTAGACATCGTTGCCGACGGCGACGTCCAGCACGCCCGAACTTGCGCCGGCCGCGATGGTGATGGTTTTGCCGCTGTCGAGCGTGACCGTCACAGGACCGTTTTGCGCGGTGACTGGATTGCCATTGGCGTCGGTCAGGGTG
>NZ_JBAMDJ010000074.1:0-12247 GCF_036961705.1 Pseudomonas sp. 3JA
CGCCGCCAGGGACGCTCCGCGTTCCGCTTCTGGGAGGTGACGCAGAGCGTCACGGGATGCATTACTACGCAGAGCGTGGGAACGATCGGGTCGCGGCGGCGGTGAAAGATCGTTCCTCACTCTCCGCGTGGGAACGCCGCCAGGGACGCTCCGCGTTCCGTTTCTACAGACTGAGTAGGGCTTAAGTTTTTCCCAAGTTGATTTCAATCAAGGGCCGAAGAAGGGGTCGGCCCCTACCATGATCGCCAAGATCCTGTCTTTAAGCCCTGGCGTCCATGACCCCTCCCTTTGTGATGCTGCACCTATCCCGCCTCTGGCTCCGTGGACTGTTCGTTTTCCTGCTGTTGTTCACGGGCCTGGCCCAGGCCAAGGACTACGGCGACACCCCGCAACAGCGCATCCACCATGTCCTGGGCCAGACCGACGCGATCTCCGAGCCCGAAGGGCGGTTCAAGGTGCGCACGCTGTCCGCTGCCGGCAAGGTCCTGGGCTATGTGTTCCAGAGCCTGGACGTGGTGGACATTCCCGCCTATTCCGGCAAGCCGATCAACGTCCAGGTCATTCTCGATCCTGCGGGGGTGATCCTCGATGCCTATGTGCTCGAACACCATGAGCCGATTCTGCTGATCGGCATCGCCGAAGAAAAACTCCACGCGTTCAGCGCGCGCTACAGCGGCATCAAGGTCAACCAGCGGGTGGTGGTGGGGCATTCCAGCGACCCGAATGCCGTGACCGTGGATGCCATCGCCGGGGCTACCGTGACGGCGATGGTGGTCAACGAAGTCATCATGCGTGCCGCCCACGATGTCGCGGTGTCCCTGGGCCTGGTCAAGGGCGATGCGGGGTTGGCCGTGGCGCCGGCTCGTGTGCGCGAGGACATCTACGAGCCCGCCGACTGGAAGACCCTGACCGGCAACGGCGCTGTACGGCGCCTGCACCTGACTCGCGGTCAAGTAGACGCCACCTTCAAAGGCACCGACGCCGAACAGGTTGAAGTTGCCAGCGCCGCCCAGGCCGACGACACGTTCATCGACCTGTACGTCACCCACCTCAATCCGCCCACCATTGGCCGCAATCTATTGGGCGATGGGCAATATCGCACGCTGATGAGCGAGCTCAAACCCGGCGAACAAGCCATTGCCGTGATGGGCAGCGGGCGCTATTCCTTCAAGGGCTCGGGTTATGTGCGCGGCGGCATTTTCGACCGGGTGCTGGTGCGTCAGTTCGGCGACGTCATCAGCTTCCGCGACATGGACTTCCAGCGCCTGGATGACGTGGCCGCCGAGGACATGCCTGAGTTCGACGAAATGGCGGTGTTCATCGTTCGCGCGTCCCACCGTTTCGACCCCGGTTCGCCTTGGAGCCTGGAGCTGCTGATCCGCCGCCAGACCGGGCCGGTCAGCGGTATTTTCAGCAGCTTCGAGCTGGCCTATCAGTTGCCGGAGCCCTACCTGGAGCGGCCATTGCCGACCGCCGAGCAACTGGCGGCCGCCGAAGAAGCGAGCCGGCCGATGTGGCTGACGCTCTGGTATCAGAAAAGTGTCGAAATCACCGTGCTTGGCGTAGCCCTGCTGGTGCTGACGGCGATCCTGTTTTTCCAGGATTCACTGGCCCGGCGGCCGACGCTGTTGCACTGGCTGCGCCGCTGCTATCTGGTCTTCACCGTGGTGTTTCTGGGCGGCTACGCCTTGGCGCAGTTGTCGGTGGTCAACGTGCTGACCTTCGTCCACGCCTTGTTCGAAGGCTTTCGCTGGGAACTGTTTCTCACCGATCCGCTGATCTTCATTCTCTGGGTGTTCACCGCCGGCAGCATTCTGCTGTGGGGGCGTGGGGTGTTCTGTGGCTGGCTGTGTCCGTTCGGCGCGTTACAGGAGTTGATCAACGAACTGGCGCGCAAGCTCAAGGTGCCCCAATACGAGTTGCCGTTCGCCGTGCATGAGCGGCTCTGGGCGATCAAGTACATCATTTTGCTGGCGCTGTTCGGCGTTTCGCTGGAGTCGATGGCCACCGCCGAGCGGCTGGCTGAAGTGGAGCCCTTCAAGACCGCCATCACCCTCAGGTTCGACCGCCAGTGGTGGTTCGTGGCGTACGCCGTGGGCCTGCTGGTGATCAACCTGTTTACCCGCAAGGTCTATTGCCGCTACGTCTGCCCGCTGGGCGCGGCCCTGGCGATGCCGACCCGGTTGCGGCTGTTCGATTGGCTCAAGCGCCGCAAGGAGTGTGGCAACCCCTGTCAGCTGTGCGCCAAGGAATGCGAGATCCAGGCGATTCATCCCGATGGCCGGATCAATGCCAACGAATGCCATTACTGCCTCGACTGCCAGATGACCTGGCACAACGAAAACAAATGTCCGCCGCTGATCAACAAGCGCAAGAAGCGCGGCAAGGCGGCCGTGAGCGATCCGCAACTGATTCCCGTGGTGCAGGTGAACCCGGCGCCTTGAGGCCCCAATGGCCTGTCCCTTGACCGTTTCATTCTTCATGGAGCACACAGCATGAGCGATAAAAAAAACCAAACCCCGGGCGTGGTGGAAGAACCCAGGGGTGTCAGCCGGCGCAGTTTTCTCGGCACTGGCGCGGTAACTGGTGCCGTACTGGCCGGCGCGACGGCGCTGGGGGCCGGGACGTTCACCCGTGAGTCCTGGGCTGCGGCGGCCAAGGAGGCCAAGTCCAAGATTCACGTCGGGCCTGGGGAGCTGGACGAATACTATGGTTTCTGGAGCGGCGGCCACCAGGGCGAGGTGCGGGTGCTGGGGGTGCCATCGATGCGTGAGCTGATGCGTATCCCGGTGTTCAACGTCGACTCGGCCACCGGTTGGGGCCTGACCAACGAAAGCAAGCGCATCCTGGGCGACAGCGCCAAGTACCAGAACGGCGATTGCCACCACCCGCACATCTCCATGACCGACGGCAAGTACGACGGCAAATACCTGTTCATCAACGACAAGGCCAACTCCCGGGTCGCACGTATTCGCCTGGACATCATGAAGTGCGACAAGATCCTCACCGTGCCCAACGTGCAAGCCATCCACGGCCTGCGCCTGCAAAAGGTGCCGTACACCAAGTACGTGTTCGCCAACGCTGAGTTCGTGATCCCGCACCCCAACGACGGCCATACCTTCGACCTGCAGGACAAAAACAGCTTCACGATGTTCAACGCCATCGATGCCGAGAAAATGGAGATGGCGTTCCAGGTGATCGTCGACGGCAACCTGGACAACTCCGATGCTGACTACACCGGCAAATACGCCGCCAGCACCTGCTACAACTCCGAGAAGGCCTACGACCTGGGCGGCATGATGCGCAACGAGCGCGACTGGGTGGTGGTGTTCAACATCCCGCGCATCGAGGCGGCGATCAAGGCCGGCAAGTTCATCAACCTGGACGGCTCCAAGGTGCCGGTGGTCGATGGCCGCAAGATCGATGGCAAGGACTCCGAATTCACCCGCTACATTCCCGTGCCGAAGAACCCCCACGGGCTCAATACCTCGTCGGACGGCAAATACTTCATCGCCAACGGCAAGCTGTCGCCTACGGTCTCGATGATCGCCATCGATCGCCTGGACGATTTGTTCGCCGACCGCTTCAAGGACCCACGCGAAGTGATCGTCGCCGAGCCGGAACTGGGGCTCGGGCCATTGCACACCACGTTCGACGGGCGCGGCAATGCCTACACCACCTTGTTCATCGACAGCCAGGTGGTGAAGTGGAACATGGACGAGGCCATCCGCGCCTACAAGGGCGAAAAGATCAATTACATCAAGCAGAAACTCGACGTCCAATACCAGCCTGGCCATAACCATGCGTCTCTCACCGAAACCAGCGAGGCGGACGGCAAGTGGTTGGTGGTGTTGTGCAAATTCTCCAAGGACCGCTTCCTGCCCACCGGCCCGCTGCACCCGGAGAACGATCAACTGATCGACATTTCCGGTGAAGAAATGAAGCTGGTGCACGACGGCCCGGCGTTCGCCGAACCGCATGACTGTATTCTCGCGCGGCGCGATCAGATCAAGACCCAGAAGATCTGGAACCGCAACGATCCGTTTTTCGCCGACACCGTGGCCCGGGCGAAGAAGGACGGCATCAACCTGGAAACCGACAACAAGGTCATCCGCGACGGCAACAAGGTGCGGGTGTACATGACGTCGATGGCGCCGGCCTATGGCCTGACGGAGTTCACCGTCAAACAAGGCAATGAGGTCACGGTGACCATCACCAACATCGACCAGATCGAGGACGTGTCCCACGGCTTTGTCATGACCAACCATGGCGTCAGCATGGAGATCAGTCCGCAACAGACCTCATCCATCACCTTCACCGCCGACAAAGCCGGCTTGCACTGGTACTACTGCAGCTGGTTCTGCCACGCGCTGCACATGGAGATGGTCGGGCGCATGCTGGTTGAAAAGGCCTGAGTCATTCACTAGGGAGACAGGCGCAATGACCGGGAATATGCAGCATCCAAACGTTCGTCGACTGGTCATTGCCCTGGTGTTCAGCCTGCTATCGGGCGGCGTGCTCGGCGCGCCGCAGCCGATCACCGATTTGCCTTTGCAGGTCGAGGGCGACCAGCAATGGCGCCTGCCTGCGGGCCAGTACCGGGGCTCGTTCAGCATCGACCAGCCCATGACCCTCACGTGTGCGCCGGATGCGGTATTCCAGGGCCTGGGTGAGGGCAATGGCGTGATCATTCGCGCCCCGAACGTGCGGGTCCAGGGATGTACGTTCCTGGACTGGGGCCACGACCTGACGGCCATGAACGCGGCGGTGTTCATCCAACCGGTTGCCCAAGGCGCGGTGGTGCGTGGCAACCGGATGCAGGGCCAGGGCTTCGGTATCTGGGTCGATGGCACGCGGGACGTCAGCCTGATCGACAACCGCATCCAGGGCGACCCCAGCCTGCGCTCCCAGGACCGTGGCAATGGCATCCATTTGTATGCCGTACACGGCGCCCGGGTCATCGGTAACCAGGTGCGCGAAACCCGCGATGGCATCTACATCGACACCTCCAGCGGCAACCTGCTCCAGGGCAATGTCCTGGAGGACCTGCGCTACGGCGTGCATTACATGTTCGCCAACGATAACCGCCTGCTGGATAACGTCACCCGGCGTACTCGCACCGGTTATGCCTTGATGCAAAGCCGCCAGTTGACGGTCATCGGCAATCGCTCCGAACAGGATCAGAACTACGGGATCCTGATGAACTACATCACCTATTCGACCCTGCGCGACAACTTCGTCACCGACGTGCGCGACGGGTCCACCGGCGACACCATGATCACCGGCGCCGAGGGCAAGGCCCTGTTCATCTACAACTCACTGTTCAACCGCATCGAAGGCAACCATTTCGAGCGCAGCGCCGTGGGTATCCACCTGACGGCCGGCTCGGAGGATAACCGCATCGCCGGCAATGCCTTCGTCCACAACCAGCGCCAGGTCAAATACGTGGCCACGCGGTTGCAGGAATGGTCGGTGGAAGGCCACGGCAATTACTGGAGCGACTACCTGGGTTGGGATCGCAATGGTGATGGCTTGGGCGATATCGCCTATGAACCCAACGACAACGTCGATCGCCTGCTGTGGCTGTATCCCCAGGTGCGCTTGTTGATGAACAGCCCGGGGATCGAACTGCTGCGTTGGGTGCAGCGAGCCTTCCCGGTGATGAAATCCCCCGGGGTGATGGACAGCCATCCGCTGATGGAAACGCCTGTCCAGCCCCCACCACGCAACAGTGCCCAGGAGGACGCGTCTTGAACGTCGTCGAGATCGAAGGCGTCAGCCAGTACTATGGCGATGTCGCCGTGCTGCGCGGGCTGGACTTGAACCTGGCCCAGGGCGAAGTGCTCGGCCTGTTCGGGCATAACGGTGCGGGCAAGACCACCACGATGAAGCTGATCCTCGGTTTGCTGCGGGCCAGCGAGGGGCAGGTGCGTGTCTTCGGCCGCGCGCCCAGTGACCCGAGCGTGCGGCAGATGCTCGGTTATCTGCCCGAGAACGTGATGTTCTATCCGCAATTGAGCGGGCTGGAAACCTTGCGCCATTTTGCCCGGCTCAAAGGCGCTGCACCGGAGCAGGTGCAGCGTTTGCTGGAAGAAGTCGGGCTGGCGGATGCCGCGACACGACGCGTGAAGACGTATTCCAAGGGCATGCGCCAGCGTCTCGGCCTGGCCCAGGCGCTGCTCGGCCAACCGCGCCTGTTATTGCTGGATGAACCGACCGTGGGCCTGGACCCCATCGCCACCCAGGACCTCTATCAGTTGCTCGACCGCCTGCGTTGGCAGGGCACCAGCATTATTCTCTGTTCTCATGTCCTGCCTGGCGTGGAAGCTCACATCAACCGCGCCGCGATTCTCACCCGGGGTCGCCTGTTGGCCCTGGGCAGCCTGGCCCGCCTGAGGGAGGACGCCGGGTTGCCGACACTGATCCGCGCCTCGGGCCTGTCGCGGGCCGATTGGCTTCGCCAGCATTGGCGTAGCGAAGGGCACGCCACCCAAGGCTGGGGCGCCGAAGGGGTGCAGGTGTCCGCGCCGGATGGCAGCAAGCTTAAATTGCTGCGCCAGCTGCTGGCCCAGGATGACCCGTCGGATGTCGAGATCAAGCCGCCGTCGCTGGAGGATTTGTACCGTCATTACATGGTCCGTGCCGCGGCCGAGGAGACCCGCCTATGAATCCGGTCTGGAACATGGCCCGCAAGGAATTCAGCGATGGCCTGCGCAATCGCTGGTTGTTGGCGATCAGTCTGTTGTTCGCGGTGCTGGCGATCGGCATCGCCTGGCTCGGCGCGGCGGCGTCCGGTCAACTGGGGTTCACCTCGGTGCCGGCCACGGTGGCGAGCCTGTCCAGCCTGGCGACCTTCCTGATGCCGCTGATTGCCTTGCTGTTGGCCTATGACGCGATTGTCGGCGAGGACGAGAGCGGCACCTTGCTGCTGTTGCTGACCTACCCGTTGGGCCGCGGACAATTGCTGCTGGGCAAGTTCGTGGGGCACGGCTTGATCCTGGCCCTGGCCACCTTCATCGGTTTTGGCTGCGCGATGCTGGCTATCGCCCTGTTGGTGGACGATGTCCAGTTGAGCCTGCTGCTCTGGGCCTTCGGTCGCTTCATGGTGTCCAGCACGCTGCTGGGCTGGGTGTTCCTCGGGTTGGCCTATGTGCTGAGCAGCTTGTCGGCAGAGAAATCCACCGCGGCCGGATTGGCGCTGGGGGTGTGGTTTTTCTTCGTGCTGGTGTTCGACCTGGCGTTGCTGGCATTGCTGGTGCTGAGCGAAGGGCGCTTCAGCCCGGAACTGTTGCCATGGCTGCTGCTGTTCAACCCTACCGACGTGTATCGGCTGATTAACCTGTCCGGGTTCGATGCGGCGTCCAGCGGCGCCGCGGTGCTGACCTTGGGCAGCGACCTGCCGGTGTCGGCGCCTTTGCTCTGGCTGTGCCTGGGCCTGTGGATGGCGGTGCCATTGTGGCTGGCCTATCGGTTGTTCAATCGCCGGTGCCCGTGAATTTCAATCTTGATAAGGGAGCATGCAACGATGAACAGGGTGTATTTCAAGGCGGGTCGCCTTTGGGTCGGAGTGTTGATGTGCCTGGCACTGGCGGCTTGCGGCAAGGCCGAGCCACCCGCGGCCAGCGAGGCCGCGCTGGCGTTCCATCCCGGTGACGAGTGCCATGTGTGCGGCATGGTCATCACTGACTTTCCCGGGCCCAAGGGCGCGGCGGTCGGGGCAGGGGGCGTAAAGAAATTCTGCTCGCCGGCGGAGATGCTGGGCTGGTGGTTGCAGCCGGAAAACCATCGGGCCGACGTCAAGCTGTATGTCCACGACATGGGCCGCAGCCATTGGGACACACCGGATGACGCCCACCTGATCGACGCCCGGACCGCCTACTTCGTCATCGGCAGCGGGCTCAAGGGCGCCATGGGCGTTGTCCTGGCTTCGTTCTCCGACCCCCAGGCGGCACAAAAACTCGCCAGCGATACCGGCGGCCGGGTGCTGCGCCTGGAAGACATCGACCAGAAACTGCTGGGGCAGGCGACCGCCATGTCGCCGATGAGTCACTGATATTGCCTGCACACCGAACCGCTTTTGTGGTGAAGGGATTTAGCGAAACGTCGCACCGCCCCGCTGGGCTGCGAAGCAGCCCTGAGACTTGACAGCGCGCTGTGTCAGGTTGACTGCATTCAATTTGCTTGGGGCTGCTTTGCAACCCAGCGGGAGCAAGCTCCCTCGCCACAAAGGTATTCCATATCAGGGGTGTAGATGTTGGCGGCGGCGTCGTGTGCGCCGATCTTCTCATCCCATGGAAGCGTCCACCCGCTACCCAAGTAGCATACGTCGACTCGACGCGGCTTCGTACACTCAGGGCTCCTATCACGCACCCGCCGGAGGCGAAGATGCAGCAGGCCCAGAGCGAAGGTGTGGTGAGCGCCATGTCCCAGGCCACGGACGTCCAGCAGGTGGCCCAGGAGTTGGCGCGGCAGTTGTTGCACCCGCACCTGGGCTTCGTGCTGTTTTTCTGTTCCGCCGAATATGACCTGCCGGCCTTGGGCCAGGCGCTTTCTCAGAGTTTCGGTGGGATTCGCCTGGTGGGCTGTACCAGCGCCGGTGAAATCACCGCGCAAGGTTATGGTCGCAACTGCGTGACGGCGGTGGGTTTCGATCACCGGCACTTTTCCATCGCCGCCGAACTGATCGGCGAGATGGAGCACTTCAGCCTGATCGACGCCCAGCAAATGGTCGAGCGTCTGGCGAGTGGCTGTCGCAGCAACGCCCTGGCCCCGATCAAGGGCCACAGCTTCGCCTTGACCCTGCTCGATGGCCTGTCCAGCCGCGAGGAGATGGTGCTGGCGGCCTTGAGCGCCGCGCTGGGGGACATCCCGCATTTCGGCGGTTCGGCTGGCGATGACAACTACCTGACTCACACCCACGTGTACTTCGAAGGCCAGTTCCACAGTGGCGCGGCCGTGGTGGTGCTGATCAACACCTGGCTGGAATTCGAAGTCTTCACCACCCATCACATCCTGCCCCGGGAGGAGAAACTGGTGGTGACCGGCGCCGACAGCGCCTCGCGACGGGTCTACGAGCTCAACGCCGAACCCGCCGCCGAAGAATACGCCCGGCACATCGGCGTGCCGGTGAGCGCCCTCGACTACCGGGTCTTCGCCGCGCATCCACTGGCGGTGCGCATCAACGACCAGTACTACGTGCGCGCCATCCAGCAGGTGCACCCGGACCTGAGCCTGAGTTTCTACTGTGCGGTGGAGAACGGCATCGTGCTCACCGCCATGACTCCCGGGCCCTTGCTGCACAACCTGCAAACGCTGTTCGACGGTTTGCAGGCACGCCTCGGCGACTTGCTGCTGACCATCGGCTGCGATTGCTTTCTCCGGCGCCTGGAGCTGGAAGATCGCGGCGGCCTGGAGCAGATCGGTCAGTTCCTGCGCGAACAACGGGTGATGGGGTTCAACACCTATGGAGAACAGTTCAATGGCATGCATATCAACCAGACGTTCACCGGAGTTGCCATTGCCCGACATCGCGTCCCCGGCCATCGCTGAGCTGCAGGCCCAGCTCGCTGCCCTGCAGCATGAAAATCGCAAGTTGCGGCGCATCAATGAGGCGCTGATCGAACGGGTGGAGTCCGGCGTCACCCGGGGCAACGACCCGTATGCGGCGTTCCAGCACTCGGTGGTGCTGGCCGAGCAGGTGCGCGAGCGCACCGATGCGTTGAACCAGGCCATGGCTGAGCTCAAGGCCGGCAATCACTTGCTGGGCGAGGCGCGGCTGCGGGCGGAAACCGCCCACCGGCACCTGATCGACGCCATCGAAAGCATCTCCGATGCGTTTGTGCTGTTCGACGAGCAGCAACGCATTGTCCTGTTCAACAGCCGCTTCAAGGCCTTCTGGGCCAACAGCCGGGTGCGCATCATCGCCGGCATGCGCCTTTCCGAGGTCAAGCGCTTGATGACCGCCAACGGACTGTTCAGCGAAGAGCCCCGGGGCCAGGCCGACGAGCATGTGCTGTATCGCTTGCAGAACGGACGTTGGTTGCAAGTCAGCGAGCGGCCGACCCAGGAGGGCGGGCGGGTGATCCTGTTTACCGACATCACTGACGTCAAGCTCAGCGAAACCGTGCGTCGCGAGCAGGCCATCGCGCAGAAATCCCACCTGTTGCAACGGGCGGTGGACAACCTGTCCCAGGGCGTGGCGATGGTCAATGCCCAAGGCGTGCTAGAGCTTTGGAACCGGCGCTTCCTGGAACTCAGCGGCTTGGCTCCGGTGGCTGCCCATCGGCCCTTCAACGAGGTCATCGCCGACAGCGAGCTACACCTGCTGACGCCAACCAGCCGTGACAGCAACGGGCGGCTGATTCACGAAAGCGAACAGCGCCTGTCGGATGGCCGGGTCCTGGAGATCCGCACCCATCCGCTGCCTACCGGCGGTTATGTCAATACCTTCACCGACATCACCGAGCGCTATCAGCACGCCGAAGCCCTGAGCGAAAGCGAGCGCTGGATCCGCCTGATCACCGACCATGTGCCGGCGCTGATCGCCTACCTCAACGCCGACCTGGTCTACGAGTTCACCAATAAGGTCTACGAGCAATGGTATTGCTGGCCCCGTGGCGTGATGCTCGGCCAGAGCCTGCGCGAGGCCCACAGCGAGCAGCATTACCAGCGCCTGGAAGCCTACGTTGCCCGGGCCTTGGCGGGGGAGAGCGTGACGTTCGAGTTCGCCGAGACCAACATCAACAACCAGGAGCGCTACATGCTGCGCTCCTATGTACCCAACCGCCTGGCCAACGGCGAAGTGGTGGGGATTTTCGTGCTGATCCGCGACATCACCGAACGCCGGCGCACCGCCGAAGCGCTGCACCAGGCCTACCAGAACCTGGAACAGCGGGTCCAGGAACGGACCGCCGAACTGACCACGCTCAATGACCAGTTGCTGCGCGAGATCGACGAGCGCAGCCGGGTGGAATTGCGCCTGCGAGAGGCCAAGCGCGAGGCCGAGCAGGCCAACCTGTCGAAGACCAAGTTTCTCGCAGCGGTCAGCCATGACCTGCTGCAACCGCTCAACGCCGCCCGGCTGTTCACCAGTGCCTTGCTCGAGCGCCGCGAGCCGGTCGCCAACGCGCAACTGGTGCGCAACGTCAGCAATTCGCTGCAGGACGTGGAGAACCTGCTGGGCACCCTGGTGGACATCTCCAAGCTGGACGCCGGGGTGATCAAGGCCGACGTCGCGCCGTTCGGCCTCAGTGAGTTGCTGGACAACCTGGCCGCCGAATACGCCCAGATCGCCCGCAGCGAAGGGTTGGAACTGCACTTTGTCGGCTGTTCGGTGCTGGTGCGCAGCGACATGCAATTGCTCGCGCGGATCTTGCGCAACCTGCTGAGCAACGCCATTCGTTACACCCCCAGCGGGCGGGTGGTGCTGGGTTGCCGGCGACACCGCCAGCGCGTGTCGATCCAGGTCTGGGACAGCGGCATCGGTATTGCCGAGAACCGCCTTGAGGAAATATTCCAGGAGTTCAAGCGTGGCGACGTGCAACGCCCGAACCAGGACCGTGGGTTGGGCCTGGGCCTGGCGATTGTCGAAAAAATCGCCGGGATCCTCGGGCACCGGATCCAGGTGCGCTCCTGGCCGGGCAAGGGCTCGATGTTCTCCATCGACGTGCCGCTGAGCGCCACCGCGCCCAAGCCGCTGCCGTGCCTGGACATGAGCGAGCCGATGCTCGAACGCCTGCGCGGGGCGCGGGTCTGGGTGCTGGATAACGATGCAGCGATCTGCGCCGGCATGCGTACGTTGCTGGAGGGCTGGGGTTGCCAGGTAGTGACCGCGTTGTCGGAACAGGACCTGGCTCGCCAAGTGGACAACTACCATGCCGAGGCCGACTTGTTGATCGCCGATTATCATCTGGACAACGATCAGAATGGCGTCGATGCGGTGGCCAGGATCAACGCCCGCCGGGCCTCACCGATCCCGGCCATGATGATCACCGCCAACTACAGCAACGAACTCAAGCAGCAGATCCGCGAACGCGGGCACACCCTGATGCACAAGCCGGTGCGGCCGATGAAGCTCAAGATTGCGATGAGTCATCTGTTGGATCCCTCCCGATCTTGAGCCGAACACTGTTGTGGCGAGGGAGCTTGCTCCCGCTGGGCTGCGAAGCAGCCCCCTTCGCGCGCCACCCTGATTATCGGTGTTGTTGCAGACTTTTCAGGGCCGCTGCGCGCCCCAGCGGGAGCAAGC
>NZ_JBAMDJ010000075.1:0-11594 GCF_036961705.1 Pseudomonas sp. 3JA
CCCCCTCTCAAGCTCACTCAATCAACCTGATCCACCGTGTCGCCGGGTTTTAGGGCCGCTGCGCGCCCCAGCGGGAGCAAGCTCCCTCGCCACGGGGAAGTGGCCTCAGGTGCATCGCGGAACACTTTTTGCTGACAGATGTGATCGCCGCCATTGCGTCGGCGTCATTACTGCCTCAATTTAGCGTCATTGCCCGTCAGGCCCGTGCACTTCATGTCAGCAAACTCGTTTAGCCAGTCTTTGCGTCGCCTTTGGGCGTTGGATAAGTTCAGTTATAGCGTGCGGGTCTTCATCGCCCTGACCGGCAGCATGGGGCTGTGCTGGTATCTGGATGAGATGGGGCTGCTGATTCCCTTGTTCCTGGGCATCATCGCCAGCGCCCTGGCCGAGACGGACGACAGTTGGCAGGGCCGCCTCAACGCGCTGGCCGTGACCCTGGTGTGCTTCACCGTCGCGGCACTGTCGGTTGAATTATTGTTCCCCTATCCCGTCCTGTTCATCATCGCCCTGGCCCTGGCGGCCTTTGGCCTGACCATGCTTGGCGCCCTGGGTGAGCGCTATGGCGCCATCGCCTCGGCCACGCTGATTCTGTCGGTCTACACCATGATCGGCGTGGACCAGCGCGGCGGCGCAGTCAATGATTTCTGGCATGAACCCCTGCTACTGGTCACGGGGGCCGCGTGGTACGGCTTGCTGTCGGTGTTGTGGCAGGCGTTGTTTTCCAACCAACCGGTGCAACAAAGCCTGGCTCGGCTGTTTCGCGAGCTGGGACGCTACCTGAAACTCAAATCGTCGCTGCTGGAGCCGATCCGCCAACTGGACGTCGAAGCCCGACGCCTGGAACTGGCCCAGCAAAATGGCCGGGTGGTCGCTGCGCTCAACAGCGCCAAGGAAATCATCCTGCACCGCGTGGGCAATGGCCGCCCCGGCTCGAAAGTCAGCCGGTACCTGAAACTGTACTTCCTGGCCCAGGACATCCACGAACGCGCCAGCTCTTCTCACTATCCCTACAACGCCCTGGCCGAGGCCTTCTTTCACAGCGACGTACTGTTCCGCTGCCAACGCCTGCTGCGTCAGCAAGGCAAGGCCTGCCAGGCACTGGCCGAGTCGATCCAACTGCGCCAGCCGTTCGTCTACGACGACACCTTTGCCGAGGCCCTCAACGACCTGCACGCGTCCCTCGAACACCTGCGCATCCAGAGCAACCCGGCCTGGCGCGGCTTGCTGCGTTCGTTGCGGGCACTGTCGGTGAACCTGGCTACCATGGACCGCCTGCTCAGCGACGCGAGCAACCCCGACGCCCTGGCCGACGCCACCGACAGCAGCCTGCTCGACCGCTCGCCGCGCAACCTCAAGGATGTCTGGCTGCGCTTGCGTACCCAGCTCACGCCCACTTCGCTGCTGTTCCGGCATGCCCTGCGCTTGCCCTTGGCCCTGAGCGTGGGCTACGCCATGGTGCACCTGATCCACCCGTCCCAGGGCTATTGGATCATCCTTACCACACTGTTCGTGTGCCAGCCCAACTACGGCGCCACCCGGCGCAAGCTCGGCCAGCGGATCATCGGCACCGCCATCGGCCTGACGGTGGCCTGGGCGCTGTTCGATCTGTTTCCCAATCCGCTGGTGCAATCGAGCTTCGCCATTGCCGCCGGGGTAGTGTTCTTTACCAACCGCACGACCCGCTACACCCTGGCGACAGCGGGGATCACCATCATGGTGCTGTTCTGCTTCAACCAGGTGGGCGACGGCTACGGGCTGCTGTTGCCACGGCTGTTCGATACCTTGCTCGGCAGCCTGATTGCCGGGCTGGCGGTCTTCCTGTTCCTGCCCGACTGGCAGGGCCGTCGGCTGAACAAGGTGCTGGCCAATACGCTGACCTGCAACAGCATCTACCTGCGCCAGATCATGCAGCAGTACGCCGCCGGCAAAAGCGACGACCTGGCCTATCGCCTGGCCCGACGCAACGCCCACAATGCCGATGCCGCATTGTCCACCACCCTGGCCAACATGCTGATGGAGCCGGGGCATTTCCGTAAGGAAGCCGATGTGGGGTTCCGTTTCCTGGTGCTGTCCCACACCCTGCTCAGCTACCTGTCGGGCCTGGGCGCCCACCGGGGCACCGAACTGCCGACCGAAGTGCGCGAACAGTTGATCGACGAGGCTGGGGTGAAACTGGCAGCGAGCATCGACGAAATCGCCCAGGGCCTGGCAAGTAAACAGCCGATCACGATCCAGAGCGACGACGAAGAAGCCCTGGCCAGCGAGCTTGAGCGGATGCCCGATGAAATCGACGAAGGACAGCGCCTGGTGCAGACGCAACTGGCGTTGATCTGCCGTCAGCTTGGCCCATTGCGGACCTTGGCGGCGCATTTGATGAAGGCCTGACGGACTCAGCTTCAAGCCTCAAGCCATAAGCTGCAAGCAAAGTTCGTGCGCTCTGCTTGCAGCTTATGGCTTGAAGCTTGAAGCTTGAAGCTGCTCCCCCCTACATCCCATGCGCCTTCAACAGCCGCGCATAACTCCCATCCGCCTTCATCGCCGCGATCTCCCGGTCAAACCCCGCCACGATCTGCTCATGCTCCGGGTTCTTCAGGCTGACCAGGATGTGCAGGCTGTTTTCGCTCAAGGGCTTGGGCAGGAACTCCACGGCGCTGCGTACCTTGGCGGATTCGCGGGCCAGGTAATAGCGGGCGACGTACTCGTCTTCCAGGGTCAACTTCACACGATCGGCAGCCAGCATGCGCACCGCCATCGCAAAGTTATGCACAGGAACTTTCTGCATTTGCAGGTCTTCGTCGAAGTCCTTGGAGTAGGCGTAGCCGCGAACCACGGCGATGGGATAGGCACGCAGCTGTTGCAGGCTGTCAAACTGGATCGTTTCGTCCTTGCGTTTGATGAAACGCACACGGTTGAGCAGATACTCAGCCGAGAACTGGCCAATGTGAGTGCGCTCCTCGCTGTACCAGGCGTTGACCAGCACATCATAGCGGCCCTCGCCGATGCCCAGCATCGCCCGGGCCCAAGGCACCTGTTCGAAGTCCGTGGCATAGCCGGCCCGCGCCAGCGCCGTGCTGACGATATCGGTCGCCAGGCCACCATTGATCAATGTGGAATCGGTAAAGGGCGGCCAGGCATCGGCGACCAGACGCAGCTTTTGCGCGCAGGCCTCATAGCTCAGTAACAGCAATCCGATCAATGCAAGAGCTCGATGCAATCGCGGCATGCCAAACGTCCTTGACGGGTTCAAAGCCCGGTTTGTTTTTAGCCGACACTCAACAGGCATCCTCAGACACCCGGTCCTAACATTAGCTCATTGGAACCGCTGCGCAGCGCTGTCACGAAGATTACACAAAGACGACAACGCCGCGACAGAGGAATGATGGCATTTTGGTCTTTATCGCAGATTTTCCAGTCGAGCGAGAAAGAGACTTCCGGGCCAAGCACGCTTAATATCGGCATCAAGCTCTTCAGGAAATTCAAAAATGGATATCGAGTGGGTCTGTAAACATCACAGTGACCTGAGCAAGGAACAGCTGTATGCCATCCTCAAATTGCGTGCCGAAGTGTTCGTTGTCGAACAGAACTGCGCCTACCCGGACGTTGACGGCCTGGACCTTGAGGGCGACACGTGCCATTTGATGGCTTGGCAGGGAAACCACCTGGTGGCCTATCTGCGCCTGCTCGACCCGCATTCGCAAAACAGTGACGTGGTGATCGGGCGCGTGATCATTGCGCCAGAAGCACGGGGCAAGGGGTTGGGCCATCAACTGATGGAACAGGGCCTCAAGCACGCCGAGAAACACTGGCCCGGCACCTCGATCTCACTGTCGGCCCAGGCGCATTTGCAGGGGTACTACGGGCGGTATGGGTTTGAAGTGGTGGGTGTGGAATACATGGAGGATGGGATTCCACACATTGGTATGCACCGCCCCTGAAAAGGCCATCGCGAGCAAGCTCGCTCCCACAATAGATCATCTTTGGCCCGCCTACTGTGCTCACCAAAGACCCACTGTGGGAGCGAGCTTGCTCGCGATGGGGCCAGCCCAGGCACCGAAAAATCAGGGGTACTCCAGCACCGCCTTGATCCGCGGCAAATTCCCCTCGATCCACCCCCGATCAATCGCCCCCCAATCGCGAATCCGATAACGCCCGGCATGGTTGCGCGCGCCGTCCTCTTGCTCGAACTCACAAACGATATCCAGGTCAGCCAGCGCGGCGATGGTGTCCTGGGCGGTACGCCGTGGCATGCCGGTGGTTTCGGTGAGGGCCGGAACGTTGCTGGCGACACCGCTGTCGATCAGGTAAGCCACGTACAAGCGACGGTAGAAGCTGCTCTTGGTCTTGCTGACATCCATTCGGTCATTCCTTGTGGGGTTGCAGATCTCGCCAGGTCAGGTACACCCGCAGATCGAATTCCAACTGGTGATACCCCGGCAGCATGTGCTCGCAGAGTTGGTAGAACGCCTTGTTGTGGTCCGACTCCTTGAAGTGCGCCAGCTCGTGCACCACGATCATGTTCAGGAACTCGGGCGCCGCGTCCTTGAACAACGCAGCGATGCGGATTTCCTTCTTGGCCTTGAGCTTGCCACCCTGCACCCGCGACACCGCGGTATGCAGGCCGAGGGCGCGATGGGTCAGGTCCAGGCGACTGTCGAACAACACCTTGTCGATGGCTGGCGCGTTACGCAGGTATTGCTGCTTGAGGTCCAGCGCATAACCGTACAGGGCCTTGTCGCTCTGGATCGGATGCCGATCCGGATAGCGCTGTTGCAGGTAATCGCCCAGTCGGTCCTGGGCGATCAATTGCTGCACTTGGGCTTGCAGGGCGGCGGGGTAGGCCTGGAGGTATTTGAGCGCGGTCATCAAGGGGCAACACAGTCACAAGAGGCCGCCAGTGTAGCGAATTCAAGCCTGCACCGCGCTCCAGTCGAACGGTGTGGCGAAGGCATTGGTGTCTTCGGCCATCAAGGGCCGCGCCACGAGGAATCCCTGCACATACTCGCAGCCATGGGCCTGCAGCCACTCATATTGCTCGCGCGTCTCCACCCCTTCGGCAATCACCCGCAAGCCCAGTTGCGTACACAGGTCAATCACCGAGGCGGCCAACGCGGCATCCCGGGGCGACCCCGGTACGCGGGCGATCAAATGCCGATCGAGCTTGAGGGTATCGAGCTCAAGGTCGCGCAGATGCGTCAATGAACAGGGCCCCGAACCAAAGTCATCCAATGCCACCCTCACTCCGAGGTGGCGCAGCAGTCGCAATTGCTTTTGGGTTTCATCGGGGTTGCGCATCAGCGCATCCTCGGTCACCTCGACCTCCAGTTGCCGAGGCTTCAAGGCATGACGCTCCAGGACCTGGCGCAACTCGGTCACCAGGTTGGGCATGCCGAACTGGGTACTACTCAGGCTCACCCCCAACACCAGGTCGTCAGCGAACAAGCGCTCCCAGACTTTGCGCTGGGCCGCGCTGCGATGATAAATCCAGCTGCCCAGGCGACTGATCAACCGCGCCTCTTCCAGCAAGGGCAGGAACAGGCCCGGCGGAACATCACCGACGCTGGGGTGCTGCCAGCGCAACAGCGCCTCGAACCCGCGGATCCGCCCATCGACGATGCTTACCTGCGGCTGGTAGACCATATTGAAGTCGCGGTTCTCGATGGCCGAGCGCACGCTCTCTTCCAGCATCAGCCGTGAACGGGCGCGACCGTTCATTTCATGATCGTAAAAGCGGTATTGCTGGCGACCGGCACGCTTGGCTTCGTACATGGCGATGTCGGACGCCCGCAGCAACCCATCGAGATTGGCGCCGCAATCGGGGTACGTCGCGATGCCGATACTGGCCCCCAATGCGACGTCCATGCCTTCTATCTGCTGGCAGATCGCGACCCGCTCGATGAGTTTCTCGGCGATCTTGGCCGCTTGCTCGGGGAACTCCAGGTCCAACAGCGCCGTGAACTCGTCCCCGCCCAGGCGCGCCAGGATATCGAATGGGCGCAGGCACGCCTTCAACTGTTCCGACACCCAGCGCAATACCCGGTCCCCGGCATCGTGCCCCAGCGAGTCATTGACCCGCTTGAAGCCATCGAGGTCCAGGTACAGCAACACCCAGTTGCTTTCCAGGCGCTCGCTGCGCATCAACAGGTTTTCGGCGGTCTGGTAGAACCCCCGGCGGTTGAGCAAACCGGTCAGCGGGTCCGTGACGGCCTGGTATTCGAGTTGTTGGTGCAAATGGCGAACCACGGACATGTCCTGGAGCGTCACCACCATCGCCTTCTGCTCCGACGGCAACGGCGCACAGGACAAGGCCACCGACACCTGCTGGCCAGGCGCCGTGCGCAGCACCGCGTCATGCAGTCGCCAGGTTTCACCCCGACGATAGGCGTTATGGATATCGGAATCGACCCACTCTGGGATATGCGGTTTCTGCAGGAAATCCAGGAACGGCATGCCCTGCAACTGCTCGGCGGTGGCATTGAGCAAGCGGCAGGTAGAAGGGTTGGCGAAGCGGATACAGCCATTCTCATCCACCACCAGGATGCCTTCGGCGGCGTTGTCCAGCACCGAGGCATTAAAGGCCCTGGCCGCTTCGAGATCCTGGCTCAAGCGCTGCAAGGCCCGGCGATTGCGCTGGTGCTCGAGCAGCGCCTGGACCTTGGGCTTAAGGATTTGCGGATCGAAGGGTTTGAACAGGTAATCCACGGCGCCACTGGCATAGCCCTTGATCACCGCATCCTGGGATTGCTCGTTGGCCGTCAGGAAAATGATCGGCGTGAGCCGCGTGCGCTGGCTGCCGCGCATCAGGCGCGCCACTTCGAAACCGTCCATGTCGGGCATCTGCACATCCAACAGAACCAGATCGATGTCGTGCTCGAGCAGCAGGTTAAGCGCCTCGACCCCCGAGGACGCGGTCATGACTCGCCAATCCTGACGCTGCAACAAGGCTCGCATGCTGAGCAGGTTTTCAGGGTAATCATCAACAATCAAAAGGACAGAGCTGTCTTCGCCGAGCGGTGGTTGCGCGCATTCCATGCTGCTTCTCTTATCGGGCGCCACGTCCGTTTTTACGTAGCAAAGCGGACAAATACTGTCCCCTCACTCTAGACCGGGATTGTCAAAAGCAGTAGGTGTCAACGCGCCATCATCCAGACAAAGCCCGAAATAGCCGACTAACGGTCACCCTCCTCGGGCACAGAAACTGCAAAGCCCCCCCTCGACGGACAATTGACGTCAACCACCCGCCGAAAAGTTGCCGGGCAGTTTCTTCCGTCGCTTACTCGTACGCCCGAAAAGACCGGCCTAGAGCCTTGCCTTGTGGTGTGCAGCTTTTTCATCGAGTGACATAGGATCCCGCCATGATCGATCTCTCAACCTGGAACCTGAGCATCCCCGAAGGCAGCCCGCCGGCCACCATCGAAACCTCCCAACTCGTGCAGGGGTTCCAGGCCCCGTATTTCCACTCCGACTCCGGCACGGTTTTTTTCTGGGCACCGGTGACCGGCTCCACAACCGCTAATGCTATTTATCCGCGCAGTGAACTTCGTGAAACCTACAGCGACGGCACCTTACGCAATTGGCTGTACCCGGCGACGGACAACAAGCTGGCTGCCACCCTGGCCGTCAGCCAGGTGCCCAGCACCGGCAAGGTCGTGATTGGTCAGATCCATGCCAAGAACAGCACCAGCCCCCTGTTGAAGCTGGAATACCAATATAAAACCTACAGTTCCACCGGCAACATTGTCGCCAAGGTGCGCATGCGCCCGGACGACGAAACAGGCCAAGTCATCACCATCGCCACGGGCATCAAGCTGAATCAATCCTTCTCTTACCTGATCCATCTCAGCCCCGCCGGCGTCCTGACCATCAATGGCGCGGGTTACCAGTGGAGCTCCCCCATCAGTTCCACGTGGAGCGACAAGCCGCTGTACTTCAAGGCGGGCGTGTACGTGCAGGACAACACCGGTTATCCCACCGAAGGCGGCACCGTGACGTTCAGCCTGCTGGATATCGATCACATCTAGGCGCTTTGCGTGGCGCCAGGGCAGCAACGGAATGCTGCCAGCCCAGCCATACACTGTAGATGCGTAATAGTTCAGCGCGAGTTCGAAACTACCGACTAACGGTCATCCATCCAGGCATAAATGCTGCAATTGACATGTTTGACGGACAATTGACGTCAAACATCCGCCGGATGGCTGTTCAAAAAACCCCCTTCCTGCGCGATCAACACACTCCAAATGCTCGGAGTAGAGCCTCCCGCTTTGGTACTCAGCACTTTTACGCCCGTTACGCAGGATCCGACCATGATCGATCTCAACACTTGGAACTTGAGCATTCCCGAAGGCAGCCCCGCCATCACCATCGAAACACCTCGGCTGGCCCAGGGGTTCAAGGATGAATACTTCCATTCCGACACCGGCACGCTGTTCTTCTGGGTACCGGTGACCGGCACCAAGACTGCAAACGCGATCTACCCACGCAGCGAACTGCGGGAAACCTACAGCGACGGTACCCTGCGCAACTGGTTGTACCCGGCGGCGGACAACATCCTGCGCGCGACCGTGACCGTCAACCAAGTGCCCAGCACCGGCAAGATCGTGATCGGCCAGATCCACACCAAAGACAGCACCAGCCCCATGGTGAAACTGGAGTACCAGTACAAAACCTACAGCTCCACCGGCAACATCGTCGCCAAGGTGCGCCTGCGTCCCGACGATGAAACCGGCCAAGTCATTACCATCGCCACCGGCGTGAAGCTGGACCGCAGCTTCTCCTACATGATCCACCTGAGCCCGAAGGGCGCACTGGGTATCAGCGCAGCGGGCTACAACTGGAGAACCACCGTCGATCCGGCCTGGAAGGTCAAGCCGCTGTATTTCAAAGCCGGGGCGTATGTGCAGGACAACACCGGCTACACCACCGAAGGCGGAAAAGTGACGTTCAGCCTGCTGGAAATCAATCACAACATCTGATCGCCTTTCCTGGCGCCATGGCAGCAAGGATGCTGCTTGCATCACCCCCTCCAACGCTTCGGCATTCGCACCTCACGCTCAATCGAGCACAAGGCACGCAGCAGTGCCATATCGCCATCGTTCAAAAAAATTCCGCTTTAACCGACTAACGGTCGTCTGTCTCGGGCACCAAAGCGGCAAACGCCACTCTGACGGTCTGCTGACGTCAACCCTCCGCCGGATCCACGTGAAAAACGTGAGTTCCTGCTTCCTCCTGGCGTCGGTGAAAGCGCGTCCTAGAGCCTTCGGCTGTGGCGTAAATCATTTCTTATGTACAGAAAGGATCCGAGCATGGTCGATCTTGCAACCTGGAACTTGAGCATCCCCGAGGGCAGCCCGCCGAAAACCATTGAAACGCCTCGGCTGTTGGATGGCTTCCAAGATAAATACTTCAATTCCGAAGGCAGCACGGTGTATTTCTGGTCACCGGTGACCGGCACCAAGACTGAAAACGCGGTCTACCCCCGCAGCGAATTGCGAGAAACCTATAAAGACGGCACCTTGCGCAACTGGCTGTATCCCGATGCCGACAATAAATTGAGTGCGACCCTGGTGGTCAACCAGGTACCCAGCACCGGCAAGATCGTGATCGGGCAGATTCATGCCAAGGACAGCAGCAAACCCATGGTGAAGCTGGAATACCAGTACAAGGACGACAGCAAGACCGGCAACATCGTCGCCAAAGTGCGCATGCGCCCCGATGACGACGAGGGTCGGGTTATTACCGTGGCCAGCGGCGTGAAGCTTTCTCAGTCCTTCAGTTACCGGCTTCACCTTGATCGTACGGGTGACTTGGGTATTACTGCGGCGGGTCGTAGTTGGTACACCACTATCAGCTCTACGTGGCGGGTCAAGCCGTTGTACTTCAAGGCTGGCGTGTATGTGCAGGACAACAGTGGGTATACCAGCGAAGGTGGGAAGGTGACGTTCAGTAAGTTGGATATCGATCACAACACTTGATTGTGTGCTTTCGATAGAGAGATATCGTGTGTATATCCGTTGCTGCGGTAACGGCGGCTTACGGTTCCGCCCTTACGGCGGGTCACTTTTGGAAGAGCGCTGTACGGACCGGACACATGGTTGACACCTGTGCGGAGACATAGTGGACACATTATGCGCCGTAGTCAGGGTTATTCACGTCGAAGGTCCGTAAGAAGTGATGGCAGAAATAGACGTCAAACAAGCCATCGCTTTCAGCGTTAGGGCGTATTGCGATGTGCTGCCCTACCAGTCCCTTGGCGATGCTGAAGTAGCGTTTCTGGAAGCGAAATCGACTGTGATACACCTTGGCCAACACATCATCCGGGCCATATTCAAACTCTGACAGTTGCTGCGGATACGCCCATGGGCTGCTTCGATAGCGGTCCATAGGCACCTTGTAGCCCAGCGCCTGATGGGGGCGCTGCAGGTTATAAACCTCACGCCATCGATCAAAAGCCGATTGAGCGTCCATTAGCGTGGAAAAATGACGCCCATCCAGCACTTCTGCTTTGAGCGAGCGGTGGAAACGTTCGATCTTTCCATTGGTTTGAGGATGGCGAGGACGGCTGAAACTGATCCGAATCCCCAAGCGAATCAGCCAGATACTCAGCTCTGTCACTTCACCCGGATTGCGTGGCGAGCCCCAAGGTGGGCCGTTATCGACGTTGATACGCGCCGGCAAGCCATAGCGTTGGAAAACCTCGATCATCCTCTCCTTCACCGTGGCTCCCCGTTCGTTGTCACAAGCCTCAATGGCTAGGCTGAACCGAGAATGATCGTCCAGCAGGGTCAGGGGATGGCATCGACCTTGTTGCAGCGCAAAATGCCCTTTGAAATCCATCTGCCAAAGATCATTAGGCGCGTCGTGTTCAAATCTCAGCGTTGCCGATTGCTCTCTCTGAGAAGGCTGGATCAGGCCGTGCCGGTGCAAGACATTGGTGACGGTGCTGGGGGCGATACGCTTTTCCAACAGGCTGCTAATCGTGCGTCCGCCCCATGCCGGATGGGCCTGCCTAAGGGCGATGACTTGCGCCTCCATGGCGGCCTGGGTCAGTTTGGGGCTGGTCGCGGGTCTGCGGGATTTCTCTTGCAGGCCAGGCTGACCGTGCGCCTTGTAGCGATCTAACCACTTGTAGGCTGTTTGCGGGCTGATACCGAATCTTCGACACAGCTCACGTTTATTGCTGCCGGGTTGCCGTGCTAAGGCAACGAACTCTTCTTTCAGGCTCATGGCATCTCTCGTAGTCCAGGGCATGATGGCTTTCCGGCGAAATTGGCTCGCTGAAAAGTGTCAACCATGTCCCCGCACACCCGTCAACCATGTGTCCGGTCCGTACAGAAGAGCGCCAAAAGTAACCAAAAACGCTTTGCCCCACCACTCGGTGCCTCGCCTAGGCTCGGCATGCCCTCACTCCGGCATTGCTCCGTGGGCCCGCTGCGAAGGGCCATCCATGGCCCAGCGCAGCTATCCCGGCATCCATGCCGGGATGCCCACTACGCAATGCCTGCGTTCGGCCAGCGTGGTTAACGGGGCGCCGAGATCAACGTCCACCGCGAGGCGGCCTGCCAGCCGGCCTGGCTCTCACGGTCGTACTCCGATCCAAT
>NZ_JBAMDJ010000076.1:0-11519 GCF_036961705.1 Pseudomonas sp. 3JA
TTGCCACATTAGACGTTGTCATGGCGGCTTACCTAGGTTGAGTCAAGAGGGGCGGCCAGCCGGAGAGCAGGCTGTCGGATGCTTATTGCAGGGTGGCGCAGCGATAGCGGGTATTACCGTTTTCGTCGCCTTGGTGCCATCTGCCGATAAGAAACTGGTTAGTAGGGCAGCGGAACTCAGAATTGGCTTCTTTCATGGAATCGCTCCAACCGTGGGGCGTGACCGTCAGGTTTCTGCCAGCATTGGTGGCCGGTGCGCATCCGTAATAGGTGTCCGCATTCTCGTCACCGATATGTTCGCGGCCGATCATGACTCTATTATTCGGACAGACGAAATAAATGCCGGCGGACTCTTTTATACCAGTGGATTTTGTAATGGTTTGTATGACTACACTCGCCCCGGACTGAACGGCCGTGGCACACTCATGGTAGGTGTAACCCTGTTCGTCACCCATGTGTTTGCGGCCGGTCATGATTTGGTTGGAATAGCAAGTGAGATTAACGTCGTCTTCTGGATGAGACCCGGACCATGAACGATCACGCTCAGTCGCCGCCGGCGGCAACGGAACATTGAATGCTCTTGAAGCTACTATTTTGATACAGGACAGCTTGTCGAGCACCTCGCCGTCTACTTTTTGATACTTGTTTTCCAGCAGAAGGCCGGGGCCGATAATGACGTTCCGATTGTAATCGAATAATGTAGTGATTTTCGTTATGCCGACTGTCGTTGATTTTTTTGTGGTTCTTAATTTTATCCAAAAATCTTGGTCTGAGCTGCTTTCGGAACACCAGTCATCATCGCTCAAAAAAATTTTAAGGGCCGATGGGAGCTCAACAAACTCAATAGTCCGTGCTACGAACCCCTTGCATTTCGTGCCGAATGCCTCTAGCTCATACCGATATGTTAAGCCACTACCTTCAGCAGGAATTTCCAACGAGCAGGTAGCGTCATTTTTATCGCGAAGAATGATGATAGCGCCAGTAGCAGGAGGCTCTGAAGTGGCCATCGCTACAGGAAACAGGGTTAGGCCGAACAATAGGGCGAAGCCGTAGGCGTGGAAAGTAGTGCGGATCATTTTATTTACCCGATGTCAAATGGAAAGACACGGCAGCAGGCTGTCGAGTGGATATTGCTGACTAGTAAAGTGTTGCACATTGATATTGGGTCCATCCGTTTTCATCGCCTCGGTGGCCACGCCCCGTCATGACGGTATTTGCAGGGCAGGTGTAACTGCTGTTGGACTCCTTTATATCGTCTGTCCAGGTGCGATTACCCACTTGCATGGGATCGCCCCAGGCATCAATGACTTTTCCACAGAAGTACCAAGTCGGGCCATTTTCATCATGATAGTGACCGCGGCCGGTCATGACTTCGTTAGTGGGACAGGCAAACTTATATTCCCTGGATTCGTTATCATATTTTGCCGTGTATTCTAACTTTGTATTGACGGTCAGCGGCGTATCATTTTGTTTAAGGCTCGCACATTTATGACGGGTGTTGCCGTTTTCATCGCCATCGTGCTCACGTCCCACCATGACTTTGTTGGCCTCGCATTTTATATAGCCCTGTCCATCTACGCCTTCTTCGTACGACTTGCTCTCCGATCTTGAGTTCGACCAGCTGCTGTCAGGGGTTACAATAGTTGCGGCTTTAGTGTTCGCAGCACTTCCATGAGCGCTGAACAACAGCGTTATAACCAGCACGGTCATGGGGAGATGATGGTCGTAGAATATTGAACCTATCCCAGCTGATAAACGATTCATGATGTTTGTTCTCAAGTGAGTATCGCGTTGAGGGAGCGGGCTGAAGAGACGGTAAACGTAAAAGCGCAATTTGCCTACCTAGCAGAACTGTTAGGCAGTAGGGTAGAAAAAGAGAGGCGACGTGGCCTGGGCCCCCGTCCAAAACCATCGAAACCTAGCAGTTCTGTTAGTGTTCATTGTTGCGACGCGGGGGTATAACACAGTTGTCTGATTTACGCGGTTCCATGACGGTGACTTGAACCTGTTATCAGGTCGGATCATGGCCGTTTTGATGTTATTAACATCTCATGAAGGTCCGATCATGCCTCGAGAATCAGTGGCCGCGTTCGTATCCTGGCTGGAAGGGAAACCTCGAACCATGGGGTGGGATGCCATTCTGGCGTATGACCAAAGTAAAACCAATACACTATTGCTTCAAGAATACTTTCAACGATTTGACAGTGACCAGTACTTCAAGCCACTTACGTTTCTTGTCGAGTATTCATCAAGTCAGTGGGACTATTTATACGACTACCTTCTCGATGCGCCACGCTTGTCGTTCGAAACATCCAGCATAACGTCATCTGAAGCGACCCTGACCATGCGTATTATTGGCGGGACGCAACTTACCCTTAATCAGGAAGCCGGTGAGCGTGTCAAATCCGTGACCCGCATAGGGTTGGCGGATGCGCTAAACGGTCCTCTCCTGCGCATGGCCATTCAATTGCTGGGTAAGCCAGGCACGTTAGACACACTCGGCCGTGTGACGCTGGACCTCTCAAAAGGCACTCACTTGTACGTCACCGTCGGCGACAGCATGGAGCAGGATCTGATTGCGGGTCGAAAATTCCAGGAAAAATTCGACGCATGGTGCGACGAACAGAAAGTATTCGAATTGAATACCTTGACGCGTGAACCCTCTGACTTGCTGCAACCCGAGAAATTTTTCCTTCGAACCCATCCAGCGCCGGGCGGGGATGAGCGTAATGCGCCCAATTTTGGCGAAGGCGAGGTATTGATATTTATCCTGATGAAAGGGGGCGGCCCGGAAGAAGAAGCCGCTATTCCACCGTCGAACACTGGGATGCATTATTTGATTCCCGTGGGCGGCGGGGACGAGCCGTTGTCGGCGACGCTCCTGTTGGGTAACCATTTCTTGCTCAAGCACATTGTTGCCGATGGGTTCCAGCGGATTAACGAAGCCCCCATCGAGGTGGTTTCAGAAGGGGTGGCAGGGGAGCATATCCAGTCGTTGAGCCCGGCGGATGGGGCACGCAGGGCATCCGTGGCTACCCAAGCCGGCGTGCCCAATATCAAGAGCCTTGCTTTGCCATCCGGATTCACATTGCCGTTCTCTAAAAAAGAAGGGACTACGGCGGTCTGCGAGTTCTTCGCCAGAATAACCAAGGACCTACTGGTGTTGCGCTGGGAAGGAAAACAACCGACACCAGTTAATGTAGTGACCAATAATAATGAACCGATCGCGGGTTCAATGACCGTGAAGTGGCGTTGGCAGCAAAATTTCAAGTTTTCCACGGCGGCAGATGGCCAATTGTCGTTGAAACCGGAGACCGCCCAGGAGAATTTGAAGATATGCAAGGTATCGCCCGACACCTTCATCGGTAAACCCCAGGTCGAACCGCACCTGGGACCGATTATTGAGCGCATCGAGTCGTTACTTAGAGGAGTGTTGGACGACAGCTTCGAGCGTTTTACCTCTACGGTCCCGGAGATTGATCTCTTTCGACTCAATGGCCTGTTATTTCGCACGCAGAATGCAGTGCAACCGAGTTCCGGCTACTTCACCGGTGATCTAGCGTTGTTAGGCAAGGTGGCGCCGAGCCTGACTAATTTTGTCATCAGCCCGATCGAACCTGTTGTCGGACCTCGGGGAAGGGTTTCATTCGAGACGGAGCCTGCCGCGACCGGGTTGGTCTGGAGTGTCATGAACTTGCCTGGTGAAACCGGCGACACCGGTATCATCGATAGCGGCACTGGCGTTTATGTCGCTCCCAACGATGCCAATATCACGGGCTACCAGAAGCGTGTGCTGGTTACGGCCCGGGCGGGCAACGGCAATAGCAACCGGGCACTGGTAAGTATCGTCAAACGCGACATAAGCATCGATCCACTGGTGTTCATGGTAACGGCAAGGTCCGAGGGGGATCAGGTCTCGGGCTACAGAATGTCAGGCGCTGCTTTGGACGGTGCCGAACTTGTTTACAGGCTGGCTAACGGGTCGACCGCCAAAATCGAAGATGAGCCTGAGCCGACACCGGGGCTTGTCAATCAGAGGCGCTTTATTCCGCCTGTTCGTCAAGGCGGTGTTGCCGTTACGCTTGAAGAAATTGAGATGACCCGGGAATCCGGTGGCACGTTACAAAAGTCAATCGCGGTGGTGATGCATCAATCTTCTGATTATTTTTTAAGAACGGAAATAGTCAGCCATTCGCTGCTGTTGAAGTTTTTTTACCGGAACAAGGACGGTGACGAAGTTCAAGTGCCCCTTCATGAAACCACGTTCACAAAACTGTATGGCGAAGGTTTGCTCTCGCATGACGGCCGTTATGACCCTTCTGCCACTCCATTTGGGAAGTTTGCGATCCTGATGGCTGAAAGAGAAGACGATGAAGAGTGGAAGTTTGCCTGTCTTATTGTGCCGTTGCCGCTTATGGATGTGCAGAATCTTAGGCCGTAGCGCATATCGGATATCGATAATGTAGCGCTATGAGCGGATCGCCAGAACCTATCAGTTCTGCTAGTAGGCACCGTTTCGGATAAGGAGTAAAAAATAGCTACAGCTTAATGGAGTAAATAGAGATGGTGTCCTCGGAAAGTCTGCTGCCCGTCGCGCATATCAAGGAGTCCCATGATCTTCACTTGAATCCGCGCACGATCGGGCCAACCGTGACAGCTTTGATTGCACCGTATCGGGCGATGCACGAAGGCGACGTAGTCACATTCAAGTTTGAAGGATATGACGACAGGGGCGATTTGGATGAGGTGTGGGAAACACCGAAAACCTTGACGGTCAGTGACATAGAACGACCGCTGGCCTTTAATATTCCCCGGAACCAAATTGACTTTATCGAGGGTGGTCACGCGTTAATCAGTTACACTGTGAAATATTTCGGAACTAATATCCTTGGGCCGTCTGCTGTGCAGGCAGTACGTATCGTTGCGCCGACCACGCCCCTGCAACCGGTCATTCATATTGAACAATTGCTGGGCGACACACTTGATCCTTCGCAGTTCCCTGATGGTGTCACGCTGCGAGTAGCCCCTTATGTGGATGCCCATATCGGTGATTACGTATTGCTGTATTGGTGGACTTCCGACTTGGGTAAACGTGTTTTTCAGTCCCTATTGCTCGATTCGTCGAATATTCAGAGCCAGGTCCTCCTGTTTCGGCTGCCTGCCCAGGTATTGCTGGACAGTATCGGGCAGGAAGTCCAGGTGTTCTATCAGTTCGCGCGGGAAGGGGCGGCGCAGACTTCACAAGTGCTGGAGCTGAAGGTACGTGGAGCGTTGGACCTAAAGGCACCATCGGTCGAAGGCGCTACCGCCGAAGGGATGCCCGGTGATAACGAGGCCTATCTGACCGCCACTGCCACGACGCAAAACGGTGCTTTCGTCACGCTTCCACAATCGCTGGTGATTGGAGCGGGGGACCGGGTTGCGGTGCATTGGCAGGGAGATCCAGCGGGAGGTCAGCATATCGCCCCAGAACCCTATGACCATGCAAATCCCCGGCGCTTCCAGGTGCCGATCAGTGCTATCGCCGCGAATATGGAAGCAAACGATAACGAAGAAGCCAAGCGCTTTCCCGTGTTTTATCGGTTTACTCCCTCTGGTGAGCCTTATCAGGATTCTGACCCATTGCAATTGCGTATCCAGCCTTTACCGCGGGATGAATACCCAAAAGTTCAATGCACCGACCTGGTGGGTAATACTCTTTCATTGAAATCTGTCTCAGATGAAAAGGGTGCGAATCTTACGCTAGGGAAATGGGTTTTTATTGCACAGGGGCAGCTGTTAACTATCCGTGTTTGGGGGGTCGATGTTTCTACCACTTCGATTTATGTCGATGTGCGTACTCCTGCCGTACCTGTCACGGCCACAGAAGCCTCGAACGGCATTATCGATCAAAAGTTACCGAAGTCTTTTTTACGGCAGTTGAAGATGAGGTCCAACTTCAGACTGACGGCCACCGTGAGTTTCGATGGAGGGAAAAGCTTCTTCAATTTTCCAACGCTGGACAATCTTATGTTGATTGAATAAGGCGTAGATCTCGATGCCGAAAGAAGCAGCGGGGCCACGTAGTGGTCGGCTTGCTGAAATACTGTTCATTGGCCCATTACTGGATGAGGCAACTATCATGGCGCGCGAAACGGTAGAGCAGTTCGTTACCTGGCTGGAGACGAAACCAAGAACTTACGGGTTTGATGCGATTCTGGCTTATGATCAAAGCAAGACCAATATGCTATTGATGCAGGAGTATATACAGCGGTTTACCGGTGACTCCTATTTTGACCCTATCAGTTTCGATACCGAGTACGGTTCGGATACTATTTGGAGTTATATCTATGACTATATTCTCGACGCGCCGCGATTGTCGTTCGAAACAGCAGAGATAGCGGCTTCTGAAGCGACCCTGACCATGCATATTGTTGGCGGCACAGAACTCTCCGTGAGTAAAGGAGTGGGGGAAAGGGTTAGAAAGATTACACGGTTGCGGCTGGCGGATGCGGTGAATGGTCCTTTGCTGCGCATGAGTATTCAATTGGTAGGTAAACCAGGCACGGTGGATACACTCGGCCGCGTTACGCTGGATCTCTCAAAAGGTACCCAATTGTATGTCACTGTCGGCGACAGCATGGAGCAGAATATTGAAGCCGGTCTGAAATTTAAAAAAGAATTCGATGCCTGGGAGGAGGATCAAAAAGTATTCGAATTGAATACCTTGATACGTGAGCCCTCGGATCTGCTCCAGCCCGAGGAGTTTTTCATTCGAACCCATCCAGCGCCGGGCGGCAATGTTCTGAATTCGCTCAACTTTGGCGAGGGTGAGGTCTTGGTATTTATCCTGATGAAAGGGAGAGACGAGGAGCAGGAGTATTCTATTCCGCCCTCGAATACCGGGATGCATTACTTGATTCCCGTGGGAGGCGGGGACGAGCCGTTGTCGGCGACGCTCCTGCTGGGTAACCATTTCTTGCTCAAGCACATTGTTGCCGATGGGTTCAAACGGATTGATGGAACCGCCATCGAGGTGATTTCGGAAGGTGTGGCTGGCGAGCATATCCAATCATTGACCCCGGCGAGCGGATCGCGCAGGGCGGACGTGGGCGTCCAAACCGGCGTGCCCAATATCAAAAGCCTTGCCTTGCCATCCGGCTTCACATTGCCATTCTCTAAAAAAGAAGGGACTACGGTGGTGTGCGAGTTCTTCGCCAGAATAGACAAGAACATACTGACATTGCGCTGGGAAGGGAAACAAGCGACGCCAGTCAGTGTGGTAACTAATGCGAATGTAACGGTCCCCGGCTCGATGACTGCGAAGTGGCGTTGGCAGCAAACTTTCAAGTTCTCCACAGCGGCGGATGGCCAACTGTCGTTGAAGCCGGAGGCCGCCCCGGAGAATCTGAAAATATGCAAGGTGTCGCCCGACGGGTTCATCGGTAAGCCGACGGTCGAACCGTACATCGGCCCGATTCTCGAACGCATCGAGTCGTTACTCAGGGTGCAGTTGGACGATAGTTTCGATCGTTTCACCTCTACCGTCCCGGAGATCAATCTCTTTCGACTCAATGGCCTGTTATTCCGCACGCAGAATGCGGTGCAACCGAGTTCTGGCTATTTCACCGGAGACCTGGCGTTGCTGGGCAGGGTTGCCCCGAGCCTGACCAATTTTGTCATTGATCCGGTCGAACCGGTCATTGGGCCTGAAGGTGAGATTTTATTCGGCACCGAGCCCGCCGCGACCGGATTGACCTGGAGTGTCGCTAATTTGCCAGGGGAAACCGGCAATCCCGGCACGATCGTTAGCGGTACAGGTTTTTACACAGCTCCCCCCGACGCTGACATCACCGGTTACCAGAAGCGCGTGCTGGTCACGGCACGGGCAGGAAACGGCAATAGCAGCAGAGCGTTGGTGAGTATTGTCAAGCGCGACATAGGCGTCGATCCGTTGGTGTTCGTGGCGACGGCAAGATCCCAAGGAGAGCAGGTCTCGGGCCACAAAATGTCAGCCGCTGCTTTAGATGGCTCCGAACTTATCTATCGACTGGCGGACGGGTCGACGGCCGACATCCGGGACGAGCCTGATCCAATAGAGGGGCTTGAGCACCAAAAGCGCTTCATTCCGCCTCTATTCCAAGGTTCCGCAGACTCACCCATTAGCATCGAAGAGATCGACGTGCTGCGCAAATCAGGCGAAGGGCCGGTACAGAAGTCAATCGCGGTCGTGGTACATGATAGCTCCAACTATTTCATCAAAACGGTGCCCGGTGCTGATGAGCGAACGCTGACGGTGAAGCTGTTTTACATAGACAAGAATTCGAATGAAAAAGAGGTCCCCACTGACGAAATCGAGTTCACGAAACTCTACGGTGACGGCACATTTTCAAACACTGGGGTGTATGAATTACCGGCCGCCCCCAGCGCTAAGTTCGCGGTGCTTCTGGCCGTAAGAGAGGACGATGAAGTATGGAAATATGATTTCCTGATCGTGCCCAATCCCATTGTTGATGTGCAGTCATATACCCCACCTGCAAAACGGCGAGGAAGTCACCATGTCCCTGAATAACTCCGCAGACAGTCCAAGGGTAGGACATTCCAAAGCCGAGTTGCTTGAGATACTTGCGCGAGGCAACGTGACTCGGAAATGGGGGGCGATCGCGGCCTTCGACCGTGCCCACATTAATCAGATACTGCAAAAACAGTATCTTTCCCACATGAACGACTTAAGTTTTCTGGTGCCTTTCAACCGCCGTTTCTTTACCGACGCAGATGAATTCGAAGAAATCGAGCTGGAGCGTCTGGTACTGGGTGAACCGCGCCTGTCTTTCGAGTCTGCGACCTTGGCAGACTCCCGGGTGACCCTGACGATGAACATTATCAGTGGTGCCTATACCTCAACCAGCCTGGTACCGGCGAAACCGCCTATCGTCCGCGAAAGTTTCCACTTCCGCGAAGACATGGGCTATCAGGTGCAAATGACCGTCGACCTGACAATGACGCAGGGAACAGTTGATGACCGTGGTCGGGTCTTGCTCGATTTATCCGAGGGCTTCGACGTTACATGTAACCTGGGTTCCGGTTGGTATTCCCAGCATCGTATCGGTGATGCGATTAAAGTTTATCTGGAGGAGCATCCGGCTTATCGCAAGACCTTCGTGCTGGGCATCATTGATTACAATGATTACAGTCCGCTGGCGCCTCGTTCATTCTACCTACGCACACAGGCCGCCCCAGGGGGGGCGGATAGCCGGTCGGCGAACTACGGGGATGGCGCCTTGGTGATGTTTATACAACTCACCTCCAACCCCGAGGAAGGGGATCTGCCTCTGGACGATCGCAGTTTTACTTATTTAATCCCCAACGATCTGGAGAATGGGCAGCCCAAGTACTCAGGTGTCGTGGTGGTGGAGAAACGGCTCATTCCCTTTGTCGATGAGGGAGCGCTGGATTTGCTCAAGCACCTGCTGTTTCCCAACAGCTATGTCTTTACTAACAGCGAGCCACCCCACACCCCCCATGACCTGGTGGTATTTGGCACTATTTCGCTGACGTCGGATGCGCGGATTATCGAGCCTGCGCGCGTCGCGGTGAAGGGCGGCGTGCCGACCCGTTTCAATGTCTTCAGTGGTACCGGTGGTGCTCCAACGCCGACCCGCTGGAGCGCCAGTAGCCTTGATAGCCCATTGCTGGTCGGCTCCATGGTGGGAAACACTTATACACCGCTGGCTCCAGCATTGATGGGACACAGCCAACAAGTGTCGGTGGTGACGGCCCATTACACCGATGGCCAAGGTGAGCGCAGCTATTCCGGGCTGGTGGTGGAGTCCTACCAAAGCATTGTGATCTCTCCGCGAATTTACACCTGGGGAGAGGGAATGGGCCCTGTCCACCTGAAGGCCTCCAGCCTGGGAACCAATCGATTGGTGTGGGCGCCGGTAGGCGATGAGAAGGGGGATTTGACGCAAATCGACAGTTACAACGCTGTTTTCACCCCTCGCAATGAGCCAGGCCAACCGGTATGGATTCAAACCATTGAGGTGAAAGACACTGGCACGGGGGAATTTGCTCGGGCGGCGGTCATCATCATCGGGGCGCCGCAAAGTCTGCGGATCCTGCCGTATCATGTGCCCACCGTGACCGCATCGAGTTCGATCCAATTCAATATTGCGAATCTGGCCGACCCGAGCCGTGCGGATTGGGAGGTTTATGGCGAAGGCACTATTTCCTCGGATGGGGTATTCACACCGCCTGTCTCGAGCTCGACGCCGGTGAGTGTCGTGCTCGGTGAAACCAGTGATGACGCCTGGGGTTATGCCATCGTGCAGTTGGTCGAGCGCCAGCGGGAAACGCCGCGATGGACAGAGTTGAAAGCATTCGCAATCGAAGCCTTGGGCACGAGGCAGTGCTACATCAATGGCATGCAGCAAATTCCAATTCGAATCAAGATTGAAACCCAGCAAACTGCTTCTGGGGACGATATTCCCTTGAGCGATGTCGAGTTGTCGACTTTGAAGCTTGTTTATCTGGGCGGTGCGGAAGTCCCTTTTATTGAGGCGGACCAGGAGGGAATCGAGGATAACGAATGGGATTGGGCGGTGAATGTCCAGCGCAACCGCTTCAGGTTGAACTCCTCGGGCGCCGTCCAGAGCATCGACCCTGATTTCCCTTTGGAACCCCATAATGATCGGACACGCTATCGAAATCTGTATGTGCAGTCGACATTGGAAGAGACCGTGGAGTTTTATGCCTGGTTCAAGGGCGATGATAACCGGGAATGGCCCTCTACCAAGAGCAACTGGGACGACAACACGATTCAATTGCGCGGCGTTGTACCTCCAACGCCGGTCACGAGCGGACCCAATACCTACTATGACTTCATCCGGGTGCGCGCGCATACAGGTGCGGGTGAGGAAACCTCCGATGATCCATTCTCTTATGTGTTGGATTCAATCGACTATTGGAAATTTGGTTATCGACGCCAGGGCCTGGAGCCCGTAAAAATGGCAACGCTCAAGATTCTGGGTAATGCGTCGACCTTGCAATATGAATCGGAACAGTTGGATGAAACCTTCGCCAGTTTCACCGGCTATGGTTTTTATCCTCAACCTTTTGGACGAGAGGACAACCCGCCCACTGGGTTAGTGTTCGATGCTTACTTCAGGGCCATGTGTCACACCCTGAACTACAAACAGCCCTCTACTGATTTTGTAGAGCAGTTTCGTCCCGGTCGGGGCGAGCTTCTTGTCAGCTTGCATCGGGTCCCGGATATGCCCTACTGGCATGACAGTATGGCGGAGGATCCGCTCATGCATTATCGCGAGCGACTGGACCGGTCCGTACAGTTTTTGCTGCGGGACGAAGAGGGCAATACGCATCGGTTCGATGTGAGTTTTGACATCCCGAGCCGCGCAGATAGCCGTAACAGGCTGCTGATCAACTTCCGATAAGCTGAAGGCGACACATGGAAGAGTCGCCTGCTTGTTTCTGCAACCTATTCGGGAAGCGAACCCACCATGACCACTTCTACAGTTGTTC
>NZ_JBAMDJ010000077.1:0-9406 GCF_036961705.1 Pseudomonas sp. 3JA
GGCATTGCTCTTCCCCAAAGCGGTGCTCTTACGCAAGTCATTTCCCCTGCCAAAAGTCACACCCAATATTGCCAGTCGTCACTTTTTCAGCCCGTTTTTAAACCTTTTGGACTTTATGTGTTCTAGTTATCACTTGCGCATTTGCGCGGCTGCGAAAGTGCCGCTAAATTGCCATCATTGATACCGAGCATTCTGTTATGCGTATAGACGGCTTTTCATCCCAGTCCTATCCCATCAAGCGCAAGCCTCGTGCAGGCAAAATCGCTGAGCAAGAGTCCTTCGATGAAGATATCGATGGCGAACTGGAGTTTCCGTCTGAAGAGCAACTGGCTGCCCGCGCCGCCAAAGCCTCCGCGCAACGCCTGAGCAATCTTCCCGCCCGCCAGCAAGACATGCTTTACCACCGTGCGATGAGCCGCAGTGTCGCCACGGCCCTGGCGAGCTACCTGAGTACCGCCGGTTTCGTCGATTGGGATATGGAAGTGCTGGGTCTCGATCTCTACATCTGATGGTCTTGCCTTACTACCTGGGCTGCCCGTCCTGGAGCGAAAACGCCTGGCGCGATTATCTTTATCCCCAGGACGCCAAAACCTCCGACTTCCTGAATCTCTATTCCCAAGTATTCAATGCCGTGGAAGGCAATACGACTTTCTACGCCAGCCCCTCTGCGGCCATCGTCCAGCGTTGGGCCGAAACCATGCCCGGGCATTTTCGCTTCACCGCCAAACTGCCCGGTGACATCAGCCACAACGGCGACTTGCGTGAGCGGCTGACAGCCACCGAAACCTTCGTGCAATTGCTCAGCCCCCTGGGTGACCGGGTTTCACCGTTCTGGCTGCAATTATCCAAGGCCTTTACCCCCAATCGATTGCCCGAGCTGGCGGGGTTCATCGACGCTTTCGAGCGACCGTTGGCCGTGGAAGTGCGCCACGATGAGTTCTTTGCCAAGGGCGATGCCGAACGGCGACTCAACCGCTTGTTGCTCGACCGCGGTATCGAACGTATCTGCCTCGATCCCCGGGCGCTGTTCAGTTGCACCTCCACCGACCCTGGCGTGCTCCATGCCCAATCGAAAAAACCGCGAGTGCCACCGCGACCGACGGCCTTCACCCAGTGCCCGCAGGTGCGCTTCATCGGCCATCCAGTGCTGGAAGCCAATGAACCGTTCCTGACGCCGTGGGTAGAGAAAATCGCCGGATGGATCGAAGAAGGGCGCACGCCTTATATCTTCCTGCACACCGCCGACAACCTGCTGGCGGCGAAACTCGCGCAACGCTTCCACACTCGCCTGATGAGTCGTTTGCCTGGCTTGCCGGCCCTGCCTGAGCTATATAGAGAGCCCGCCGCCGAGCAACTGGGTTTGCTCTGAGGCCAACACTCTCTGCCCAGGAGCGAACTACATGGATGCGCAAACTCGTCGGGCCCAGGCGTTCAAGGCCTTGCACGAACGTGAAGGGGCTTTTGTCATTCCCAACCCGTGGGATGTCGGTTCGGCCAAGATGTTGGCCAGCCTCGGCTTTGAAGCCCTGGCGACCACCAGTGCCGGCCATGCTTTTTCCTTGGGCCGGCCCGATGGCGCGTTGGGCCTGGAGGATACGCTGGCCAATGTGCGGGCGATTGTGGCGGCCACCGACCTGCCCGTAGCCGTGGACCTGGAAAATGGTTTTGCCGATGCCCCCGACGATTGCGCGCGTAACCTGCTCCGTGCGGCAGAGGCCGGTGCGGTGGGTGGTTCGATCGAGGATGCCACGGGGCGCGAAGACAGCCCGATCTATTGCTTCGAGCATGCGGTGGCACGGGTCAAGGCCGCCGCCGACGCAGTGGGCAGCTTGCCGTACCCCTTCCTGCTGACCGCCCGGGCGGAGAACTTCCTGCACGGCAATCCGGACCTGGACGACACCATTCGCCGCTTGAAGGCCTTCGCAGACGCCGGGGCCGACGTGTTGTACGCCCCGGGGCTGAGCAGTGCCGAGCAAGTGCTTGCAGTGGTGCGGGCCGTGGCGCCGAAACCGGTGAACGTGCTGATGTCCGGGGCGCTGGACCTGACGGTGACACAATTGAGTGAACTGGGGGTCAAGCGCATCAGCGTCGGATCGGCCCTGGCTCTGGCTGCCTATGGCGAGTTCTTCCGCGCCGCCGAAGAAATCCAGCAGCAGGGCACATTCACTTTCACGCGCCGCTCGATGCCATTCAAGCAGGCCAACCAATTATTCAAGGGTTGAGGCCCGAGGCAACGTCGTGCGGTTTTTGAAAGTTCTTGCTGTCGTGGCACTGCTCGTTGGCGTCGCAGTGCTGGGGGTATGGCGCGGCTGGGTGTCGCTGCCGCCCCAATGGAATCCCTGGGCGCCGCTGGACGTCAACCTTGCGCCGAACCTGCTGACCCGTTTCAAACTCATGGCCCTGCGCAATGACCCGCAGCTCTGCGACCAGGCCCTCGCCACCTCGGGGCTGCGCACCGCTCGCCAGGCTGACAGCGGTGCCCATACAGATTGCCCGCTGACCAACGTGCTGAGGGTGCAGGGCGGTGAGGTGGCCCTGAGCAGCAGTTTCCTTGCCAGTTGCCCGTTGGCGGTGGCGTTCGCGCTATTCGAGCGCCATGCGTTGCAGCCGGCGGCAGTCGCGACCTATGGCCAGAGAGTGGCACGGGTTGATCATCTCGGCAGTTTTGCCTGCCGCAACATGTACGGTCGGGAAAGCGGGGCGCGCAGTCAGCACGCCACCGCCAGTGCGCTGGACATCGCCGGGTTTCGCCTGGCCGATGGCCGCACGATCAGCGTGCTCAGAGACTGGCCGAAGGACAACGCCGACGCGCGGTTCCTGCGCCAGGCGCGCGAGGGCGCCTGCGATATGTTCAGTGTGGTCTTGAGTCCGGATTACAACGCGGCGCACCGCAACCATTTTCATCTGGATGTCGGGCCATGGTGGATCTGTCGCTAGTGTCCTGAGCGGGTCAGGCGGCGATACGCAGATTCTGCAGCACGATCGGACGTGCCCAGCGGATGTCGAAGTCCAGTTGTTTCTGTTGTGCCACCAATTCCTCTTCCGGGAAGGGCGGGAACGGCTTGTCCAGCAAGTCGAGTTCGAACTCGGCGATTGGCAGGTGCAGTGGGCGCGGTTGCGGCGCCGGGCCAGGTTCAGGCAGCGGTTGGCCGGCGGTGAGAACGAGTGGACGAACCCAGTTGCTTTCGAAGGTCTGCTGTTTTTGCTGGGCGGCGATTTCTTCCGCTGGGAAAGGTGGGAACGGCTTGTCCAGCAGATCGAGTTCGAATTCGGCGATCGGCAGGAACAACGGCTCAGGCGGCTTGACCGGTGTTTCGGTCACTTCGCAGGTGCGCTGGCTGATGATGTGTTCCAGCAGTTCGGCGCCGAGGGTCGGTTCAACCGCTTCATCGAGGGCCACTGGCTGGTAGCTGCCAGGTGCTGGTGCGTTATCACCCAGTTGATCGGCCAGGGCCCGGGCAAAAAAATCCTGCCACAGGTGACTGACGCCGCTCAGCGCTTGGGTGTTACGCAGGCTGTAATCGCCGTAAGGGGAGATAACGCCTATCGATGTGGATTGAATGTCTGACATTTTTCTCGGTCGACGCTCAGCTCTGGCAAAATGCCGTTCACCGTTGTTATCGGCCGTTTTTGCCGATCCTTAATTTTTTGAGCATGTTTCCATGAGTGAGCAACCCGCGGCCTGCCGCATCCATGTCGAGGCCCTGGCCCCGGCCTTTCAACCGCAGGCCGAGCACTGGGCCGAGCGGCTTGGCCTGCCTTTGCAGGTGGACAATGGCGAGTTTGCCTTGCAGGTCGGCGAGCAGGGGTTGCAGTTGCAGCAACTGGGCCCGGACGCGCCAGGGCCGGTGCGGGTGGACTTCGTTGAGGGCGGTGCGGCCCACCGTCGTTTGTACGGCGGCGGCAGTGGCCAGATGATCGCCAAGGCGGTCGGTATTGCCCAAGGTGTGCGGCCACGAGTGCTGGATGCCACCGCCGGGTTGGGCAAGGATGCGTTTGTGCTGGCCAGCCTGGGCTGCGAGATGAGCCTGATCGAGCGTCAACCGCTGATTGGAGCGCTGTTGGAGGATGGCCTGGCCCGTGGGGCGGAGGATTTCGACGTGGCGCCCATCGTGGCGCGCATGCGCTTGCTCAAGGGCAATTCCATCGAGGTGATGCGCAACTGGGAGGGCGAGCCGCCCCAGGTCATCTACCTGGACCCGATGTTTCCCCATCGGGAGAAAACCGCCCTGGTGAAGAAGGAAATGCGCTTGTTCCGCCCCCTGGTGGGCGATGACCCGGACGCCCCGGCGCTGCTGGCCGCGGCCCTGGCCCTGGCGACTCACCGGGTGGTGGTCAAGCGCCCACGCAAGGCCCCATGTATCGAAGGGCCGAAGCCAAGTCATGGGCTCGATGGCAAATCCAGTCGCTACGACATCTACCCCAAGAAAGCGCTCAAGCCCTGAGACCGTGTCGCCTGTATCGCGAGCAAGCTCGCTCCCACATTGGATCTGTGGCGTTCATCTAACCCTACAAGCGAGCTTGCTCGCGATGTGGCCCTTCCAGTCAGCGAAAGGCTACCGGTCGAGCTAAGGCCGATAAGCCCGCATGAACAACCCCACCACTTCCTGTACATGGGCCTCGGCCGCTTCGCCTTCCAATCGCGGACCGCAGCCGAATAACAAACGGAAATTCGCCGCGCCCTTGATCAGGCAGAAGAAATGCTCGGCGGCATTGCGCGGTTTGTCGATGCTCAGGGCGCCGCTCTGGTTGACCTTGCTCAGCAGCCGTTCCATGCCTGAGAGCATCCGCTGTGGGCCGGCTTCGTAGAAGATCGTCGAGAGCTTCGGGTCCTGGCTGCCCAGGGCCATGATCAGCCGATGCAGGTTCAACGATTCGTCGCTGTTGATCAGTTGGTTAAAGCCACGGGCTATGTTCAGCAACACGTGCTCGATCGGCACGCCGTCAGGCCATTCATAAAACAGCGGCGGCACCTGTTCTTCGCACTTGGCCACGACGGCAGCGGTAAACAGCGTTTCCTTGTCGTTGAAGTGGCTGTAGACCGTCAGTTTAGACACGCCCGCCTCAGCGGCGACGGCGTCCATGCTGGTACTGGCATAACCCAGGCTCAGGAACAGTTTTTTTGCCGCGTCGAGAATGGCTTGGCGCTTGGCCAGGTCCTTCGGACGGCCAGGGCCGTTGGGAGGTGAAAGATTGTTCGACATTCTTCGTTTTTAATACTGGACTGGTGAGTTTGCTATTAATAACATACTCGCCAGTATAATTATTCCAAGCACCATTAGCGAAAGGTTGCTCGCCATGTTCCGCTATGCCTTGTCCTTCGCCCTGCCAATCAGCCTGGCTTTTTTATTGTCTGCGTGTGGTCATGACGAACCGGTCCCGGTCGCCGTGCGCCCCGCCATGGTGGTGAAACCGCAGCCTTCGGCCCAGGCGATGGACAGTTACCCCGGCGAAGTGCGCGCCCGTTTCGAGCCCGATCTGGCTTTTCGCATTGGTGGCAAAGTGAGTCGACGCCTGGTCGAAGAGGGCCAGCGGGTCAAGGCCAATCAACCGTTGGCCGAGCTAGACCCCGAGGATGTGCGCTTGCAGCTGGAGGCCACCCGCGCCCAGGTCGCCGCCGCCGAGGCCAACCTGAACCTGGTACGCGCCGAGCGTGACCGCTACAAGACCTTGATGGAGCGGCAAATGGTCAGCCGCTCCCAGTACGACAACGCGGAGAACCTCTATCGCTCCGGCGCTGCGCGGCTCAAGCAGATCAAGGCCGAGTTCGATGTCGCCAATAACCAAGCCAGTTACTCGGTATTGCGTGCCCCCCAGGATGGCGTGGTCGCCCGGCGTTCGGTGGAGGTCGGGCAGGTGGTATCGGCGGGTCAAACGGTGTTCACCCTTGCCACCGATGGCGAGCGGGAAGTGCTGATCGACCTGCCGGAACAGAGTTTTGGCCGGTTCAAGATCGGCCAGCCGGTTTCGGTCGAATTGTGGAGCCAGCCTGACCAGCGTTTCAGCGGGCGCATTCGCGAACTCTCGCCGGCCGCCGACCCCAAGTCTCGCACCTTCGCCGCCCGTGTCGCGTTCACCGCCGGCAGCGTTCCGGCTGAATTGGGCCAGAGCGCCCGGGTGTTTATCCAGGCGGCTGACAAGGTCTCGCTGTCGGTGCCGTTGTCGGCCCTGACGGCCGAGAACGGTGCGACGTATGTCTGGGTAGTCAACGCCAACAACACCCTGAAAAAGGTCCCGGTGCGCGTCGGCGCCTTCGGCGAAAAGACCGTACCGGTGCTGGAAGGCCTGGGCCCCGATGATTGGGTGGTGGCGGCCGGCGTGCATGTGCTCCTCGACGGCCAGCAGGTGCGGCCGGTGGATCGCTCCAACCGCGTGGTCAATCTGACGGCCAAGGAGTAATCCCCGATGGGTTTCAATCTTTCCGAATGGGCGCTGCGCAACCGCCAGATCGTACTGTTCCTGATGTTGTTGCTGGCCGTCGTTGGCGCGCTTTCCTACACCAAGCTCGGCCAGAGCGAAGACCCGCCGTTCACCTTCAAGGCCATGGTCATCCGCACCAACTGGCCGGGCGCCACGGCCGAGGAAGTCTCGCGACAGGTCACTGAGCGCATCGAAAAGAAGCTGATGGAAACCGGCGATTACGAAAGGATCGTCTCGTTCTCCCGTCCGGGCGAGTCCCAGGTGACCTTCATGGCCCGTGACTCCCTGCATTCGGTACAGATCCCCGAGCTGTGGTACCAGATCCGCAAGAAGATCAGTGACATCCGCCACACCTTGCCGCCGGGTATCCAAGGGCCATTTTTCAACGATGAATTCGGCACCACCTTCGGCAACATCTATGCGCTGACCGGTGACGGCTTCGACTACGCCGTGCTCAAGGACTACGCCGACCGCATCCAGATCCAGCTGCAACGGGTCAAGGACGTGGGCAAGGTCGAACTGCTCGGTTTGCAGGACGAGAAGATCTGGATCGAGTTGTCGAACGTGAAGCTGGCGACCCTCGGCCTGCCCTTGGCGGCTGTCCAGCAGGCCTTGGAAGAGCAGAACGCCGTATCGACCGCTGGCTTCTTCGAAACCGGCAGCGAGCGACTGCAGCTACGGGTTTCCGGGAATTTCCAGACCGTGGAAGAGATCCGCAACTTCCCGATCCGGGTCGCCGATCGTACGTTCCGTATCAGTGATCTGGCGGATGTGCGCCGGGGGTTCAATGACCCGCCGGCGCCACGCATGCGTTTCATGGGTGAAGATGCCATCGGCCTGGCCGTGGCCATGAAGGACGGTGGTGACATCCTGGTGCTGGGCAAGGCCCTCGAGGTCGATTTTGCCCGGATCCAGAACACGCTCCCGGCCGGCATGCAATTGCGCAAGGTGTCGGACCAGCCGGCGGCGGTGAAGACCGGGGTCGGTGAGTTCGTCCAGGTGTTGGTGGAAGCGCTGACGATTGTGTTGCTGGTGAGCTTCTTCTCCCTTGGGCTGCGCACGGGGATGGTGGTGGCCCTGGCGATCCCGCTGGTGCTGGCAATGACGTTTGCCGCGATGTACTACCTGGGCATCGGCCTGCACAAGATTTCCCTCGGCGCGCTGGTATTGGCGCTGGGGCTGCTGGTGGACGACGCGATCATCGCGGTGGAGATGATGGCGATCAGGATGGAGCAGGGCTTCGACCGGATCAAGGCCGCCAGTTTTGCGTGGACCAGCACGGCATTCCCGATGCTCACCGGTACGTTGATCACCGCGGCCGGCTTCCTGCCAATCGCCACCGCGCAATCGGGCACCGGCGAATACACCCGTTCGATTTTCCAGGTCGTGACCCTGGCATTGCTGGCATCCTGGGTGGCCGCCGTGGTGTTTGTGCCGTACCTGGGGGAAAAGCTCCTGCCGGACCTGGCAAAAATTCACGCGGCCAAACATGGCACGGCTGACGGCCAGACCGACCCGTACGGCACGCCGTTCTATCAGCGTGTCCGGCGGATGGTGGAGTGGTGCGTACGTCGCCGCAAAACCGTCATCATCCTGACCGTGCTGTTGTTCGTCGGCTCGGTGGTGTTGTTCCGGTTCGTGCCGCAGCAGTTTTTCCCAGCATCGGGGCGGCTGGAGCTGATGGTCGACCTGAAGCTGCAGGAAGGCGCCTCCCTGAGCAATACCGCCGAGCAGGTCAAGCGCCTTGAAGCGCTGCTCAAGGACCACGCGGGCATCGACAATTACGTGGCCTACGTCGGCACCGGTTCACCGCGCTTCTACCTGCCGCTGGATCAACAACTGCCGGCGTCCAGCTTTGCCCAGTTCGTGGTGCTGGCCAAGACCATCGAAGACCGCGAGCCTCTGCGCAGTTGGTTGATCGCGACCCTGAACGAACAGTTCCCGACCCTGCGCTCGCGGGTCACTCGCCTGGAAAACGGCCCGCCGGTCGGCTACCCGGTGCAGTTCCGCGTCACGGGCGAGCACATCGAAAAGGTTCGCGCCCTGGCGCGCAAAGTGGCGGAAAAAGTTCGCGAAAACCCTTACGTGACCAATGTGCACCTGGACTGGGAAGAACCGAGCAAGGTGGTGTACCTGAACGTCGATCAGGACCGTGCCCGAGCCCTCGGCGTGAGCACGGCCACCCTGGCAAGCTTCCTGCGCAGCTCCCTTACCGGCTCCAGCGTCAGCCAGTACCGGGAAGATAACGAACTGATCGAGATCCTGCTGCGTGGCACGGTGCATGAGCGCACCGAGCTGTCGTTGCTGCCGAGCCTGGCGGTGCCGACCGACAACGGCAAGAGCGTTGCCCTGTCGCAGATCGCGACCTTGGAATACGGTTTCGAAGAAGGTGTGATCTGGCACCGCAACCGCTTGCCGAGCGTGACCGTACGGGCCGATATCTACGGCAAGGAACAACCGGCGACCCTGGTGCAGCAGATCTTCCCGACCCTGGAGCCGATTCGTGTGCAACTGCCGGACGGTTACCTGCTGGAGGTGGGCGGTACGGTAGAGGATTCGGCCCGCGGCCAGAAATCGGTGAACGCCGGGGTACCGTTGTTCATCGTGGTGGTGCTGACCTTGCTGATGCTGCAACTGCGCAGTTTTTCGCGCACGGCCATGGTGTTTCTGACCGCGCCGCTGGGGTTGATCGGTGTCACGCTGTTCCTGTTGATCTTCCGCCAGCCGTTTGGTTTTGTCGCCATGCTCGGCACGATCGCGCTGTCGGGGATGATCATGCGCAACTCGGTGATCCTGGTGGACCAGATCGAACAGGACATCAAGGCGGGACTGTCGCCCTGGCAGGCGATCATCGAAGCGACAGTGCGCCGCTTCCGTCCTATTGTGCTCACGGCACTGGCGGCGGTGCTGGCGATGATCCCGCTGTCCCGCAGCCTGTTCTTCGGCCCGATGGCCGTGGCGATCATGGGCGGGTTGATCGTGGCGA
>NZ_JBAMDJ010000078.1:0-8548 GCF_036961705.1 Pseudomonas sp. 3JA
GACCCGAAGGTCTCCCGCGCACAACTGCCGTAACGGGCAGCCGTGCAAGTGTGCCAAAGCCTTCGCAAAAAACGCAGTACTTTTGCACTTGATCCCAGGTCGCCAAACCTGATCGCCATTTGGGGCGACGGGAAAGACTATAGATTTGGGCGGCCAAGGCGGACAAGGTGAGAGATTCCGAGAGCTTTGTAGGAATTGTGAGACTTCCATGTGGAAACGAACCGACGGTTTCAGCTTCTGTAGGAACAGTCGGATCACGCCGGTTTGAGCATATCTCGTAGTGCGGTTAGGCCCGTTCCTTCAACATTTTTCAGCCGTGCGCTGACGTGTGAGGCTGATGAGGACCTGTGGCAAGGGAGCAAGCTCCCTCGCCACGGGGCTTGTGTTGTCCGGGCACCGAGGTGAAAGCTTTAGGGCCGCTTCGCGGCCCAACGGGGATAAATCCCCTCGCCACAGGGATGCATAAGAATGCACAAGGATGGTCAGCGGGATGCCGTTCAGTGCAGTTCAATGGCTTTTGTGGCGAGGTTGTAACTAACCTTTGAACTCCGCCTGCAACATCGCTAGAAACGCTTTCCTGGCAGGATGCCGGCCAGCGTTTTCATGCCAGTAGAAAAGGTTATCGATGCCTGTCAGCTCCGGGAACTCATACCCTGTCCAGCCAGCCCCCTGGCGGTATTGCTCATAGATCCCACGCGGCACCAGCGAGATGCCGGCACCGGCACTGACGCAGCCGACGATGGCGCCATAGCTGGCGATGCTGATGATCGGTTGTACTTGGTCATGGCGTAGCAACCACTGCTCCAGGGCAAAGCGGTACGGGCAGCCTGGTGGCCACATGAAGATCGCCTTGCCTTGCAGGTCTGCGGCATTGCGCAAGGGGCCGTGGGATTCGGAGGCGATGAGCATCAGGTCTTCGCGGTACATCACGGCGCGCTTGAGTCCCGGTCGTTCCACATCGACCGCCACGATTACACCGTCGAGCCGGTGGTGCTGGGTATCGTCCAGTAACTGCGCCCAAGTCCCCGTGCTCAGTTCCAGCGACACCTGAGGATACTGCGCGTGGTATTTGGCCAGTAACTGAGGCAGGCGCCCCGTGGCGCTGGATTCGATGGCGCCAATGCGCAACGATCCGCTTGGCGTGTGGCTGGGGTTTACCGCGCGGCGGGCTTCTTCCGTCAGGCCGAGGATTTTTGTCGCATAACCCAGGAACACCTCGCCCGCCGGGCTGACCCGCAAGCCGCGGCCTTCGCGGAAAAACAACGGTGTACCCAACTCCCGCTCCAGGGATTTGAGCCGTGCCGTGATGTTGGACGGTACGCAGTGCAGCACTTCGGCGGCGCGGGCGATGCTGCCGGTGTCGCAGACGGTCTTGAGCATGCGCAGTTGGGACAGTTCCATAGCTCACCCAAAGTGAATGGTTGGCTGAGTTTAAGTCACTTGTATTGAGAGTGGGTGGTTTTGATACTTCAGGGTAAATCGACCAGACGCCCAGTGCGCAGGAACTCTGAATGGAAACCCGATGTGTGCCGTTTGAGGGCTTGAAGAACCCCAGCAGACCCCGCGTAAAAGTGATCCTGGCGACCACGTTCGTGATTCTTTGCTGGGCCTATTCGCCCATTGGTATTCGCATCGGCTTGCAGGCCTACGAACCGGGTCAACTGGCGTTGATGCGGTTTCTCATCGCTTCGGTGTTCATGGCCGTCGTCGCGATGGCGAAGGGTATTGCCTGGCCGCGTCTCGGGGATTTACCGTTGCTGGCGGTATTGGGTTTCTTTGCCGTGAGTCTGCACCACATCGCCCTCAACTACGGCCAACGGGGCGTCAGTGCCGCGGCGGCGAGTGTGTTGGCCCAGTCCACGCCGTTGTTCAGCACATTGCTTGCGCATTTTGTCTTCAAGGAAAGAGTCGGCGCTTGGCAATGGGGCTGTGTCCTGTGCGGCTTGCTTGGCGCAGCCGTGGTCGTCACGGGGGATCGAGGCTTGGGTGACATGGACGCCCATGGACTGTTGATCCTGCTGGCGGCGCTGTCCTGGAGTGTGTATTTCGCTTTGCAGAAGCACCATGCCCATCGCTACGACGGCTTGACCCTGGTTTGCTACACCGTCTGGTCGGGCACACTCCTGTTGTTCATTTTCGCACCGGGGATGTTGAGCGCGGCGCGACAGGCTTCGGCTTCGGTGAACCTGGCGGTGTTGGTTCTCGGTATTTTCCCCAGCGCGCTGGCGTACCTCGCCTGGGCTTACGTGCTGGCTCACAGCGACGTAAGCCGAGCCTCCATGGCGCTTTACCTGATACCGCCCACGGCGATGTTGATGGCTTGTCTAGTCCTGGCCGAACGCCCAGTAGCAATGGTGATTGTTGGGGCGGTTATCGTGTTGGCGAGTGTGCTTGCGTTGAATGTCGGGCCGGTGAGTGTGGCGAAAGCCGGCTGATTCTCTAGTGGATGTGGGCAATGATGTTCGATGCTGTCCTGTTTAGGGCTGCTGCGCAGCCCAGCGGGAGCAAGCTCCCTCGCCACGGTTGTGTTTCGAGCTAACAACTTTCGATCGCTCCCGTGCGTGGGAATGCCACTTGGGACAATCAACGTACCGCCACCTTATTTTTTAACCTGATAATCCTGGCCCCACACGCGCACGGTGTCGATTTTCTCGTTCAACCCTTCAAACACAAACTTCTGCCGCACGGCCGTCTTCGGCGGAATGGTGACTTCATCCGGGTTTTCAAACCCTGCGAGCTTGTTGGCGTAACCGGCCTGGTCGATGGCGAGCAGGGCGCCCGTCTGGCCGAGGTTGATCAGGCGCAGTTGCGTGTCAGTGCTGTTCTTGAAGCCGAGGGTGACGCTGAAGGTGTCGTCGACGGGCTCCAGCTTCAGGACTTCGATGGAGACGCGGTCTTTCAGTTGCTCGTTGGAGGAAATGATCGCCGCGCCGTCGGCGCCCTGGGCCGATTCGCGGCCATCGAGCACGCCTTCGCTGACGCCACCCAGCAAGTTCTTGCCAGCGGTAATGAAGCTTGAGACGGCTGCCTTGGTCGAGTCCTTGATGAGGCTGCCGTCGGTTGGCTCGCCTTCGGCGAAGCACAGCGAACTGAGCAAAAGGCTGGAGACGAAGAGGGTGGAGCGTGACGGCAGAAGGTTCATACCTGAGTCCTTGAGGGGGGGCAGCGACATCGCCCGACAACAGGGCGAACGGCAATGATAGCCGTGATCATGGGCCGCTAGCGATCGGCTTCCTTGAGTTTTTCCGACATCTTCACCAGCGTTGCCAACGAGTCCGCATTCATCTTGCGCATCAACGACCCGCGGCGCACTTTCACGGTCACCTCGCTCAAGCCCAGTCGGGCGGCCACCTGCTTGTTCAACAGCCCTGACACGACCAGCTCCATCACCTCGCGCTCGCCGTCAGTCAACGCGTCGTGCCGACGTTTCAACGCGTCGACACCCGCTGCGGCCTTGCGCCGTTCCTGGTCGCGGTTCAGGCCCAGGGTGATTGCATCGAGCAGGTCCTGTTCGCGGAACGGCTTGGTCAGGAACTCCAGCGCCCCGGCTTTCATGGCTTTGACCGACATGGGAATGTCGCCATGGGCGGTGATGAACACCACCGGGAGCTGAATATTCAAACGCGCCATTTCCTGTTGGAAATCCAGCCCACTCAGGCCCGGCATGCGCACGTCGAGGATCAGGCACGCCGGGACGTCCGGCCGTTCGGCGTCCATGAATTCACGGGCCGAGCCGAAGGCCGTGCTCGCCAGGCCCACGGAGGCCAGCAGGTCTTGCAGTGAGGCCCGCACCGAAGGGTCGTCGTCGACGATGAAGACCCTCGAGTCGGCCTGGTCTTGCATGTCAGTCTGGCTCATCGGATTCCCTTGTGACGGCTGGCAGGGTGAAGTGAAAGGTCGAACCTGAGGGCGAATGGCTGGTGGCCCAGAGTCGTCCGTCGTGAGCCTCGATGATCGAGCGGCTGATGGCCAAGCCCATCCCCATGCCATCCTGCTTGGTGCTGTAGAAGGCGTCGAACACCCGTTCGCGGTCGCCGGCCGGCAAGCCATTGCCTTGGTCGGATACCGAAAAGAGCAGTTGCCCAGGCGATTCGAGCGTCACCTGAAACTGCAGAATCCGCTGGTCGACGTCAACCTGGCGCATGGCGTCGAGCGCGTTCATCGCCAGGTTCAGGATCACTTGCTGGATCTGCACTTCGTCCGCCAACATCGGTGGCAGTCCGTCCTGGACCTGCACCTGCAAGGTGATGTTCTGTTCGTTCAGCTCGCCCGTCATCAAGCGCAACGCGGCATAGACCGTGTCGGCCACGTTCAGCCATTGCTTCGTCGGCGCTTGATGCCGGGCCATGCCGCGCAACCGGGCAATGATGTCGCTGGCCCGATGGGTGTCGGCGATGATCCGCTCCACCGCCTGCCGGGCCTTGGGCAGGTTGGGCGGTTCGGTGGCCATCCAGCGCAGGCTGGCACTGCCGCTGGCGGCAACGGCGGCCAGGGGTTGGTTGACTTCGTGGGCAATCGAGGCGGCGAGTTCGCCGAGCATGTTGATGCGGGCGATGTGCGCCAGGTGGGCGCGGGTCTGGTGCACCGTGCGCACGGCGGCCGAGAGACGCAGCGCCAGGTACGTGGTGCCAGCGATGGCGGCGAGGCTGATCAGCACGTTGATCAGGCCGGCCTCTGTGTCGCCAAAACGCGTCAGCCGATAGCTCAGGATCGTCAGGACCATGCAGAGGATCGCGACCCCTGCCACGGCGCGTGCCGGCAGGATTCTCACCGCGATCAGCACCACCACGATCTGGAAGACCCCGACCGCGATTTCCAGGTCGGTGACGGTGTCGATTGCCGCGATGCCCAGGGCCAACCCCAGCAGAAGCAGTAGACGCAGGGTCAACGCCGTTCTTCTCATCGAATGTCCATCGCGCATGCTCCAACGACCAGGCCTGATCCACGCAGTTTATACCGCAGTGTCTCAGGATGGATTGTCCAGGCTGAACTGATCGGCCACTTCGTCGTAGGCGAACAACTCGGCGTAGCGGCCCCATTGCGTGACACAGTCCAGCGTAATGGCGGCGTCGTGTTCGGACATGAAATCTTCCAGTTGGTCACGGAAACGCCTGGCCGGTGCGGTGCGGGTAGGGCGGTCGTCCAGCACCCGGCGCACATGCCCCACCAACGGGACATATTTAAGCAAGTGCTTGGCAAACAGTTGCTTGCGCTCATCCACCGCTGAATCGGCATAGCGTTGCCCGGCCGGCAAGAGGATGATGTGGCCGTCCTGCACGTCGGCCAAGCGCATGAGTTGCAGCACCTCGGCGACAGGTAAAAGGTCACTGGCGGTATAGCGCAGTGCACTGGCGAGCTCGCGCAAGTCCGCTCGGCCGGCAAACGGCTGGTCCTGCACCGCTTCGATCAGCCCGGCCAGGGCATTGCTGGAGATCGATGGCAGGACCATGCCCACGCCGCTGCCGGCAAAGGTCTCCTGGCGTGCGGAGCCGACATTCGCGCCCCCGGCCATCTGCACGTAAATGTGTTCGACCAGGGCTTGGAACGCCGGGTCGGCGCGATTGCGCGGCTGGCTGAGGTCCACGGTGATCTCGCTCATGATCCGCCCCGGGTTGGAGGAGAAAATCAGAATTCGATCACACATCAGCACGGCTTCTTCGATGTTATGGGTGACCATCAGGATCGACCTGATCGGCATGCGCCCCTCACGCCACAAATCCAGCAGGTCGGTGCGCAGCGTTTCGGCGGTCAGTACGTCCAGCGCGGAAAACGGCTCGTCCATCAACAACACATCCGGGTTGACCACCAGCGCACGGGCCAGGCCGACGCGCTGGCGCATACCGCCTGACAGCTCTTTGGGGAAGGCGCTTTCGAAGCCATCGAGACCGATCATGTCGATGGCGGCCAGCGCCCGCCGACGCCGCTCGGGTACTGTCACGCCGAGGGCCTCGAGGCCAACCTCGACGTTTTGCAGCACCGTCAGCCAGGGGAACAGGGCGAAGCTCTGGAACACCATGCGCACCGAGCTCGCCAGCCCTTGGGCATTGCTCGGAAAATCCACCACGCCGGTGGTGGGCGAAATCAGGCCGGCAATGGAGCGCAACAAGGTCGATTTGCCGGAGCCCGAACGCCCCAGCAGACCGACGATTTCGCCCTCGTCCAGGCGCATGCAGACATTGTCCAGAACCCGTCGCTCGGCGCCGCCTGCGGTGCCGTAGACGTGGCCGACTTGCTGCACATCCACGAGGCAGCGTTTGTCCATCACTTGCATTGGATCACCCCCTCAATCAATTCGAAGCCGACGCTCGGCGAAACCGTACAGCGGGCGCCACAGCAGCCGGTTGAAACCCACCACGAAAATCGACATGACCACGACGCCCAGCGCCACTCGTTGCAGATCCCCGGCCGTGGTCGCCTGGGCAATGAAGGAGCCCAGGCCGGACGCGTACAAAGGGTGGTCGCCCCAGGACACCGCCTCGGCGACGATGCTGGCGTTCCATGAGCCGCCCGCTGCCGTGAGGGCGCCGGTGACGTAGTAAGGGAAGACGCCCGGCAGCGCGACCTGGCGCCACCACTGCCAGCCGCGTATGTGGAAGCTGCGCGCCGCCTCGCGCAAATCAGTCGGCAGGGCGCTGGCGCCGGCGATCACGTTGAACAGGATGTACCACTGGGTGCCCAGGATCATCAGCGGCGAAAGCCAGACATCGGGGTTGAGTTTTAGGGCGACGATGGCGATCACCGCGAACGGAAACAGCACGTTGGCCGGGAAGGCTGCCAGTAACTGCGCGACGGGTTGCAGGCGTTCGGCCCAGCGCGGGTTCAAACCGATCCAGACGCCGATGGGCACCCACACCAGGCTAGCCAGCACGATGAGCACGCCGACTCGCACCAGGGTGACCAGGCCCAGGCCAAACGTACTGGCTACGTCCTCCCAACCTAACGTGCTGCCGATGAAGCGCGACAATTGCAGGATGCCGGCGATGCAGGCCACGGCGACCAGGGCGAGCCAAGCCAGGTCGACAGCGCGGTTGACGCGGGCGCTGGTCTTGAAGCGGATGGACGGCAGCCGAGGGATCTTTTCCAGAAACAACGACGCCTTGATGCTGCCCAGCGTCAGCAGCACCAAGGGCACCAGGCGAGTCGAGCGCAGCAGGTCATAGACCCTGGACCGTGGGCGTTTCTGGGAGGCGGTCTGCTCGAAGCGGAATTTGTCCGCCCAGGCGACGATAGGGCGGAAAAACAACAGGTCATAGGCAAGGATCACCGCGACCATGGCCAGCACTGCCCAAGCAATCGCGGCGATGTTTTGCTGCTCGATCGCCAGCGCCAGCCATGAACCGATGCCCGGCAGGCTGACGGTGGTGTCGCCGACGGTGATGGCCTCGGAAGCGACCACGAAAAACCAGCCGCCCGACATCGACATCATCATGTTCCACACCAGGCCCGGCGTGGCGAAGGGCAACTCCAGCCTGATGAAGCGTTGCCATGGCGAAAACGCGAACTGTCGGCTGACCTCGTAAAGATCGTTGGGCACGGTTCTCAGGGATTGATAGAAACTGAAGGTCATGTTCCAGACTTGACTGGTGAAGATGGCGAAGATGGCCGCGCACTCGACACCGGTTTCCTTGCCCGGGAAAAGCCCCATGAAGAACACAACGGTAAAAGTAAGAAAGCCAAGGACTGGCACCGATTGGAGAATATCCAAAGCGGGCAGGATAACGATTGCAGCCTTGCGGCTTTTGGCGGCCAACGTGGCGACGACCAGGGAAAAAACAAACGAAGCGAACAAGGCGATGAACATGCGCAAAGTCGTGCGCAAGGTATATTCCGGCAGGTGCACCAGATCAAGGGACAGCGGTGAAGAGTCAAGCACTCCGAGGGGCTGGTTCATTTGATCCAGGCCATGGAATACAAAGGCAGCCAAGAGTACGAGGAGGCCCAACAGCGCTATATCGGCCCGCCAGGAATTAGCAGGAAGTTGTTCCCGGTTCTTGAAGGGCGTCAATACAGGCGCAAGGAAAGAAGGGCGCATGGATCACCTCTATTTACTGTGCAAAGCCAGAGCTGCGACCACACTTGCGATCATCGGATGTCATGAAGTTGAAGCGCACTTCAACGGGGGCGTTAAATGCCCGGCAAGATTAAGTGCTGCCCGGGCTGAAGGCCACGCTGACTTGGGACATGAAAATATACGTTGGTATATCCGTTTCCCTTGGGAGAGAGAACTTCGCGGTATGGCTTTAACTTTTTTCGCCTATTGAAAGTTGTGCGACGAGGGCGGGAAGGCGTTCGTCTGATCCGTATTTTTCTGCGCCAGGTGCCTCTGTAATGAACCCGGGCCCAGCCCCAGAATAATCACGCGGCTAGCCTATCGGGTTGCCCGTGTGCTGCAATTTTTTGGTCCAGGAGTGCTCATGGCGAAGATGGCGATTTTTCTAGGTGGGTTTTTGGCACTGACTCTTTTGATTGGCGTGCTGGCGACGATTTCGCCCGTGTAGGCACAGGCTGCTGAAGCACCTGTGGCGACAAGCCCACTGCGGTCGATCGC
>NZ_JBAMDJ010000079.1:0-8078 GCF_036961705.1 Pseudomonas sp. 3JA
TAGCGTGCGCTCATCGAGAGTTGTGTAGAACGATGAGCGCTCCGCGTGGGAATGCATGCCGTGACGCTCCGCGTCACCTCCAGAAGCGGAACGCGGAGCGTCCCTGGCGGCATTCCCACGCAGGAGCGTGGGAACGATCCAACAGCTTTTGTGGCGAGGGAGCTTGCTCCCGCTGGACCGCGCAGCGGGCCCAATTTTGCGGCCGCTTCGCGCCCGAGCGGGAGCAAGCTCCCTCGCCACAAGGACCTAGTCCGGGCGCACGACCTTGCCGGTCGCCAGGTCGCGAATCACGCTGGGGTTCTTGCGTCCACCGAGGTTGCCGCCGAGCACCAGGTCGATCTGCCCACGAAAGTACTGCTCGACCCGAATCCGCGTACGCGCCGCCGGGCGACCCTGGGGGTTGGCCGAGGTGGACACCAGCGGGCCGACCAACGAGCACAAGTCGCGCACGGTGGGATGGTCGCTTACCCGCAGGGCGACGGTGTCGTGTACCCCGGTGATCCATTCCGGCAGCAGGTTCTGGTGCGGCACCAGCCAGGTATTGGGCCCCGGCCAGGTGCTGGCCATGCGGTCCATCCAGGTTTCGGGGAAGTCTTCGAACAGGAAGTCGAACTGGTGGATGTTGTCAGCCACCAGGATCAGGCCTTTATCGGGCAGCCGCGACTTGATCGCCAGCAGGCGTTCCACGGCCTCTTCGTTCCATGGGTCACAACCCAGGCCCCAGACCGCTTCGGTTGGATAGGCAATCACCGCCCCGGCGCGAATTTCTCGCGCGGCTTGTTGCACACGCCAACTGTTGACCATGAAAGATTCTCCCGCAACGCAAATAAGGCTGTGGGCAGTTTACCGATCTTCCCCATAAAACCTAGCGCGCAAACCAGCGTCCGTTGTCACAGATGGCGCGTCCGTCCATCTCCAGTTCGGTCAACGTTGCCAGCACTTTGGGCAAGCCCCAGCCACTGGCGTCGGCCAGCGCCTCACTGCTCAGCGGCGCGGCATGCAGCAGGCGCAGCAGCGGATGGGTCACGGGCACGGGCTCCGAGGCCGGCGGCAACCGCTGCCAACCGCGCAGCGCTTCGAGGATGTGCTCGACGGTTTCCACCAGCGCCGCACCGTCGCGGATCAGTTGATGGCAGCCCCGGGCCCCGGGGTGATGGATCGATCCAGGAATGGCGTACACCTCGCGGCCCTGTTCCGCCGCCAGTCGCGCAGTGATCAGTGAACCGCTGGCGACACTCGCCTCCACCACCAGCACGCCCAGGGACAAGCCGCTGATGATCCGGTTACGGCGCGGAAAGTTGCTGGCGTGGGGCGGTGCGTCCAACGGGAACTCCGACAACACCGCGCTGCCCTGGGCAATCATCGCGTCCGCCAGCCGACGATTGCGCTGTGGATAAAAATTTTCCAGACCGGTGCCCAACACGCCGACGGTGCGCCCGCCAACATCCAACGCCGCCTGATGGGCCGCCGCATCGATGCCCAGGGCCAGGCCGCTGGTGATGACAAAACCGGCCCCGGCCAGGCTTCGGGAAAACGCCGCCGCGGTGTCCATGCCGGGGCGTGATGCCCGCCGACTGCCGACCATCCCCAGTTGGGGTTTTTCCAGGATCGAGGTGTCGCCAGCGACGAACAGCAGCGGCGGCGCGTCGCTGATCTGCGCCAACAGCGACGGGTAGTCGGGTTGGTCCCACATCAGTAAATGCTGGCCCGCACGCTCCAGCCAGGCCAATGCATGGGCGGCGCCGTCACGCACATCCGGGTTGCGTCGCGCCTCGACACAGGCCAGCGGCAAGCCCAGCGCGCGCCAGGCGCTGGCTGGCGCACTGATGGCCTTGGAGGCCGAGCCGAAGGCCTCCATCAGCGTCATGAAACGTTTGGGTCCCAGCTCCGGCAAGCGGTGAAGGCGTAGCCGAGCCTCCAGTTCCGCAGGGGAAACCGGCGTAGATTCAGGTAATGACATGCGATCATCCTTGACCGTTATAAGTCCCGTACAAACCGGAACAAGCTGTGGATAACTCTGTTGGTAACTTGTGAGACCCGTTACGGATTACGGACCTTGTCGAGCACCGCCAACGAGCGCGATGCGTACAGCACCAGGCCATAGCTGAGTTTGTCGTAGGTGCGGAAAACCATTAGCAGGCCGGCCCGCTCATCGGGGATCTTCACCCGCTCGCCCGTGATGCGGTCGCGTACGGTTTCACCCGTCTTCATCACCGCCAGCACATTGCCTTCGATCAGCCCGTCGCGCCGGCCCTTGTTCAGGGTGACCACGTCCAGCGCGCCGATCTGGGTCACGCCTCGCGGCACGTCCAGGATCAACCCGTGGATGTCCGATTGCGGCGCGCTGGGCATGAAGGTCGAATTGATCGAGCGCTCTTCGCCGCTGAACAGACGATCACCCAGGCGCACTTCCTGGGTGGTGCGTTGCAGGGCCAGGGTGGTGACATCGCCTTCGCTGGCCACCACTTCGCCGCCGCCGATGTCGTCGGCGTTGATCCCCAGGAACTCCTTGGTCTCGGGATCGGTGTAGACCTTGCCCTGGCGAAAGATGCCGTACGCCGTCTGGTTCGCATCGAACGAGCCACGGGCGAAGACCCTATCCCCCATGCCACTGAGCACCCGTTCGGCATTGCCGGCGACGATATAGGGGGCCTTGTTGAAATCCTCAGGCGTGTCGACGATGCGGTTGCTCAGCAGGAAACTGTTGATGGCTTGCAGTGGAATGCTCGGGATGGCGTCGGCCACTGGCGAACTGCGAATGCGCGGCGACAGCTTGATGGTGCCCCGCGAAGTGCCGCGATTGAGGGTCAGGCGCGGCTGGCCGTTGACGTAGACCAGCGACAGGGTGTCGCCCGGATAAATCAGGTTGGGGTTTTCGATCTGTGGGTTGGCCTGCCAGAGCTCCGGCCATTTCCACGGCTCGCGCAGGAACTTGCCGGAAATGTCCCACAGTGTGTCCCCCGTCACCACCGTGTATTGCTGGGGAAAACCTTCCCGAAGTTGCACTTGCCCGTGCGCGATACCGGCCGAGGCCAGGAGCAGCAGGGCGAGTAGTGATTTCCTCATGCGGTGAATCCCTTTATTATGTGCGTTCGCGTAAAACGCCGGAGCCCCCGTGGCTCGCTGCTTAAGGAGCTATTCTCCACAAGAGCAACGTTTTACAACGGTAGCCTGCATCCCGAGACACGCCAGGCCAGCCACCCGACTTTACCTCACACGTGCATTTATCAAGCTTATGGCCATTTTGAACATTCTCGAATTTCCGGACCCGCGCCTGCGCACTATCGCCAAACCCGTGGCCGTAGTGGACGACGAAGTGCGTCAGTTGGTCGATGACATGTTTGAAACAATGTATGAAGCGCCAGGCATTGGCCTCGCCGCGACCCAGGTCAACGTGCACAAGCGTATCGTCGTGATGGACCTCTCCGAAGACCGCAGCGAGCCGCGGGTGTTCATCAACCCCGAGTTCGAAACCCTGACCGACGAGATGGACCAGTACCAGGAAGGCTGCCTCTCGGTGCCGGGCTTCTACGAAAACGTCGACCGCCCACAGAAGGTCAAGATCAAGGCCCTGGACCGTGACGGCCAGCCTTACGAACTGATCGCCGAAGGCTTGTTGGCCGTGTGCATCCAGCACGAGTGTGACCACCTCAACGGCAAGTTGTTCGTCGATTACCTGTCTACCCTCAAGCGTGACCGGATCAAGAAAAAACTGGAAAAACTTCATCGCCAGAATGCTTGATGCCCCCTTCAAAGGCTTGCCGCGGCAAGCCTTTTTCTTTTTGCGACTGCTTTGTAATTGAGAGCTACCCATGACTGAGCCACTGCGCATCGTCTTTGCCGGCACTCCCGAATTTGCCGCCGAACACCTCAAGGCCCTGCTGGCCAGCCCCTACGAAATCGTCGCGGTCTACACCCAGCCGGACCGGCCGGCCGGTCGCGGGCAAAAACTGATGCCCAGCCCGGTCAAGCAACTTGCGTTGGAAAACGGCATCCCGGTGTTGCAGCCGCCGACCCTGCGTGACGGGCAAGCCCAGGCCGAACTGGCGGCACTGAAGCCGGACTTGATGGTGGTGGTCGCCTACGGCCTGATCCTGCCCCAAGTGGTGCTGGATACCCCGCGCCTGGGTTGCATCAACAGCCACGCCTCGCTGCTGCCGCGCTGGCGCGGTGCCGCGCCGATCCAGCGCGCCGTGGAAGCGGGCGATGCCGAGAGTGGCGTGACGGTGATGCGCATGGAAGCCGGCCTGGACACCGGGCCGATGCTGCTCAAGGCCAGTACCCCCATCAGCGCCGAAGACACCGGCGGCAGCCTGCACGACCGCCTCGCGCTCATTGGCCCGCCGGCGGTGGTCGAGGCCATCGCCGGCCTGGCTGCCGGCACGTTGGAAGGTGAAGTGCAGAACGACAGCCTCGCCACCTACGCGCACAAATTGAACAAGGACGAAGCCCGCATCGACTGGAGCCGCCCAGCCGTTGAGCTGGAGCGCCTGGTGCGGGCTTTCAACCCCTGGCCGATCTGCCACAGCACCTTGAACGGCGAAGCCCTGAAAGTGCTGGCGGCCAGTCTTGCCGAAGGGAAGGGCGCCCCCGGTGAAATTCTCGGTGCCAGCAAGGACGGTCTCGTCGTCGCCTGCGGTGAACAAGCGCTGTGCCTGACGCGTCTGCAATTGCCCGGTGGCAAGGCGCTGAACTTCAGCGACCTGTTCAACAGTCGCCGTGAGAAATTTTCCGTCGGCACTGTGCTCGGCCAAGCGACGGACGCCTCATGAACCCGCGTCTGGCCGCCGCCAAGGCACTTGCCGCCGTCCTCAGCGGCAAAGCCTCCCTCAACAGTTCCCTGCCGACCCAACTGGACAAGGTGGAAGACCGTGATCGCGGTTTCACCCAAGACCTGGCGTTCGGCACCGCCCGTTGGCAGCCACGGTTGTCGGCCCTGGCGGCCAAGCTGTTGCAGAAGCCCTTCAAAGCGGCCGATGCCGACGTCGAAGCGCTGCTGTTGGTGGGGCTTTATCAGTTGCTCTACACCCGCGTTCCCGCTCACGCCGCCATCGGCGAAACCGTGGGCTGCGCCGACAAGCTGAAAAAGCCCTGGGCCAAGGCCCTGCTCAATGCCGTGCTGCGCCGCGCCCAGCGGGAAAGCGAAGCCCTGCTGGCCGAGCTGGAACACGACCCGGTGGTGCGCACGGCGCACCCGCGCTGGTTGCAGAAATCCCTGAAGGCTTTCTGGCCTGAGCAGTGGGAAGCCATCTGCGCGGCCAACAATGCCCATCCGCCGATGATCCTGCGGGTCAATCGCCGCCACCATACCCGCGATGCCTACCTGGCGTTGCTGGGCGAGGCGGGTATCCCGGCCATCCCGTGCCAGTACAGCCGCGACGGCATCGTGCTGGAAACCCCGGGCGATGTGCGTGCCCTGCCAGGCTTCGCCGAAGGCTGGATCAGCGTCCAGGACGAAGCAGCACAACTGGCCGCCGACCTGCTGGAACTGGCGCCCGGCCAACGGGTGCTGGACGCCTGCTGCGCGCCGGGCGGCAAGACCTGCCACATCCTCGAGGTCGAGCCGAAGCTGGCCGGCGTGGTGGCGGTGGACCTGGAAGCCAAGCGCCTGGTGCGCGTGAAGGAAAACCTCGAACGCCTGGGCCTGGAGGCCGAGCTGATCGCCGCCGACGGCCGCGACACCGCGACCTGGTGGGACGGCAAGCCGTTCCAGCGCATCCTGCTGGACGCGCCGTGTTCGGCCACCGGAGTGATCCGTCGCCACCCGGACATCAAGCTCACCCGCCAGCCGGACGACATCGCCGCACTGGCCACGTTGCAGGGCGAACTGCTCGATGCCCTGTGGCCAACCCTGGAAGTCGGCGGCATGTTGCTCTACGCCACCTGTTCGACCTTGCCCACCGAGAATACCGAAGTGATCGAGGCCTTCCTCGCCCGCACCCCGGGCGCCCGGGAACTGGACATCGCCAGCCAGGCCGGCCTCAAGCAGCCCCATGGCCGCCAGTTGCTGGCCCAGGAAGGTGGGCACGACGGGTTCTACTACGCCAAGCTGATCAAGATCGCCGCCGCGCGCGGTTAAGACCGATTCGATAGGAGTGACTGGATGAAAATCATCATCCTCGGCGCAGGACAAGTCGGCGGTTCGCTGGCGGAACATCTGGCCAGCGAGGCCAACGACATCACCGTGGTCGACACCAACGGTGAACGCCTGCGCGACTTGGGCGACCGACTCGACATCCGCACCGTGCAGGGCCGCGGGTCGTTGCCGACGGTGCTGCGCCAGGCCGGCGCCGACGATGCCGACATGCTCGTGGCCGTGACCAACAGCGACGAAACCAACATGGTCGCCTGCCAGGTTGCCCACACCCTGTTCCACACCCCGACCAAGATCGCCCGGGTGCGCGAAGCGGCCTACCTGACCCGCGCCGACCTGTTCGACAACGAAGCGATCCCGGTGGATGTGCTGATCAGCCCCGAGCAGGTGGTGACCAACTACATCAAGCGTTTGATCGAGCACCCCGGCGCCCTGCAGGTGATCGACTTTGCCGAAGGCAAGGCCCAACTGGTGGCGGTCAAGGCCTACTACGGCGGGCCGCTGGTGGGCCAGCAACTGCGCCAGTTGCGCGAGCACATGCCGAATGTGGATACCCGGGTCGCGGCGATTTTCCGCCGGGACCGGCCGATCCTGCCCCAGGGCGATACAGTGATCGAAGCCGACGACGAAGTGTTTTTCATCGCCGCCAAAGCGAATATTCGCGCCGTGATGAGCGAAATGCGCCGTCTCGATGAGAACTACAAGCGCATCGTCATCGCTGGCGGCGGACAGATCGGCGAGCGCCTGGCCGAAGCCATCGAAAGCCGCTACCAGGTCAAGATCATCGAGATGAACCCGGCGCGCTGCCGCTACCTCTCCGACACCCTCGACAGCACCGTGGTGTTGCAGGGCAGTGCCTCGGACCGCGACCTGCTGCTGGAAGAAAACATCGCCGACGCCGACATCTTCCTGGCCCTGACCAACGACGACGAAGCCAACATCATGTCGTCGCTATTGGCCAAGCGCCTGGGGGCCAGGAAAGTGATGACCATCATCAACAACCCGGCCTACGTCGACCTGATCCAGGGCGGCGACATCGACATCGCCATCAGCCCGCAACTGGCAACCATTGGCACCTTGCTGGCCCACGTGCGCCGCGGCGACATCGTCAGCGTCCACTCCCTGCGCCGCGGCGCGGCCGAAGCCATCGAGGCGATTGCCCACGGCGATGCCAAATCCAGCAAAGTCATCGGCAAAGCCATCCGCGACATCGGCCTGCCGCCCGGCACCACCATCGGCGCGATCATCCGCGACGAAGAAGTCCTGATCGCCCACGACGACACCACGATCCAGACCGGCGACCATGTCATCCTCTTCCTGGTGGACAAGAAGCACATTCGCGACGTCGAGAAGCTGTTCCATGTGGGGTTGAGCTTCTTCTGAACACACGGCCCTGTGGCGAGGGAGCTTGCTCCCGCTCGGGTGCGAAGCAGCCGCCAAAGATGGGCCTGCTCTGCAGGCCAGCGGGAGCAAGCTCCCTCGCCACAGGAACAGAACGCAGGAGTTTCAAATGCTCGATTCCCTGGAAAAAATGCTCGCCAAGGGTGTGGATAACTCTCTGCTGCGCTTCGGCCTGGGCAAAGGCTACCTCGACCTCGGCGAATTCACCCGCGCCGCCGAACACTTCCAACGCTGCGTCGAACTCGACCCCAAATACTCCGCCGCCTGGAAACTACTGGGCAAGGCCCACCAAGGCCAAGGCGACCTACCGGCCGCCCGCCAAGCCTGGGAACAAGGCCTCGAAGCCGCCCGCGCCCACGGTGACAAACAGGCCGAGAAAGAGATGGTTGTGTTCCTCAAGAAACTGGATCGCCATCCCTGAATCCCACAAAAACCGCTTTTTGTGGCCAGGGACTTTGCTCCCGCTTGAGTGCGAAGCACTAAGTGTTAAAGGGGATTTATTTGCGGTAAATAGATCTGTCCCCTATCGCTCACGACGTCGAGAAACTGTTCCATGTGGGGTTGAGCTTTTTCTGACCACCAC
>NZ_JBAMDJ010000008.1:0-209249 GCF_036961705.1 Pseudomonas sp. 3JA
GCCCAGGCCGCCGGTGGCGACGGTGATGCCCGTGGCCGCGACCACGGCGGCGGTCGCCAGAGCGGTGATCGCGATGTTGGCCGCCACCTCCAGCACGCCGCCGAGGATGTCGGCCATCATCGAGGTGTGGTTGAGTGCATCGCCCAGGCGGGCCGCCCAGAGCGCGTCAGACATGGCGGGGGGGCATGCGGGTAGATGTGATGCCTTCCATTGCGCCTATCTCCTTGGCAAGGTATTGAGGGACTGTCGCAAGGACGGCTCAGCTAGACCACGGATTAAGCAACGCCACGCCGCTGCCTCGGAAATCAGTCACATTGCGGGTGACTATGGTCAGCCCATGAACCAGCGCGGTGGCGGCAATCAATGCATCGCATTCATTGCTGCGATCCGGAACGTGCAGGCGAGCGCAGCGCAGCGCAACGGCGCGGTCGACCGCCAGGATTCTTCCGGCGAAAGCGGGCATGACATGGTTGTCCAGCCATGCGCGCAGACGGCTGCCTTGCGCCGGGTCTTTGCGTTCGAAGCGCAACACGCCGGTTTCCAGTTCCAATACGGTAATTGCCGAGAGGTAAAGGCTGGGAGCGGGTACGCCGCGCGCCCAGGCCTGTACGTTCTTATCGGCCTGAGGCTTACGCAGTTCCGAGATCACGTTAGTGTCGAGCAGGTACATCAGGACAGGTCCACCGATCGAGGAGAGATGACGGCACGTTCGGTATCGAAATCAATATCCGGCGCGTCGGGCATGACCAGCAACTCGACAATGCTGGTGCCGATGCCGGTCAGTTTCTGGTACTCCTCAATGCTTAGCAGCACATGGGCCGGCTTGCCACGGTCGGTGATGATGACCGGCCCCTGGCGGGTGGCTTTTTTGGCACCACTTGTGTCGTGGTTGAATTCGCGGCTGGAAATAGTGGTGATGGACATGGCGGTGTCCTCAAGAGAACTGAATGTAGGCACGTTACTACTGGCGTTGATTGCAGGCAAGATGAAACCGGCTCGGCATGTTGCGGCGGCAAAAAAAAAGGCCCCGTCAACCTGGGTTGACGGGGCCTTTGGTTCATCAGGCGCAGGCTTTACTGGGCGTCAGCCGCAGGCGCTTTTTCGCCGTGAGACAGGCTGTAGACGTAGGCGGCCAGCAAGTGGACCTTGTCGTTGCCTTGCAAGTCGGCCTGGGCCGGCATCTGGCCCTGGCGACCGTAGCGGATGGTCTGCTGCAACTGAGCGAAGCTCGAACCGTAGATGAAACCGGCCGGGTGCGTCAGGTCAGGTGCGCCCATGGCTGGCGTGCCTTTGCCAGCAGGGCCGTGGCAGGCCACGCAGTTGGCGGCAAAGAGTTTCTGCCCATTGGTTGGATCGGCCTTGGCGCCTTCCGGCAGTTTGCGGCTGTGCAGGCTGGTCACCAGGTAAGCGGCCACGTCGGCCACGCCTTGCTCGCCGACCACGGCAGCCCAGCCCGGCATCACGGCGTGACGACCGCCCATGATGGTGGTCTTGATGGTTTCCGGCTCACCGCCCCAGCGCCAGTCGGCGTCGGTCAGGTTAGGGAAGCCATAGGCGCCCTTGGCGTCGGAACCGTGGCAGACCGAGCAGTTGGAGGCGAACAGGCGGCCACCCATCTTCAGGGCTTGCGGGTCCTTGGCGACTTCTTCGATCGGCATGGAGGCGAACTTGGCGAAGATCGGACCGAACTTGGCGTCCGAACGCGCCATTTCCTTTTCCCATTCGTGAACGCCTGTCCAGCCGGTCTGGCCGTTGGCGAAGGCGGTCTGCTTTTCGGTGTCCAGGTAGTTGTAGCCTGGCAGCAGGCCTTTCCAGTTGCCCAGGCCAGGGTAGAGCACCAGGTAGCCGAGGGCGAACACGATGGTGCCCACGAACAGCATGAACCACCATTTCGGCAGTGGGTTGTCGTACTCCTCGATCCCGTCGAACGAGTGGCCGACGGTCTCGTCCGTCTGCTCGGCGCGCTGGCCCTTGCGGGTCGACAGCAGCAGCCAGGTCAGGGAGAAGATCGTTCCCAGGCTGAGGACTGTGACGTACAGACTCCAGAATGTAGTCATTCTTTGTTACTCCTAGAAGCTTGCTCGACGTGCTTGATGGCTTCGGGATCATCCGCGAACGGCAGCAAGGTCGCGTCGTCAAACTCCGACTTGCGCTTGGGGCTGAACACCCACAGGGCCAGACCGATGAAGGCCACCATCACGACGACGGTGCCCAGGCCGCGAATCATCCCGATATCCATAAAGAATCACCGTTTGCTTTTGATGATGGTGCCCAGGCCTTGCAGATAGGCCACCAGCGCGTCCATTTCAGTCTTGCCCTTGACGGCATCCTTGGCACCGGCGATGTCTTCGTCGGTGTAAGGCACGCCCAGGGTGCGCAGGACTTCCATTTTCTTGGCGGTGTCTTTGCCGTCGAGCTTGTTTTCTACGAGGAACGGGTAGGCTGGCATTTTCGACTCAGGCACCACGTTGCGCGGGTTATACAAGTGCGCACGCTGCCAGTCGTCGGAGTAGCGGCCGCCAACGCGGGCCAGGTCCGGACCGGTACGCTTGGAACCCCACAGGAACGGATGGTCCCAGACGCTTTCACCGGCGACCGAATAGTGGCCATAGCGTTCGGTTTCGGCGCGGAACGGACGGATCATCTGCGAGTGGCAGCCGACACAACCGTTGGCGATATAGATGTCACGGCCTTCCAGTTCAAGGGCGGTACGTGGCTTCATGCCTTCGACCGGCTTGTTGGTCACGTCCTGGAAGAACAGCGGGACGATCTGGGTCAGGCCGCCGATGCTCACGGCAATGACCATGAAGAAGGCCAGCAGGCCGATATTCTTCTCTACTGCTTCGTGCTTCATCAGTGAGCTCCAACTACGGCGATCTTGGCGGCGGCTTCAGCTTCAGCCGGGTCAGAGGCACGAACGGTGCGGTACACGTTGTAGGCCATGAGCAGCATGCCGCTGGCGAAGAACGCGCCGCCCAGGGCACGCACGATGAAGCCAGGGTGGCTGGCCTGCAGCGCTTCGACGAACGAGTAGGTCAGGGTGCCGTCGTCGTTGATTGCACGCCACATCAGGCCTTGGGTGATGCCGTTGACCCACATCGAGGCGATGTAGAGCACGGTACCGATGGTCGCGAGCCAGAAGTGCGCGTTGATCAGGCCGGTGCTGTGCATCTGCGCACGACCGAACAATTTCGGGATCATGTGGTAGATGGCGCCGATGGAAATCATCGCCACCCAGCCGAGCGCACCAGCGTGCACGTGGCCGATGGTCCAGTCGGTGTAGTGGCTCAGGGAGTTGACGGTCTTGATGGCCATCATCGGGCCTTCGAAGGTCGACATGCCGTAGAACGCCAACGACACCACCAGGAAGCGCAGGATCGGGTCGGTGCGCAGCTTATGCCAGGCGCCCGACAGGGTCATCATGCCGTTGATCATGCCGCCCCAGCTTGGCGCCAGCAGGATGATCGACATTGCCATGCCCAGGGACTGCGCCCAATCCGGCAGTGCGGTGTAGTGCAGGTGGTGCGGACCGGCCCAGATGTACAGGGTGATCAGCGCCCAGAAGTGCACGATGGACAGGCGATAGGAATAGATCGGACGCTCGGCCTGTTTCGGCACGAAGTAGTACATCATCCCCAGGAAGCCGGTGGTCAGGAAGAAACCCACGGCGTTGTGGCCGTACCACCACTGGATCATCGCATCGGTCGCGCCCGAGTAGGCCGAGTACGACTTGAAGAAGCTGACCGGCAGGGAAGCGTGGTTGACGATGTGCAGCATGGCTGTCACGACGATGAAGGCACCGTAGAACCAGTTACCGACGTAGATGTGCTTGGTCTTGCGCTTGACGATGGTGCCGAAGAACACCAGACCGTAGGTCACCCAGACGATGGCCAGCAGGATAGCCAGGGGCCATTCCAGCTCAGCGTATTCCTTGGTGGTGGTGTAACCCAGTGGCAAGGTCACGATCGCACCGACGATGACCGCTTGCCAGCCCCAGAAGGTGAAGGCGGCGAGGCTGTCGGAGATCAGTCGCGTTTGGCAGGTTCGCTGCACGACGTAGTAAGAAGTGGCAAACAATGCACAACCACCGAAGGCGAAGATCACCAGGTTGGTGTGCAGCGGGCGCAGGCGTCCAAATGTCGTCCATGGCAGATCGAAGTTCAACTCCGGCCAGACCAGTTGCGAGGCGATGAAGACACCGAGCCCCATGCCAAGGATCCCCCAGACCACCGTCATGATGGCGAACTGGCGGACTACCTTATAGTTATAAGCAGTCGGACTGATTGCTGTGCTCATTCTAAGGTTCCACGGTTTGGGTGTTTTATTAGGATAAAAATCGGTCGCAAGTATGGAGAAAGCGGGGGGTCATTGCAACGCGCCATGACCTGGGTCAATGCTTTCCAAAGCTGATTCTGCGGCCTTTCCATGTTCCGTGTAGGGACAAAATTGGCCCTCGGCAAAATGTCGCAACGAAGGAAAGAGGCGAGGGGGTCGGGTCGGTTGTAACGGGGTGTGTTCAAACACAGCGTTCGGGGGATGCCAGGCAACTGTCGCAACAGCCGGTATTCACCTGCCTTTGCGGCCTTTTTGACGAACGATTGTCGAACGCATCGGGTCGGGTCGACCTGAAACCGGCAGTCGCCAGTGCACGCAAAGGCAAGCTTAGACCCGATTCCGGGGAACCGAAAGAAAGACTATGGGAGGGGTGCGACAAAAAGAAGCAGCTGCGAGCTGCGAGCTGCGAGCTTCAAGCTGCAAGCGAGTGCGCGTCGCTTGCAGCTTTTGCTTTTGCTTTTACTTGAGGCTTGCAGCTTGCGGCTTGCCGCTCAACTGCTCATCAGTCTTTGAAAGACTGTAAACGTAAGCCGCGAGCAGTTGCACCTTGTCATTGCCCAGCAACTCATTCTGCGCTGGCATATGACCCTGGCGCCCGTGACGGATGGTCTGCTGCAACTGGGCCAGGCTGGTGCCATAGATGAAACCGGCCGGTTGCGTCAGGTTCGGCGCGCCCATGGCTTCGGTCCCTTGGCCGTTGGCGCCGTGGCAGGCGACGCAGGTGGTGTTGAAGGCCTGCTGTCCGGCCTGCAGATCGGCACCGCTGTCTGCCGGCAACGGCAGGCCGGCCAGGTCGTGGCGTACATACGCGGCCACGTTCTTGACCCCGGCGTCCCCCAGTACTTCGCCCCAGGCGGGCATCGCCGCCATGCGACCGCCCATGATGGTGGTCTTGATGGTGTCGGCAGCACCGCCCCAACGCCAGTTGCTGTCGGCCAGGTTTGGGAAGCCAAAGGCACCCTTGGCGTCCGAGCCGTGGCAGACCGAGCAGTTGGAGGCGAACAGGCGGCCACCCATCTTCAAGGCCTGTGGGTCCTTGGCCACTTCCTCCACGGGCATGGCGGCGAATTTGGCGAAGATCGGTCCGAACTTGGCATCGGCCTTGGCCATCTCCTTTTCCCATTCATGGGCGCCGGTCCAGCCGTTCTCGTAGCCTGGCAGGATGCCTTTCCAGTTGCCCAGGCCGGGATAGAGGACCAGGTAGCCGACGGAAAACACCAGGGTGCCGGCGAACAACAGGAACCACCACTGCGGCAGCGGGTTGTCGTACTCCTCGATGCCGTCGAAGCTGTGGCCCATGGTCTGGTCGACGCTGCCCTTGGTTTCGCCCTTGCGCGTGCCGATCAGCAACCACGTCAGGCCGATGAGGCTGCCGATGGTCAGTACGCAGATCCACGTACTCCAGAAGGTGGTCATGGCCGGGTACTCCTTGTTGCAGGGTCTTGGGGGGGGACGATGTCGGCAGCTGGCTCGTCGGCGAACGGCAGCAGGCGCGCTTCGGCGAACTCTGGACGACGTTTGTTGCTGAATACCCACAGGGTCAGGCCGATGAAGGCGATGAACACCACGACCGTGCCCAGGCCGCGGATCATTCCAGTACTCATTTCAAGAACCATGGCTCACCTCTTGCTCTTGATGGCAGTGCCGAGCACTTGCAGGTAGGCCACCAGGGCGTCCATTTCGGTCTTGCCCTTGAGCGAGGCCACGCTGGCGGTGATGTCGTCATCGGTGTACGGCACACCCAGGGTACGCATGGCGCGCAGCTTGCCTTCGGTGTGGCTGCTGTCTACCGCTTGGGTCACCAGCCACGGGTAGGCCGGCATTTTCGACTCGGGCACGACGTTGCGCGGGTTGTACAAGTGGGCGCGGTGCCAATCATCGGAGTAGCGCGCGCCAACCCGGGCCAGGTCCGGCCCGGTACGCTTGGAGCCCCACAGGAATGGGTGGTCCCAGACGCTTTCACCGGCCACCGAGTAGTGGCCGTAGCGCTCGGTCTCGGCGCGGAACGGACGGATCATCTGCGAGTGGCAGCCGACGCAGCCTTCACGAATGTAGATGTCACGGCCTTCCAGTTGCAGGGCGGTGTAGGGCTTCATGCCGTCCACCGGTTTATTGGTCACGTCCTGGAAGAACAGCGGCACGATCTGGGTCAGGCCGCCAATGCTCACGGCCAGGACCATCAGCAGCATCAGCAGGCCGACGTTTTTTTCGATTGTTTCGTGTTTCATGGTGGACTCCTCAGGCCATCTGCGCGGCAGCGGCGGCTTCGGCAGGCTGGTAGGCCCGCACGGTGCGCCAGGTGTTGTAGGCCATCAGCAGCATGCCGAGGAGGAAGATCGACCCGCCCGCCAGCCGCACGACGAAGCCTGGGTGACTGGCCACCAGGGTTTCGACGAAGGAGTAGGTGAGCGTGCCGTCCTCGTTCACCGCACGCCACATCAGGCCCTGGGCGATGCCGTTGACCCACATCGAGGCGATGTAGAGCACGGTGCCGATGGTCGCGAGCCAGAAGTGCGCGTTGATCAGGCCGATGCTGTGCATCTGTGGCCGGCCGAAGACTTTCGGGATCATGTGGTACAGCGCGCCGATGGAAATCATTGCCACCCAGCCGAGTGCGCCGGCATGGACGTGGCCGATGGTCCAGTCGGTGTAGTGGGAGAGGGCGTTGACGGTCTTGATCGCCATCATCGGACCTTCGAAGGTCGACATGCCGTAGAACGCCAGGGACACCACCAGGAACCGCAGGATCGGGTCGCTGCGCAGCTTATGCCAGGCCCCCGACAGGGTCATCATGCCGTTGATCATGCCGCCCCAGCTTGGCGCCAGCAGAATCAGCGACATCACCATGCCCAGGGACTGTGCCCAGTCCGGCAGCGCGGTGTAGTGCAGGTGGTGAGGGCCGGCCCAGATGTACAGGGTGATCAGGGCCCAGAAGTGCACGATGGACAAGCGATAGGAATACACCGGGCGCTCGGCCTGCTTCGGCACGAAGTAGTACATCATCCCCAGGAAGCCTGCGGTGAGGAAGAAGCCCACGGCGTTGTGGCCGTACCACCATTGCACCATCGCGTCCGTGGCCCCGGCGTAGACCGAGTAGGACTTGGTGAGGCTCACCGGCAGTTCCAGGTTGTTGACGATGTGCAGGATCGCCACGGTCAGGATGAACCCGCCGAAGAACCAGTTACCAACGTAGATGTGCTTGGTGTTGCGCTTGGCCACGGTGCCGAAGAACACAATCGCGTAGGCAACCCAGACGATGGTGATCAGAATGTCGATCGGCCATTCCAGTTCGGCGTACTCCTTGGAACTGGTGTAGCCCAGTGGCAGGCTGATGGCCGCCAGCAGGATCACCAGTTGCCAGCCCCAGAAGCAGAACGCGGCGATTTTCGGCGCAAACAGCTGAGTCTGGCAGGTGCGCTGCACCGAATAGAACGAACTGGCGAACAACGCACAGCCACCGAAGGCGAAGATCACCGCGTTGGTGTGCAGCGGGCGCAGGCGGCCGAAGCTGGTCCAGGGCAAATCGAAGTTGAGCTGTGGCCAGACCAATTGGGCGGCGAGAAAAACCCCGAGCCCCATGCCGACGATGCCCCACACCACCGTCATAATGGCGAATTGGCGGACCACCTTGTAGTTGTAGGCGGTACTGATAGAAGTGTTCATGGTTCCCCATCCACGGTTCAGCCGAAGTGAGCGCCTGCGCAAGGCAGTGCGGCGTTCTTCGCCTGGAGTTATAGGCAGACTAAAAGCGAGATCAGCATGGACAAACAGCACAAGGCCAGTATTGACGGGGATCAATGGGTGCGGTGTGTGGCCGAACACGGTTGGCTATGGACGGCCGCGTGGCCGGGTGCCAGTGCCGAGGCGCCGACCCTGATCCTGGCCCACGGCGCCGGTGCACCGATGGACAGCGGATTCATGGAGGAAATGGCTGCGGGCCTTGCCGCGCATGGGGTCAACGTGCTGCGCTTCGAGTTCCCCTACATGGCCCAACGACGTTTGGATGGGGGCAAGCGCCCACCCAATCCGGCACCGAAGCTGCTGGAATGCTGGCGACAGGTGTACGCCACGGTGCGGCCTTATGTCGCTGGGCGGTTGGCCATTGGCGGCAAGTCCATGGGCGGGCGCATGGCGAGCCTGGTAGCCGATGAGTTGGACGTCGACGCGCTGGTGTGCCTGGGCTATCCCTTCTATGCGGTGGGCAAGCCGGAGAAACCGCGGGTCGAACACCTGGCGGCGTTGAAGACCCCCACCTTGATCGTACAGGGCGAGCGCGATGCGTTGGGTAACCGGGAGGCGGTGCAGGGGTATGAATTGTCACCGGGCATCGAGGTGATGTGGTTGGTGGCGGGGGATCATGACCTGAAGCCGCTGAAGGCTTCGGGGTTTAGTCATGAGCAGCATATGGAGGCGGCGGCGCTCGGGGTGACAAAATTCCTTGAGTAACCTTTTGCCTGACTGTCACCGTCCCATCGCGAACTGACCTGCTGCAGTTTTTACTTCCTGGAATTGCGCTTGCTCGCGATGGATCATTCAGACCGTAACTAATTTTTCATGTCATCCCGGATTAAGTCGAATGTCCCCGTCGGGTGCATGTCGTACCCATCGGTGTTGAAATGAGCGGTGAAATTGCCCTTCGCGGTTCCACCCACAGGATCGAGCCTGATAGTCAATTCTGCGCTGTCAGCGCGGACCGATTGATACCAGCCGGGCTGACCAGGAATCGAATGCATGTGACGGAAGGAGAAGCCGCCTTCTAATGTGTAACTCGCGTCCATCACTTCCTCGCTGACATAATCAACCCCAATTTGGAAATAGAAATAATCACCAGTACTTGGGTAGTCGGCAGTGCCGGTAAGGAACCAGGTGTGCTCTCTCGGGGGCGGAGAGAGACGCAGTAAGAAAGACGTAGATCTTGCATGAACGAGCGTAGGGCCGAGGTACCAAGAAAAGGATCCGTTGAGCCGCTGGTGCTCGTCTTTGGGAAAGTAGAAGTCATGAACTTTCATGTGAAAGAACCTCATTGCTAATCGTTTTTATGAAACGTTCTCCCTTGTTGCATTTGCACTTTAACGATGTGGCGATTGCGGTCTACTGTCAGAGTTGACAGGTCGCGACAAAACCTCATCGCGAGCAGGCACGCGTGAGCGGCCTTCCAGTCGACAAAAAAACCCGGAAGCCTAGGCTGTCCGGGTTTTTTGTGAGGCAGGCATCTGTCAGCGGTTAAACCGCTCCACCAACGAATACTGCGTATTGGCCGTGCGGGTCAGTTCTTCGCTGAGCAGCGCCGAGCTGTGAGCCTGGCCAGAGGTCTGGTCGGCCAGTTCCGAGATATTGCTGATGTTGCGGCTGATCTCCTCGGCCACTGAGCTTTGCTCCTCGGTGGCGGCGGCGATCTGGGTGGTCATGTCGGTGATGTGGGCCACCGCTTCGCTGATCCCCACCAGAGCCTCGTCCGCTTCCATGACTCGTGCCACGCCTTCTTCGGCCTGGCGATGGCCAGCGTCCATGGTCTGCACGGCGTTGGTGGCGGTCTGCTGGAGCTTGGCGATCAGGGCGTGGATCTGCCCGGTGGATTCGCTGGTGCGTTGTGCCAGTTGCCGCACTTCGTCAGCCACCACGGCAAAGCCACGGCCCATCTCCCCGGCACGGGCCGCTTCGATGGCGGCGTTGAGAGCCAGCAGGTTGGTCTGGTCGGCGATGCCTTTGATCACGTCCACCACGCCGCCGATCTCGTCGCTGTCCTTGGCCAGTTGGGTCACGGTCTGCCCGGTTTCGCCGACCACCACCGACAGGCGCTCGATGGCTTCGCGGGTTTCGCCGGCGATGTCGCGGCCGCGGCTGGTCAGGCGGTTGGCTTCCTGGGTGGCATCGGCGGTGCGCTGCACGTGGCTGGCGACTTCCTGGGTGGTTGCCGCCATCTGGTTGACGGCCGTGGCGACCTGTTCGGTTTCCACCCGCTGGCGCTCCAGGCCGCTGGAACTGTTATGAGCCAGGGTGTTGGATTGGCGAGCCTGGTCGTTAAGGTGTTCGGCGGTGTCCTGCAGGCGGGTCAGGCAGGTTTTCAGGCGTGCTTCCTGGCTGAGGATCGACATCTCCAGGCGTGCCTGGACGCCGCGGCTGTCGGTGTACATCCGGGCGATCAGCGGGTCGGACGTGGTTTGCTCGGCCAGGCGCAGCAGGCGCTTGATTCCGCGTTGCTGCCATTGCAGGCCCATCAGCCCCAAGGGCACCGACAGCACGGCCGCCAGGGCAAAACCCCAGGAGGAATCCAGGAACGCGCCGACGACGAAACTCAACTGGCTGACCAGGATAAACGGTAGCCAGTCCTGCAGTATGGGTACCCATTTGTCGCTGCCCGGAACCGCGGACTTGCCTTGGTTGATGCGTTGATAAAGCGCTTCGGCCCGAGCGATCTGTTCGGCGGAGGGCTTGACCCGCACCGATTCGTAGCCGACCACCTGATTGCCCTCGAACACGGGTGTGACATAGGCATTGACCCAGTAATGGTCGCCGTTCTTGCTGCGGTTCTTGACGATGCCCATCCATGGCAAGCCTTGTTTCAGCGTCCCCCACATGTGTGCAAACACTGCGGATGGAACGTCGGGATGGCGCACGAGATTGTGCGGTGAACGAATCAGTTCTTCCTTCGAATACCCGCTGATGTCAACGAACGCGTCGTTGCAGTAGGTGATCACGCCCTTGGCATCGGTGGTCGAAATCAATCGTTGCTGGGCCGGGAAGGTCCTTTCGCGTTGTGTGACGGGTTGGTTGTTACGCATGTGTGTTGATCCGCAAGGCTTTGAAAGGCTATGAAAGGTTGTCGGCGGTGTCAGGTTTTAATTGAAGTTATTTTTGCCTGTCGCTATCACGCCAGCATCGGGTAGGTAAATAGGGCGAAATGAAGCAGATTGAGGAGAAAATGCGTAGCAATCGCCGCGCCCAGGCCGCCAAAACGATACGCCAGGCCGTAGCCGACCCCCGCCAGGCCCGACAACAGCACCCATTGCCAACCTGCGCCAGCGTGTACCAGGCCGAACAGCAGCGAGGTCAGGAGCAGCGCCAGGTTGTCGCCGTAACCCAGGTGTTTGAAGCGTCGGCTCAAGCCTCCTTGAATGTAGCCACGAAATAGCGCTTCCTCCACAAGCGTCACCAATAAAAGATTATTGAGCACCCACAACCAGGCGTGCTCCGGCCATTTTGGTGCCCAGTGGATCATGCCCAGCAGCATCGCCCCGCCGAGGGCCAGCACCGCGCTCAGCGCCAGCCCCAGGGCCGTGGCATAGACCGACAGGCGAAATGACCGCCGGCCGACGATCCAGGGGCAGGCCAGCAGTAGCCAGAATCCGATCAGGGGCTTGTCCTGGTTCAGGTACATGGCAAATGGCGCGGCGTCGTCGGTCAAGCGTTGCGCCGGGATCGCCCGCCCGTTGAAGAAGCCGGGCATCCAGTGCAGGGCCAATGCCAGGGCCATGATCAGGAACAGGGCGTGCCCGAGAAACTGGCCTACCGGCGTTTGCTGTTGGCGAACCGCATACCCGGCAAACAGCAATAGCGCGACCGAGATGACAGCCGTCCAGGTCAAATGGCCGTAGACCAGTGCCAGACCGTAGCCTGTGGAGAGGAGGGCCAGGTGAAGCCAGGGTAAAGCGGGCATACAACATCCTTTTAGCGGAAGAGCTCGGGGCGAGAGCGGCCGTTGGGGCTTCGACGCCACCGTATCGCGCAAAGGGCACATTGGTGTCCATGCAGGTTCATGCGCAGGAGGGGCAAGCCGTTGGCGGACTCTGTTCCGTGAGTGCCGGCGGGATTATAGGCGGGCCGATACAAAAACAGCGCCTGTTAAATAGGGGCAGGTCAGTCAACACGATGCTGGCTGATCCATCGCTATCGCGAGCAAGCTCGCTCCCTCAGGGGGGCGGGGTCGAACGCTGAGTCTATGAACAGCCAGGATCTACTGTGGGAGCGAGCCTGCTCGCGATGACGACGGAGCATTCAGCACAGATGCCAGGCTGACCCACCGGCATCGCGCGCAAGCTCGGCTCCCACAGGAGGCGGTCTTTTCAAGCTGCAATCAATTGTCGCAACACATAATGAAGGATCCCGCCGGCCTTGAAATATTCCACTTCATTCAAGGTATCGATCCGGCACAACACTTCGATTCGCTCCCGGCTGCCGTCCTCGCGGGTAATGACCAAGGGTAGGTTCATGCGCGGCGTCAGTTCGACGTCATTGAGCCCGAGGATGTCCAGGGTTTCCTTGCCCGTGAGGTTCAGGCTCTTGCGGTTCTGGTCGAGCTTGAACTGCAATGGCAGCACGCCCATGCCCACGAGGTTGGAACGATGGATACGCTCGAAGCTTTCGGCGATCACCGCCTTGACCCCTAGCAGGTTCGTGCCCTTGGCTGCCCAGTCCCGGCTCGATCCGGTGCCATATTCCTGGCCGGCGATCACCACCAGCGGCGTTCCCGCAGCCTGATACAGCATGGCGGCGTCGTAGATCGGCATTTTTTCGCCACTGGGAATGTAGATCGTGTTGCCGCCTTCTTCGCCGTCGAGCATTTCGTTGCGAATGCGGATATTGGCGAAGGTGCCGCGCATCATCACCTGGTGGTTGCCACGCCTGGAACCGTAGGAGTTGAAGTCTCGCGGTTCCACGCCTTGTTCGCGCAGGTAGCGACCGGCCGGGCTGTCCGCCTTGATGTTGCCGGCCGGGGAGATGTGGTCGGTGGTGACCGAGTCTCCCAGCAGGGCCAGGATCTGGGCGCCTTCGACGTTCTTGACGGCCGGTGGCGGCCCGTCGATGGCGTCGAAGAACGGCGGATGCTGGATGTAGGTCGAGTCGTCCTGCCAGACGTAAGTCGCCGCCTGCGGCACTTCGATGGCTTGCCATTGCTCGTCACCGGCAAATACGGCGGCGTATTCCTTGTGGAACATGCTGGTGTTGACCTGGGCGACGGCGGTGGCCACTTCCTGGCTGCTGGGCCAGACATCCCGCAGGTACACCGGCTTGCCGTCCCGGTCGTTGCCCAGCGGCTCGCTGCTGATGTCGATGCGCACGGTGCCGGCCAGGGCATAGGCGACCACCAGCGGTGGCGAAGCCAGCCAGTTGGTCTTCACCAGTGGGTGCACCCGGCCTTCGAAGTTGCGGTTGCCCGACAACACCGAAGCCACCGTCAGGTCGGCTTTCTGGATGGCTTTTTCGATGGGCTCCGGCAACGGTCCGGAGTTGCCGATGCAGGTGGTGCAACCATAGCCCACCAAGTCGAAACCGAGTTTATCCAGGTATTCGGTCAGGCCGGCCGCCTTGTAGTAGTCGGTGACCACCTTGGAACCCGGGGCCAGGGAACTCTTGACCCAAGGCTTGCGGGTCAGGCCTTTCTCCACGGCTTTTTTCGCCAGCAACCCGGCGGCCATCATCACGCTGGGGTTGGAGGTGTTGGTGCACGAAGTAATGGCGGCAATCACCACCGCGCCGTTTTTCAGGCGATGGGTGTGGCCTTCGAATTCGTATTCGGCTTCGCCCACCTGGTCGGCATTGCCCACCGCGACGCCACCGCCCCCTTCACTTTCCAGGCGACCTTCTTCTTTACTGGTGGGTTTGACCTGCAACCCCAGGAAGTCGCTGAAAGCCTGGCCGACATTCGGCAGCGAAACCCGGTCCTGCGGGCGTTTCGGTCCGGCGAGACTGGCCTCGACGCTGCCCATGTCCAGCTCCAGGGTGTCGGTGAACACCGGTTCCTGGCCGGGCAAGCGCCACAGGCCCTGGGCCTTGCAATAGGCCTCCACCAATTTCACCGTCTCCGCTGGACGTCCCGACAGGCGCAAGTAGTCCAGGGTCACCTCATCCACCGGGAAGAAACCGCAGGTGGCGCCGTATTCCGGCGCCATGTTGGCGATGGTGGCGCGGTCGGCCAGGGGCAGGTCGGCCAGGCCGTCGCCATAGAACTCGACGAACTTGCCCACCACGCCTTTCTTGCGCAGCATCTGCGTGACGGTCAGCACCAGGTCGGTGGCGGTGATGCCTTCGCGTAGCTTGCCGATGAGTTTGAAGCCGATGACCTCGGGGATCAGCATCGACACCGGTTGGCCGAGCATGGCGGCTTCCGCCTCGATCCCGCCGACGCCCCAGCCCAGCACGCCAAGGCCATTAATCATGGTGGTGTGGGAGTCGGTGCCTACCAGGGTGTCCGGGAACGCGTAGGTGCGACCGTCTTCCTCTTTGGTCCACACGGTGCGGCCCAGGTATTCGAGGTTGACCTGATGGCAGATGCCAGTGCCCGGCGGCACCACGCTGAAGTTGTCGAAAGCGCTCTGGCCCCAACGCAGGAAGGCGTAGCGTTCGCCGTTGCGTTGCATTTCGATGTCGACGTTCTGCTCGAACGCCTGGCTGCTGGCAAACTTGTCCACCATCACCGAGTGGTCGATCACCAGGTCCACCGGCGACAGCGGGTTGATCCGCTGGGGATCACCACCGGCCTTCTCCACGGCGGCGCGCATGGCGGCCAGGTCGACCACGGCGGGGACGCCGGTGAAGTCCTGCATCAACACCCGTGCCGGGCGGTATTGGATCTCTCGGTCGGATCGGCGCTCTTTCAGCCAACCGGCCAAGGCCTTGAGGTCGGTGCCGGTGACGGTTTTTTCATCTTCCCAACGCAGCAGGTTTTCCAGCAGCACTTTCAGCGACATGGGCAGCTTGTCCAGGTCACCGAGGCTTCGGGCGGCCTCCGGCAGGCTGAAATAGTGGTAGGTCCTGGCGTCGACTTGCAGCGTTTTAAGGGTTTTCAGGCTATCGAGGGACGGCATTGCAATCACTCCTTTGAGTCCGCACGGCTACGGACTGACGGAACGGACAGAGCCTTTAACCTAGCCCTGTTTTGAGCGTATGACTAATCACTGGACTCTATGGGCAGGTTCGCGGTTCCGAACTCCGCTATCATGCGGCGGTTTTCGTGACAGGCTTTGCTACGGAGTTTCAATGAACACGCTTTTCATGCACTGCCGGCCGGGCTTCGAAGGCGAGGTCTGTTCCGAGATCGCCGAACACGCGGCCCGACTCAACGTTGCCGGCTACGCCAAGGCCAAACCGGCCAGTGCCTGCGCTGAATTTGTCTGCACTGAAGACGACGGTGCCGAGCGGCTGATGGGTGGTCTGCGTTTCGCCGAACTGATTTTTCCGCGCCAGTGGGCGCGGGGTACTTTCATCGATTTGCCGGAGACCGACCGCATCAGTGTCATCCTGGCCCACCTGGCTGCTTTCCCGATCTGCGGCAGCCTGTGGCTGGAAGTGGTGGATACCAACGACGGCAAGGAACTGTCGAACTTCTGCAAGAAATTCGAAGGCCCCTTGCGCAAGGCGCTGATTGGCTCCGGCAAGCTGGTGGACGATCCGCGCAAGCCGCGCCTGCTGCTGACATTCAAGAGTGGCCGCGAAGTGTTCCTGGGCTTGGCCGAATCCGATAACTCGGCCATGTGGCCCATGGGCATTCCCCGCCTGAAGTTTCCCCGGGAAGCGCCGAGCCGTTCCACCCTCAAGCTTGAAGAGGCTTGGCACCATTTCATTCCCCGGGACCAGTGGGACGAGCGCCTGCACAGTGACATGACCGGCGTGGACCTCGGCGCGGCACCGGGTGGCTGGACCTGGCAACTGGTCAACCGTGGGATGCTGGTGACGGCCATCGACAACGGACCGATGGCTGAAAGCCTGATGGACACCGGCCTGGTGCAGCATTTGATGGCAGACGGCTTCACGTTCAAACCCAAGCAGCCGGTGGACTGGATGGTCTGTGACATCGTCGAGAAGCCAGCGCGTAACGCGGCGATGCTGGAAGAATGGATCGGCGAGGGCCATTGTCGCGAGGCGGTGGTCAATCTCAAGCTGCCAATGAAGCAACGATACGCCGAGGTCAAGCGCCTGCTTGAACGCATCGCCGACGGTTTCAAGGCGCGGGGCATCAAGGTCGAGATCGGTTGCAAGCAGCTGTACCACGACCGTGAGGAAGTGACCTGCCATTTGCGGCGGTTGGATACGAAGAAACCGAAGTCCCGTTGATGCTGTCTTGAACAGCTTTTGTGGCGAGGGAGCTTGCTTCCGCGGGGTTGCGAAGCAACCCCGATCCAAAGAGCGACGACTGCTGCGCAGCCGAGCGGGAGCAAGCTCCCTCGCCACAGGGGTGGATGCAGGTCTGTTAAGGGCGCCGACATTGCGCGACAATGCCGGCCAGTTTCAGGAGTAGAACATGAGTGAAATGAACGACACGCCGGTCGACGGCACGCTGGATGCCACGGGCCTCAATTGCCCGGAACCGGTGATGATGCTGCACCAGCACATCCGCGACCTGGCCCCCGGTGGCCTGCTGAAAGTCATCGCCACCGACCCATCGACCCGTCGCGACATCCCCAAGTTTTGCGTGTTCCTGGACCACGAACTGGTGGCCCAGCATGAAGAGGCGGGTACCTACCTCTACTGGATCCGCAAGAAGCTTGCTTAACCCGTCGAGCGGCTGATGCGGATCTGCTTGCGCGCGCTGCGGGCCAGACGGATCGACAGCATCAGCGCCGCGCAGCTCAAGCCCACGATCAAACCCTGCCACAGCCCGCTCGGGCCGCTGGCTGCGCCGAGCCAGTCGGTCAGGCCCAGGGCGTAACCCACTGGCAGGCCGATACCCCAATAGGCGAACAGCGTCAGGATCATCGTCACCCGGGTGTCCTGATAGCCGCGCAACGCGCCCGCCGCCGTGACCTGGATCGCATCGGAAAACTGAAACAGCGCCGCGTAGACGATCAGCATCGACGCCACCTCGATCACCACCGGGTCGGCGGTATAGATCGCGGCGATGGGGCCGCGCAATGCGAACATCAGGCTCGCCGACAGGCAGGCGTAGGCCAGCGCCGTGCCCATGCCCACCCCCGCGGCGAAGCGCGCTTCACGGGGCTGAGCGCGCCCCAGGGCCTGGCCGACCCGTACCGTCACGGCCATGCCCAGGGAGTAGGGAATCATGAACACCAGGGAGCTGAAGTTCAGTGCGATCTGGTGCCCGGCCACCACCGTGGCGCCGAGGCTGCCGATCAGCAGGGCAATCACTGCGAAAATACTCGACTCGGCAAACACCGCGATGCCAATCGGCAGGCCGATGCCCAGCAGGCGCCTGATGACCGCCCACTGCGGCCAGTCGAAACGGCTGAACAACCGGCTCGATTGATAGGCCGGCGCCCAGCGGGCCCAACCGGCCATGCCCAAGGCCATGACCCACATCACGATGGCCGTGGCCCAGCCGCACCCGACGCCACCCATGGCCGGCACGCCCAGGTGGCCGTAGATGAAGATGTAATTGAGTGGAATGTTCAGCGCCAGCCCGCACAGCCCCAGCACCATCGCCGGGCGCGTGCGTCCCAGGCCGTCGCTGAAGCAGCGCAGTACGTGGTACAGCGCCACGGCTGGCAGGCCCGTGCCGATGCCGCGCAGGTATTCCATGCATGGGCCAATCAATTCGGGGTCGACATTCATGATGTGCAGGATCGGTTCGGCGCTGAACAGCGCCAGTGAGGCAATCAACCCCACCACCAATGCCAGCCACAGCGCCTGGCGCACCAGCGGGCCGATCTCGGCGAACGTACCGGCACCGAAGCGTTGGGCAACTTTCGGCGTGGTCGCCAGCAATGTGCCGGTCATCAACAGGAACACCGGCACCCAGATCGAATTGCCCAGGGCCACGGCCGCCAGGTCCCGCGGGCCAACCCGACCGGCCATCACCGCATCGACAAAGCCCATGGCGGTGGTTGCCAGTTGCGCCACCATGATCGGCAAGGCCAGGGCCAGCAAGGTCCTGAGTTCCAGGCGAACGCGGGCCGGGCGGGAGGGGGTGGTGGTATCGATTACAGGGTTCACAGGCGAAGCGTCCGAAAAGATTAAGCGCAAGGCGGCGAATTCTACGCCTTGACACAGTGGTCAGGAAAAAACCTGTGTTGTGGATTTGTAATTGCTCGCTCCCTTGTATCCAGCCTGTACTCTTTGGACCGGGAACAGGGTGACCCGTGGCGAGGGAGCTTGCTCCCGCTCGGCTGCGTAGCAGTCGTCGCTCTTTGGATTGGGGTTGCTGCGCAACCCAGCGGGAGCAAGCTCCCTCGCCACAACAGCATTCACTGAAGGAATGCACGGAGTTACTGGAACGCCTACACTGCCTACCCCGCCAAAGGAGCTTTGCCATGCTGATCGTCGCCGACGAAAACATCCCCCTGCTTGATGCATTTTTCCAAGGATTCGGCGAAATCCGCCGGGTACCTGGCCGGGGGATCGACCGGACGATGGTCGAGCAAGCCGACGTGCTGCTGGTTCGTTCGGTCAGCCAGATCAATCGGGCTCTGCTGGAAGGCAGCAAGGTGCGCTTCGTCGGCACCTGCACCATCGGCACCGACCACTTGGACCTGGATTATTTCGCCGAGGCCGGTATTCGCTGGGCCAGCGCGCCGGGCTGCAATGCCCGTGGCGTGGTGGACTATGTGCTGGGCAGCCTGATGACCCTGGCAGAAATCGAAGGTGCGCAACTTGAGCAACGAACCTTCGGTGTGGTCGGCGCAGGCCAGGTGGGCGGGCGGTTGATCGAGGTGCTCAAGGGGTTGGGCTGGGCCGTGAAGGTCTGCGATCCGCCGCGTCAGGCCGCCGAGGGGGGCGACTATATGAGCCTGGAGCAGATCATCGAGCAGTGCGATGTGATCAGCCTGCACACACCGTTGACCCGCGACGGTGAGCAACCGACCTGGCACCTGTTCGACGAGGCGCGTCTGAACCAGCTCAAGCCCGGGACCTGGCTGATCAACGCGGCCCGCGGCCCGGTGATCGACAACGCCGCGCTGCGCGAAGTGTTGCTGGAACGTGAGGATCTGCAAGCGGTGTTGGATGTCTGGGAGCAGGAACCCACCGTGGATGTGGACCTGGCCGATTTGTGCGTGATCGCGACCCCGCACATTGCCGGTTACAGCCTCGATGGCCGCCAGCGCGGCACGGCGCAGATCTACCAGGCCTTGTGCGCTTTCCTGGAGCGGCCGGTTGAAGTCAGCCTCGGCGACCTGTTGCCTCGGCCTTGGCTGGGTGGCATCACCCTGGATGCCGCAACCGACCCGGCCTGGGCCTTGGCGGTGTTATGCCGGAGCGTGTATGACCCCCGTGGCGACGACGCGAACTTTCGCCGCAGCTTGGTTGGAACGGTCAGCGAGCAACGCAGTGCATTCGATGCCCTGCGCAAGCACTACCCGCCGCGGCGGGAAATCGACAGCCTGAAGGTGCGTATCGAAGGGCAGTCGGCGGCCTTGCAACAGATCGTGACGGCGCTGGGTGCCACCGCCTTTTAAGGGGAAATGCTCTTGTGGCGAGGGAGCTTGCTCCCGCTGGGTTGCGAAGCAACCCCAATCCAAAGAGCGACGACTGCTGCGCAGCCGAGCGGGAGCAAGCTCCCTCGCCACAGGTTCCTGCAAAATCAACAGGCATAAAAAACCCGACATCAAGGTCGGGTCCAATTGAAGACGGGCTGTATCACTTTTGTTCGGCAGGCTTGACCAGTCGTTTTTCCAGCTCGCTGCAGGCTTTTTGGATCATGTCTTCGGTGATCGGTACTTCGCGCCCTTGGGCATCGATGAACGAGCAGCCCAGAGACTGGTCCGGTTGCGTGCGGATTACTTGAATCTTGTCGTCGCTGCTGTGTTGCAAGGACATGGCCTGTCTCCTCATCAGGTTGTGTGCCTACTTTAATGTCGCCAGGTGACCGAGCCATGACACTCCTTGTAGGTTCATGGCGACACCTCCACTCAATCAGAAACACAGTTGCGTTTCCAGCCAGACTTTAGACCGATAACATCTAGCCTCTAGTCGTTGTGGTCATATTTAACCTGACTCATTCTGATTCAACTTGGCTCCGCTACGCTTTGGCGTCGCTGGCCGGCCTTTTTCCTGCTGCATTATCGGATGCCCTTGATGCTTTCTTCCCGACATCGCCGTGCCATACGCCTGGCCAGCGGCTTCATCGCCCCTTACCGTAAACAGGTCGCCGGCGCTTTGCTGGCCTTGATTGTCACTGCCGGTATTACCTTGTCCATGGGCCAAGGCATCCGCTTGCTGGTGGACCAGGGCTTCATGACCCGCTCACCGCACCTGCTCAATCAATCCATCGGCCTGTTCATGGTGCTGGTGGTGGGGCTGGCGATCGGTACGTTTGCACGTTTTTACCTGGTGTCCTGGATCGGCGAGCGGGTGGTGGCCGATATCCGGCGGCAGGTCTTCAACCATCTGGTGTACTTGCACCCCGGTTTCTATGAAAACAACCGTAGTTCGGAAATCCAGTCGCGGCTGACCGCCGATACGACCTTGCTGCAATCGGTGATCGGTTCGTCGCTGTCGTTGTTTTTGCGTAACGTCTTGATGGTGGTGGGCGGCATCGTGCTGCTGTTCATCACCAATCCCAAGTTGACCAGTATCGTGGTGATCGCCCTGCCGCTGGTATTGGCGCCGATCCTGGTCTTTGGTCGTCGGGTGCGCAGTTTGTCGCGCCAGAGCCAGGACCGCATTGCCGACGTCGGCAGCTACGTCTCCGAAACCCTTGGCCAGATCAAGACCGTGCAGGCTTACAACCACCAGGTCCAGGACGAACAACGATTCTCCGTGACGGTGGAGCAGGCTTTCGACACCGCCCGCAAGCGCATCGCCCAACGGGCCTGGCTGATTACCCTGGTGATCGTGCTGGTGCTGGGCGCGGTGGGGGTGATGCTCTGGGTCGGCGGCATGGATGTGATCGCCGGGCGGATTTCCGGCGGTGAGCTGGCGGCATTTGTGTTCTATAGCCTGATCGTCGGCAGTGCCTTCGGCACGCTGAGCGAGGTGATCGGCGAGCTGCAACGGGCGGCGGGTGCTGCCGAGCGCATTGCCGAGTTACTGCGTTCGCAGAACATCATCCAGCCACCGGCTTCAGGCCTTGTCACGTTGCCGGAGCGCGTTCGGGGCGATCTGCGCCTCGAAGGCGTGCGTTTTTCCTACCCCTCCCGGCCGGACAGTTATGCGGTCGACGGTCTCGACCTGACCATCAAGGCCGGCGAGACCCTGGCCCTGGTCGGGCCTTCCGGTGCGGGCAAGTCAACGGTGTATGACCTGCTGCTGCGCTTCTACGATCCGGTGCAAGGGCAGATCCTGATCGACGACGTGCCGTTGACTCGACTCGATCCGCTGGACCTGCGCCGCCACTTCGCCCTGGTCTCACAGAACCCGGCGCTGTTTTTCGGCACGGTCGAAGAGAATATTCGCTACGGCAACCCTGGGGCAACGTCCGAGCAGGTGCGTGAGGCCGCGCAGATTGCCCACGCCCACGACTTCATCGAAAAAATGCCCGGCGGCTACCAGACCCACCTGGGCGACGGTGGCCTGGGGCTGTCCGGCGGCCAGCGCCAACGCCTGGCCATCGCCCGGGCATTGCTGGTGGACGCGCCGATCCTGCTGCTGGACGAAGCCACCAGTGCCCTCGATGCGCAAAGCGAACACCTGATCCAGCAAGCCCTGCCCAACCTGATGAAAAACCGCACGACCCTGGTCATCGCCCACCGCTTGGCCACGGTGAAAAACGCTGACCGGATCGCGGTGATGGATCAGGGCAAGGTGGTTGCCGTGGGCACTCACCAGGAGCTGGTCGCCAGCAATGCGCTGTACGCGCGGCTGGCAGCGTTGCAGTTCAATGTGGGGCTGGAGTCGACAGCTGACTGAGAACTGCTCCCGCAAGGTCCAGACAACCGATCAAAAAAAGCCCGTATCTTTCGATACGGGCTTTTTTTTGCTTTTGAGGAACAGCTTGCCGCTTGAAGCTCAACGCTTGCCGCTAACCTTCACTGATCATCGAAATACCGCTCATGCCAGTCCACCAGCGGTTGCGGCGAGTTGAGTTTCTGGCCGTAGATCACCGAGTACGACAACACGTTCTGCACGTATTGGCGGGTTTCGTCGAAAGGAATGCTTTCGACCCAGACGTCGAAGCTCAAGTGGTCGGCGCCGCGTAGCCACTGGCGCACGCGACCGGGGCCGGCGTTGTAGGCTGCCGAGGCCAGGACACGGTTGCCGTTGAACTGGCTGTGGACCTGGCTCAGGTAGGCCGCGCCGAGCTGGATGTTCTTGTCCGGATTCAGCACTTGCTGCGGTGAGGCCAGGGGAATGCTGAACTTGCGTGCGGTTTCCTTGGCAGTGCCGGGCATCAGTTGCATCAGGCCGGCGGCACCGACGCTGGAGCGAGCATCGTCCATGAACGCACTTTCCTGGCGGGTAATGGCGAACGCCCAGCTTGGATGCAATCCGCGGACCTTGGCTTCGCGCACCAGGGTGTCGCGATGGGCCATCGGGAAGCGGATGTCCAGGTCGTCCCAGTACTTGGCCTGGCTGATGGTGCGAATGGCCGGGAAATACCACTTCAGGTCATAGGCCAGTTTCGCCTGGGCGACCATTTCGTCCCGGTTGAAATGCCGGCTGACGTGATACCACTCGCGGCGTCCGTCGACGATGTCCCCACGGGCATGAAATTCCAGCGCCCGACGCACGCCAGGGGTGTTGCGCACTTTGTTGATCAGCGCCTGGCTCATCACCAACGGCTTGTTGACGAGCGAGTACGGTGACTGGGAGCGGTCGGCGGCCAGGAAGCCATAGAAATCTCGTTCACGGGCCAGGTGCTTGTAGAGCGCCAGCGCCTCGGGGTTCTGCGGCTGTGCCAACTCAAGCGTACGGGCCTGCCAGTAGCGCCAGCGATTGGTGCTGGCCAGTGTCTCGGGCAGGCGACGGGTCAGTTGGTAGGCATCGTCCCAGCGGGCCAGGCGCAGCAGCAGGCGCAAGCGCCATTCCGAAACAGTGTCATCGCGCAGTTCCGGGTCGTATTTGGTCATGACGTCGAGCGCGCGGCTGTCGAAGCGCTTGGCCAGGGTCAGGCCGATTTCCCGGGCAATCGCGACTTTTTCATCCCGGGAAAAGTGCATGGTGCTGGCGTAGCCATCCAGCAGCGTCATGGCTTTTTCCGGATCCTGACGGGCCAGACGGCGCAAGCCGAGGCTGACGATGTCGGACATCGGTTCATCGGCCGGGGTGAAGCGCGAGGGCTGGTTGAGCAGTTCGGGTTTTTGCGCCACGTCCACCAGCAGCTTGCCGCGGGGGGCGAGGGTGGTCAGACCGCTGACCAGGCTGTTGGCCAGCGGGTAATTGCGGGCCTGGGCCGCCAGTTTTGTGCGTTCCCAGCGTTTCTGTTCGGTCAACTGGCCCTGGGAGGCCCATAGGCCGAACAAGGCATCGCACGCCTGGGGTTGGGATTTGCCGGAGAGCCACAGCTTTTCGGTATTGGCATAGCCTTCGGCCTTCAAGCCATGGCTGAGCTGGTACTGGGCGTTAAGGCAGTCCAGTTCGGTGAAATTGAGCTTGGGGTCGTAATACTTGACGAAGGTCTCCCAGTCACCGCGCTCGGTCAGCCAACGCAGCCAGCGCAACTTCATCCAGTTGGCCTGGGGCAGATCACCGTGTTCGGCGAGGAACTTCTCGATTTCGGCGTTGCTGGCGCTCTTGAGGCGAGCGGTCAATTCGTCGTAGGCCAGGTAGGGTTCCAGCGGATAATCGCGCAGGGCCTGGCTGTAGCGAAAGTAAGGGCCGGAATCACCCTTGGCCAAGGCGCGCTTGGCCTCGTCGTAATATTGGCGTTGAGTGGAGATATCCACCGCCTGCGCGGATTGAACGGCAGTGGCACATACAAAAAGACACGATAAAACACTGAAAAGGCGACTGCGCATGAGACGTCCGGGCATAGAAAACATGACAAGCCCAAGGGGTAACCCAGGGTAACTGTCTGTAGCTTAGCCTTTTGCCAGCAGCCGGCGAAAGCTTTGCAGGGCCGCCGGTGCAAGTTCGCAACATTTGTTATGCAGAGTGCTTCGGTGGCGAAATTGGCGGACCCCTGAGGCCTCATCTCAGGTAGAATGCGCGCCCGGTTTTTGGAGAAGCTCATGACCCTGCTCAAATTCAGCGATGTGTCCCTTGCTTTCGGCGCTATGCCGTTGTTGGACAAGGTGTCCTGGCAGATCGCCCGTGGTGAGCGGGTGTGCATCATCGGCCGCAACGGCACTGGCAAGTCCAGCATGATGAAGCTGGTCAAGGGCGATCAGAAGCCCGATGACGGCTCGGTCTGGCGCGCGCCAGGCCTGAAAATCGGCGAATTGCCCCAGGAACTGCCGGTGGCCGACGAGCGGACCGTATTCGACGTGGTCGCCGAAGGCCTGGACGGTGTCGGCGCGCTGCTGGCCGAGTATCACCACCTGAGCCAGAACATCGTCACCGACGCTGACCTGGACAAGTTGATGCATGTGCAGCACGACCTCGAAGCCCGTGATGGCTGGCGGTTGCAGCAATTGGTCGACAGCACCCTGAGTCGCTTGCAACTGCCTGCCGACAAGACCCTCGCCGAGCTGTCCGGCGGCTGGCGTCGTCGCGTCCTGCTGGCCCAGGCCCTGGTGTCCGAGCCGGACCTGCTGCTGCTCGACGAACCGACCAACCACCTGGACATCGGCGCTATCGCCTGGCTTGAAGAAGCCTTGAAGGACTTCCAGGGGGCGGTGCTGTTCATCACCCACGACCGTTCCTTCCTGCAAAACCTGGCAACCCGCATCCTTGAACTGGACCGCGGCGGCTTGATCGACTGGAACGGCGACTACGCCAGCTTCCTGGTGCACAAGGAAGCGGTACTGGCGGCAGAAGAAACCGCCAACGCCCTGTTCGACAAGCGCCTGGCCCAGGAAGAGGTCTGGATCCGCCAGGGCATCAAGGCCCGTCGCACTCGTAACGAAGGCCGTGTAAGGGCCCTCAAGGCCTTGCGCGTTGAGCGCAGCGAGCGTCGTGAACGCACCGGCAAGGCCAACATCCAGCTGGAAACGGCCGACAAGTCCGGCAAGCAGGTCATGGTGCTGGAGAACGTCAGTTTCGCCCATCCGGGCGGTCCGTTCCTGGTCAAGGACTTCTCCATGGTCCTGCAGCGTGGTGATCGCATCGGTCTGCTGGGCGCCAACGGTACCGGCAAGACCACCTTGCTCAAGCTGATGCTTGGCGGTCTGGTGCCGACCAACGGCAAGGTGGAAGAGGGCACGAAGATCGACGTCGCCTACTTCGACCAGTTGCGCCATCAACTGGACCTGGAAAAGACCGTGATCGACAACGTGGCCGAAGGCCGCGATTTCATCGATATCGATGGCCAGAGCCGTCACGTGTTGAGCTACCTCGGCGATTTCCTGTTCAGCCCCCAGCGTGCACGCACGCCGGTCAAGGCGCTGTCCGGCGGTGAGCGTGCCCGCCTGTTGCTGGCCAAGTTGTTCAGCAAACCGGCGAACCTGCTGGTGCTCGACGAACCGACCAACGACCTGGACGTGGAAACCCTGGAATTGCTGGAAGAGGTGTTGTTGACGTTCAACGGCACCGTGCTGATGGTCAGTCACGACCGGGCATTCCTCGATAACGTGGTCACCAGCACGCTGGTGTTCGAAGGCGAAGGCCTGGTTCGCGAATACGTCGGTGGTTATCAGGACTGGCTGCGCCAGGGCGGCTCGCCGCGTCTGCTGGGGGTCACCGAGAGCAAGTCCGGCAAGGCCGACCTGAATTCGGCGGTGGTCAAGGCCGAGCCTGCTCCGGTCGCCGCCGCGGCCCCGACCCCAGCGAAGAAAAAGCTCAGCTACAAGCTGCAGCGTGAACTGGAAGCCTTGCCGGGTGAGATCGACGCGAAGGAGCAGCAGATCGCAGCGGTAGAAACCGAAATGGCCGACGCCGGGTTCTACCAGCGGCCTGCTGCCGAAACCGCCAAGGTGATTGCGCGCCTGGAGCAACTGCAAGCCGAGCTGGATGCGCTGGTCGAGCGCTGGGCCGAGCTGGACGCTTGAGCCCGCACGCTCAATGACTGTGGCGAGGGAGCTTGCTCCCGCCGGGCTGCGAAGCGGCCCCTGGCGGTGAGTGCTTCGCACTCAAGCGGGAGCAAGCTCCCTCGCCACAGGTTCAGTGAGTTCCTTGGGTGAATCAGCTGCGCTTGACCAGGTGCACCGCCAGCACGTCGCAAGGCGCGCCATGCAGCACGTCGTTGGCGGTCGAGCCCAGCAGCAACGCCAGGCCATGGCGGCCATGGCTGCCGACGACGATCAGGTCGCAACCCTGCTCCTTGGCCAGGTGATGGATCTCCTGGCGCGGCTGGCCGTAGGTCAGGTGGCAGTTTTCCTTTTTCAGGTCAGGGTACTTCACGATCAATCGGTCAAGGCGTTCCTTGGCTTGATCGAATTGCTGTTGCTGCAACTGGGAAAGGTCCATCGGCACATCACCACCAAAGGCCATGGCCATCGGCTCGACGATATGCACCAGCGACAGCTTGGTGTCTCTGCCGTCGCACAGGGCGCGAGCGCGTTTGACGACGGGATCGCATTCTTCAGTGAGGTCAACGGCGACCAGAACGTGGTTGTAGTACATGGAAGGCACTCCAGAGAATTGCGATACGGTAAGTATGGCTGGTTTCAAGCGCATTGACGGCGACGTGGCTCAATGGGCTCATCAGAATTCGGGAGTACGAATATGACGGTCTGGATAGTGGTGTCAATCCTGTTGGTGGTGTTAAGTCCGCTGGCGTGGTTGCGACCGTCCCGTGTCCAGAGTGGTCGCATGGCCCTGCGCATGGAGGCGAGACGCCTGGGCCTGGCCATGCAGCTGGCGCCGCAGGAGTGGCCGCACTGGCTCGGCCAGCAGCCGCCAAACCCCTGTGCCCAGTACCACCGGCCCCGGCGCGGCAAGGAACCGGCTGTCTGGAGCTATTGGCAGACTGCGCCAGGGGTCTGGGTCAACCAGTGGCGAGAAGCCTGCCAGGATGAGTCCCTGCTCAATCATTTCGAAAAATTGCCGGCCAACGTCTACAAGGTTGAAGCCGATCGGCAAATGATTGCCTTGTACTGGGGCGAGAAGGGCGAAGCGACTGTTTTGCAGGATATTTGCGCGGTGCTCAAGGCGCTGGCCTGAGGCATAAAAAAGCCCGACAGTCTCATCGGGCGGGTTGGCCAGGCAGGCCGGTAATCAATCTCATGTCAGGGCGTGCGTTCGTAACGTCCTTTGTTCCCAATCTTCAATCGCGTCCCGACAGCGTAGACGGCTGGATCCAGTCTGTCCGGAATTAGGGCGATTTTTCTAATTATTGATCCTATGAATAGCTGCTCATGCGGCGCCGTGTTGCGGATCCGTACGGTACGGAAATGACCGTGAAGTCGCGTTCACGCCTGTGTTTAGGGCGATTGACAATTGTCGGAAATTCCGTGAAGGTGACGTACCCAAATCAAACGGGCGTATGAATTGAGCGTTTGTATTTTCAGACGGCTCCTACAGACCCCGACTATCGCGTTGACGGGTGTGCCTGGCGGATTGGCGTAGCATCGACGGTAAACGTCAATGCCGAACCAGTGGTCAGCGTTCAACGTGTACTGTTCAGCTTCCATATCGTGGAGATCAGTTGATGATTTACGAAGGTAAAGCCATCACGGTTAAGGCTCTTGAAAGTGGCATCGTCGAATTGAAATTCGACCTCAAGGGTGAGTCCGTCAACAAGTTCAACCGTCTAACCCTGAATGAATTGCGTCAGGCCGTGGACACTATCAAGGCAGATGCTTCGATCAAGGGTGTGATCGTCAGCAGCGGCAAGGACGTGTTCATCGTCGGTGCCGACATCACCGAATTCGTCGACAACTTCAAGCTGCCCGATGCCGAACTGATCGCTGGCAACCTCGAAGCCAACCGTATTTTCAGCGATTTCGAAGACCTCAACGTACCGACCGTCGTGGCCATCAACGGCATCGCCCTGGGTGGTGGCCTGGAGATGTGCCTGGCAGCGGATTACCGCGTCATGTCCACCACGGCCAAGATCGGCCTGCCGGAAGTCAAGCTGGGTATCTACCCAGGCTTCGGCGGCACCGTGCGCCTGCCGCGCCTGATCGGTGCCGACAACGCCATCGAGTGGATTGCCGCCGGCAAGGAAAACCGTGCTGAAGACGCGCTGAAGGTCGGTGCCGTGGATGCCGTGGTCGAACCTGGCAAACTCCAGGAAGCGGCCCTTGAAACCATCAAGCGCGCCATCAGCGGCGAGTTCGACTACAAGGCCAAGCGTCAGCCGAAGCTGGAAAAGCTCAAGCTCAACGCCATCGAACAAATGATGGCCTTCGAAACCGCCAAGGGTTTCGTGGCTGGTCAGGCCGGCCCGAACTACCCGGCGCCGGTCGAAGCGATCAAGACCATCCAGAAAGCCGCGAGCTTCGGTCGCGACAAGGCTCTGGAAGTCGAGGCCGCCGGCTTCGTCAAGCTGGCCAAGACCTCGGCTGCGCAAAGCCTGATCGGTCTGTTCCTCAATGACCAGGAACTGAAGAAAAAAGCCAAGGCCTACGACGAAATCGCCAGTGACGTGAAGCAGGCCGCCGTGCTCGGCGCCGGCATCATGGGTGGCGGTATCGCCTACCAGTCGGCGTCCAAAGGCACGCCGATCCTGATGAAGGACATCAACGAACACGGGATCGAGCAAGGCCTGGCCGAAGCCGCCAAGCTGTTGGTCGGTCGTGTCGACAAAGGTCGCATGACCGCTGCGAAGATGGCCGAAGTGCTCAACGGCATTCGTCCGACCCTGTCCTACGGCGATTTCGGCCATGTCGACCTGGTGGTCGAAGCCGTTGTCGAGAACCCGAAGGTCAAGCAGGCGGTATTGGCTGAAGTCGAAGACAAGGTCAAAGAGGACACCATCCTGGCCTCGAACACCTCGACCATCTCCATTTCGCTGCTGGCCAAGGCCCTCAAGCGTCCGGAAAACTTCGTCGGCATGCACTTCTTCAACCCGGTGCACATGATGCCGCTGGTGGAAGTGATCCGTGGCGAGAAGTCCAGCGAACATGCCATTGCCACCACCGTGGCCTATGCCAAGAAAATGGGCAAGAACCCGATCGTCGTCAACGATTGCCCGGGCTTTTTGGTCAACCGCGTGCTGTTCCCGTACTTCGGCGGTTTCGCCAAGCTGGTCAGTGCTGGCGTGGATTTCGTGCGCATCGACAAGATCATGGAAAAATTCGGTTGGCCGATGGGCCCGGCGTACCTGATGGACGTGGTCGGCATCGACACCGGCCACCACGGTCGCGACGTCATGGCTGAAGGTTTCCCGGACCGCATGAAGGACGATCGTCGTTCGGCTGTCGACGTGCTCTACGAAGCCAAGCGCCTGGGCCAGAAAAACGGCAAGGGCTTCTACGCCTATGAGACCGACAAGCGCGGCAAGCAGAAGAAAGTCGCCGACTCGTCGGTGCTGGAAGTGCTCAAGCCGATCGTCTACGAGCAGCGCGAAGTCACCGACGAGGACATCATCAACTGGATGATGATCCCGCTGTGCCTCGAAACCGTGCGTTGCCTGGAAGACGGCATTGTCGAGACCGCCGCCGAAGCCGACATGGGTCTGGTCTACGGTATCGGTTTCCCTCCATTCCGTGGCGGTGCGCTGCGCTACATCGATTCGATCGGTGTCGCCGAGTTCGTTGCCCTGGCTGACCAGTACGCTGATTTGGGCGCGCTGTACCACCCGACTGCGAAGCTGCGTGAAATGGCCAAGAACGGCCAGAGCTTCTTCGGTTAAGCGCCCAACGACTAGAGCGAGAGAACATTTATGAGCTTGAATCCTAGAGACGTCGTGATTGTCGACTTCGGTCGTACGCCGATGGGCCGCTCCAAGGGCGGCATGCACCGCAACACCCGCGCCGAAGACATGTCGGCGCACCTGATCAGCAAGCTGCTGGAACGCAACGTCAAGGTCGACCCCAACGAAGTCGAAGACGTGATCTGGGGCTGTGTGAACCAGACCCTGGAGCAGGGCTGGAACATCGCCCGCATGGCCTCGCTGATGACCCAGATCCCTCACACGGCGGCGGGCCAGACCGTCAGCCGCCTGTGCGGTTCGTCCATGAGCGCACTGCACACCGCCGCCCAGGCGATCATGACCGGTAACGGTGACGTGTTCGTCGTCGGTGGTGTCGAGCACATGGGCCACGTGAGCATGATGCACGGCGTCGATCCGAACCCGCACATGTCGCTGTACGCGGCGAAAGCCTCGGGCATGATGGGTTTGACTGCGGAAATGCTTGGCAAAATGCACGGCATCACCCGTGAACAGCAGGACGCCTTTGGCGTGCGCTCCCACCAGCTCGCCCACAAGGCGACCGTGGAAGGCAAGTTCAAGGATGAGATCATCCCGATGCAGGGCTACGACGAGAACGGCTTCCTGAAGCTGTTCGACTACGACGAAACCATTCGTCCGGAAACCACCCTGGAAAGCCTGGCGGCCCTCAAGCCGGCATTCAATCCGAAGGGCGGCACCGTAACAGCCGGTACCTCGTCGCAGATCACCGATGGTGCCTCGTGCATGATCGTGATGTCGGCCCAGCGTGCCCAGGACCTGGGTATCCAGCCGATGGCGGTGATTCGTTCGATGGCCGTGGCGGGTGTGGACCCGGCGATCATGGGCTATGGTCCAGTACCGGCCACGCAGAAAGCCTTGAAGCGTGCAGGCCTGGGTATTGCCGATATCGACTTCTTCGAACTCAACGAAGCTTTCGCCGCACAGGCCTTGCCAGTGCTGAAAGATTTGAAAGTGCTCGACAAGATGAACGAGAAGGTTAACCTGCACGGCGGCGCGATCGCCCTGGGGCATCCGTTCGGTTGCTCCGGTGCGCGTATCTCCGGCACGCTGCTCAACGTCATGAAGCAGAATGGCGGCACCTTTGGTGTGTCGACCATGTGCATTGGCCTCGGCCAGGGCATTGCCACTGTCTTCGAACGCGTCTAAGCGTTGCGTTGATGGAAGCCGGGGCCAAGTGCCCCGGTTTTTGTTTTTTCCGGGTTTAGTAGAAAAATTTTGTTTTTATTTTGAAAAGATTTGAGTGAGGGCCAAGACATGCCGATACAACCTGGGCTCTACCAGCATTACAAAGGTCCGCAGTACCGCGTATTCAGCATTGCGCGGCATTCCGAGACCGAGGAAGAAGTGGTCTTCTATCAAGCCCTGTATGGCGATTACGGCTTTTGGGTGCGTCCCTTGAGCATGTTCGAGGAGTCCGTCGAGGTTGACGGCGAACAGGTGCCACGCTTTGCTTTGGTGCAGGCCGAGGAGAGCATTTTTTCCAAGCCTTGAGGCCGGTATGCGGGCAACCCTGCGCTTGACCTCACCTTGCAGCCACTATATATAGCGGTGCCGCGTCAGGCGCCAACCGCCTTTCACTTTTTAGAATTCAGGAATTTTCTGATCCATGGGCAAATCGCTGGTCATTGTGGAATCCCCGGCTAAGGCCAAGACCATCAACAAGTATCTGGGCAACCAATACGTGGTGAAGTCGAGTATCGGCCATATCCGAGACCTGCCCACCAGCGGTTCGGCTAGCGCCAGCAAGGAGCCAGCCGCCAAGCGCGGCAAGGCTGCGGCTGGTGAAGCGCCGGCGCTGTCGCCGAAAGACAAGGCGCGCAAGCAGCTGGTCTCACGCATGGGGGTCGATCCGGAACACGGCTGGAAAGCCAAGTACGAGATCCTCCCGGGCAAGGAAAAGGTCATCGAAGAGCTGCGCCGGCTCGCCAAGGATGCCGACACCATCTATCTCGCGACGGACTTGGACCGCGAAGGGGAAGCCATTGCCTGGCACCTGCGCGAAGCCATTGGTGGGGATGACAGCCGCTACAAGCGCGTGGTGTTCAACGAAATTACCAAGAAGGCCATCCAGGAAGCCTTCTCCCAGCCGGGCGAGCTGGACATCGATCGGGTCAACGCTCAACAGGCGCGTCGCTTCCTCGACCGCGTGGTGGGCTATATGGTCTCGCCCCTGCTGTGGGCCAAGATCGCCCGCGGCCTGTCGGCTGGTCGCGTGCAGTCGGTTGCGGTGAAGCTGGTGGTGGAGCGCGAGCGCGAGATCCGCGCGTTCATCCCTGAAGAGTACTGGGAAGTCCACGCCGACCTCGGCACCGCGAAGGGTGCCACCGTGCGCTTCGACGTGGCGCGGGAAAAGGGTGAAGCCTTCAAGCCGCTCAACGAAGCCCAGGCCATGGCTGCGCTGGAGAAGCTCAAGGCGTCCAGCTACAGCATCGTCAAGCGCGAAGACAAGCCGACCAGCAGCAAGCCGTCGGCGCCGTTCATTACCTCCACGCTGCAACAGGCCGCGAGCAACCGCCTGGGTTTTGGCGTGAAGAAAACCATGATGATGGCCCAGCGTCTGTACGAAGCCGGTTACATCACCTATATGCGTACCGACTCGACCAATCTTTCGGCCGATGCCGTGGCGATGGCGCGCACTTATATAGAAAGCGAATTCGGCAAGAAGTACCTGCCGGACACGCCGAACGTCTACAGCAGCAAGGAAGGCGCACAAGAGGCGCACGAAGCGATTCGTCCGTCCGATGCCAACACCGAGCCAAGCAAGCTGTCGGGCATGGAGCGCGATGCCGAGCGTCTCTACGAGCTGATCTGGCGCCAGTTCCTGGCCTGCCAGATGCTGCCGGCGCAATACTTGTCGACCACGGTCAGCGTCGGTGCCGGCGACTTCGAGCTGCGCGCCAAGGGCCGCATCCTGAAGTTCGACGGCTACACTCGCGTCATGCCGCAGATCACCAAGCCTGGGGATGACGACGTCCTGCCAGACATGGCCCAGGGCGACGTGATGAAGCTGATCAAGCTTGATCCGACCCAGCATTTCACCAAGCCACCGGCCCGTTACTCCGAAGCCAGCCTGGTCAAGGAAATGGAAAAGCGCGGTATCGGTCGTCCTTCGACCTACGCGGCGATCATCTCCACCATCCAGGATCGCGGCTATGTGGCGCTGCACAACCGTCGTTTCTATTCGGAAAAGATGGGCGACATCGTTACCGAGCGTTTGTCCGAGAGCTTCTCGAACCTGATGGACTACGGCTTCACCGCCGGTATGGAAGAGAACCTCGACGATGTGGCCCAGGGCGAACGCGACTGGAAAAACGTTCTCGACGAGTTCTACGGCGACTTCAAGAAAAAGCTCGAAGTGGCCGAAAGCCCTGACAGCGGCATGCGCGCCAACCAGCCGGTCATGACTGACATCCCGTGCCTGACCTGTGGGCGTCCGATGCAAATCCGTACCGCCTCGACCGGTGTGTTCCTCGGTTGCTCGGGTTACAGCCTGCCGCCCAAGGAGCGCTGCAAGGCGACGGTCAACCTCGTGCCGGGCGATGAAATCGCCGCTGACGACGAGGGCGAGTCGGAATCCCTGGTATTGCGCGGCAAGCATCGCTGCCCGATTTGCAGCACGGCGATGGACGCCTACCTGCTGGATGAGAAGCGCAAGCTGCACATCTGCGGTAACAACCCCGATTGTGCCGGCTATGAGATCGAAGAGGGCACTTATCGCATCAAGGGCTACGAAGGCCCGAGCCTGGAGTGCGACAAGTGTGGCAGCGAGATGCAACTCAAGACCGGTCGTTTCGGCAAATTCTTCGGTTGCACCAACCCGACCTGCAAGAACACCCGCAAACTGCTCAAGAGTGGTGACGCGGCGCCGCCGAAGATGGACCCGGTGAAGATGCCTGAGCTCAAGTGCGAGAAGGTCAACGACACCTACATCCTGCGTGACGGTGCCTCCGGCCTGTTCCTGGCGGCCAGCCAGTTCCCGAAAAACCGCGAGACCCGTGCACCGTTGGTGATAGAAATCGTGCCGCACAAGGACGAGATCGATCCGAAGTACCATTTCCTCTGCGAAGCGCCGCAGAAGGATCCGGAAGGGCGCCCGGCGGTCATTCGCTACAGTCGCAAGACCAAGGAGCAGTACGTACAGACCGAAGTCGACGGCAAGCCGACCGGCTGGAAGGCCTACTACGACGGCGGTAAGTGGACGGTTGAAGACAAGCGCTGATCGCAGGGCTTGTCTGGAGGGTGGGGTTGAGGCTCTTGTGGCGAGGGAGCTTGCTCCCGCTGGCGGCGCAGCCACCCTCTGCAATCGCTAAATTCGCAGACCTGACAAAAAGGCCGCATGACAACCCGTAGGTTTTCATGCGGCCTTTTTGTTTTTGGCTTGCAGTGGCCTCGGTTGATCCATGACACTGTCGCACTTGCGTGAAGCTTTCATTTCGTTGGGGAGATGCCGCCATGGCCCACGAACTCTATACCCGCACCAATCAGAAAATCTATTTCGCCGGTCTGTCGCTCGAAGCGCTCACCAGGGCCGAAGACGGACGTGCGATGAATTCCCCGGCGTTGCTCCAGGCAGGACGCGAATCCGCGCTGTTTCACCTTTACGGTGCGTTGTTGGGGTTGTGCCATGAAATCGCCGGTTTCTATCGCCTGCCACAAGCGAATGCCCCGCGGGCCGAGCTGCTGTTGACCCGCGAAGTGCTGGAAACCATCGCGATTCCGGAACTGGCCGAAATGGTCGAACTGGCGCATAACCCGGAAACCTGGCTGGCGAAGCTATTGGCGGCCCATGCGGCGCTGTTCGAGCCGCCCAGGGCCCCACGCAAGCCCAAGGGGGACGTGACCCAGCCGTTGATCGTGGCGGTTAATCTGGATGAACAAGAACCCGAGTCGGAGTTGAGCCGGGAGGAGCTGGAGAGCTGGCGTCAGAACCTCAAGAGCCTGGCGATACGCTTTCGCGAAGGTTTGAACGAGTGCTGAGTTTCCCCGCGGCCCGTTACGTTCATTGATAACGCTTGGTCAAGATCCCGAGCGGAGCCTGGCCGATGACTATATAATCCTCGCCTTTCGTGGAGAACAGACTTTTATGCCTACGTCCTTTCTAGAAATTGTCGAACTTCCTGATGGCCGCATCGAGCTGCGCAGGGCTGAGGACGAGGGTTCTCTGGTTACCCTGAACTTCTCCGAAGATGCCAAGGTATTCCTCCAGGGGCAACACGTCGAAGTCGCCAAGGCGATGCTGAGCGTGGGCGTTCAGATGGCAGGTCGCCTGGTTGAAGGCGAATTCAACAAGGAAGAGGGGCCGCGGGTTCTTCATTGATCCCGTCTGTCGGCTTTTTTGAAGAGTGTGGCTGGTCGGCTTCTCTGCCTTGGAGAAGCCCCGCGTTTGTCTTAGCCCAATCGAATATTCAGACTTTGTGCGTCCCCGGTGCGGGCGGCGCTGATCAATTGTTGCCGTGCGGCGGCGGTCAATGGGTTGAGCCAGCTGACCACAGTGTGGCTACGGCCCAGGCGCAAGGCCTCGCAAGTCAACTGTTGGGCGCTTTGGGTGCCCCGCGGCTGCAACAACAGGATACGCTCACGGTTCAGGCCGGCATCCCGCAACCAGGCCTGGGTGACGCTGGCCGGTGGTGCGATCAGCGTAAGCCAGCGAGCATCCTGGTCCTGGCTGAGTTCTCGCAAGATCGGCGCCAGCAGGTTCAGGCAGTTTCCGGCCGCACCACGTAACGACAGTTCACTGAAGGCCTCGGGTTCGACGCCCCAGGGCGACTCGATGACCTCTTTCAGGACTGGAACCAGCGGTTGGGCCATGAATGCCTCGAACAGCGGAAGTTGTGTGTGTTGTGGTGTGTGAGGGAACTGCATAAAGCCTCCTTTAGCGGCGAATGACGCCGACGCTCAAGCCTTCGATGACCAGGTCCTGATCTTTCAGGTTCACTTCGATGGGGGCGAACTCCGGGTTCTCGGCAATGAGCCAGACCTTGCTGCCGTCGCGCTTGAAGCGCTTGACGGTCACTTCGTCGCCGATTCGCGCCACCACGATCTGACCATTGCGGGCTTCACGGGTGGTGTGGACGGCCAGGAGGTCACCGTCGAAGATGCCGATGTCCTTCATGCTCATGCCGTGTACACGAAGCAGGTAGTCGGCACGAGGATGGAAGAACGAAGGATTGATGTTGCAGGACTCCTCGACATGCTGCTGGGCCAGGATCGGTGCGCCTGCCGCTACCCGGCCGATGATCGGCAGGGTGGTTTCGTCGGCCTTGGCTTCGAAGCCGGGGATGCGAATGCCACGGGATGCGCCCGGGGTCATTTCGATAGCACCCTTGCGCGCCAGCGCCTTGAGGTGTTCTTCAGCCGCGTTGGGCGACTTGAAACCCAGTTCCTGGGCGATTTCCGCGCGGGTTGGCGGGTAGCCGTTGTCTTCGAGGCAGCGTTTGATGAAGGCCAGAATCTCTGCTTGGCGTGGCGTCAGCTTTAGCATATTGATCGCTCTGTCTTTTTATACAGTGACTGGGATTATATACAGTGGGCAGCGCTTGGCAATCCTCCTTTTTTCACGAGGCGCTGGACGGTCGGTCGGGCTGTTGACTGCGACATGACTACCACCCGTGAAAAGGTGTGGTTAAATACGTGACCGGGCGTTCGCAAAACGCCCCGGCAGGCTTGACAACCCCAGGGCTGAAACGTATGTTTCAAACAAGTGTTTGTCAGGCGGAGTAACCATGGCCCAGTCGGAAACCGTTGAACGCATTCTCGATGCTGCCGAGCAGTTGTTCGCGGAAAAAGGTTTCGCTGAAACCTCGTTGCGTCTGATCACCAGCAAGGCCGGGGTGAACCTGGCGGCGGTGAACTATCACTTCGGCTCGAAAAAAGCCCTGATCCAGGCCGTGTTCTCGCGGTTCCTCGGGCCGTTCTGCCTGAGCCTCGATCGCGAGCTGGAGCGCCGCCAGGCCAAGCCCGACGTAAAGCCGACCCTGGAAGAGCTGTTGGAAATCCTGGTCGAGCAAGCCCTTGTCGTGCAGCCGCGCAGCGGTAACGATCTGTCCATTTTCATGCGCCTGCTGGGCCTTGCCTTCAGCCAGAGCCAGGGGCATTTGCGGCGTTATCTTGAAGACATGTACGGCAAGGTGTTCCGCCGCTACATGTTGCTGGTCAACGAGGCGGCGCCGCGTATCCCGCCGATCGAGCTGTTCTGGCGTGTGCACTTCATGCTCGGCGCCGCGGCGTTCAGCATGTCCGGTATCAAGGCGCTGCGGGCTATCGCGGAAACCGATTTCGGCGTGAACACCTCCATCGAGCAGGTGATGCGGTTGATGGTGCCGTTCCTGGCTGCCGGCATGCGCGCCGAAACCGGCGTGACCGATGAAGCCATGGCGGCCGCGCAATTGCGCCCGCGCAGCAAATCCGCCCCGGCGCTCGCCAAGGCGTGAGAGCATGGGTGTGCGCAGCGGCCTACATCCGCTAAGCTAGCCACCCATGCCGACTCTCGTTTCTAATCCGTCTTATCCTCCCTTGCGTCACCGCGACCTGCCGGGCCTGGCTCCTGGCAACGCTGTCGTGGGTGTGTCGCCACGCGGGTTCATCTTTATCAAGGAAATTCTATGACTGCCGGCCTGCAAGGCTCGTTGATGGTGGACGTCGCCGGTACCTGGCTGACGGCCGAAGATCGCCACCTGTTGCGTCAGCCCGAAGTGGGCGGCCTGATCATTTTTGCCCGCAACATCGAACACCCACGTCAGGTGCGGGAATTGAGCGCGTCGATCCGTGCCATCCGTCCCGACCTCCTGTTGGCGGTGGATCAGGAAGGCGGCCGCGTCCAGCGCCTGCGCCAGGGGTTCGTGCGCTTGCCGGCGATGCGGGCCATCGCCGACAACCCGAACGCCGAATACCTGGCCGAGCAGTGCGGCTGGATCATGGCCGCTGAAGTGCTGGCGGTCGGTCTCGACTTGAGTTTTGCTCCGGTGCTTGACCTCGATTACCAGCGCAGCGCTGTCGTCGGCAGTCGTGCCTTCGAAGGCGACCCCGAGCGCGCGGCGTTGCTGGCCGGTGCCTTCATCCGCGGCATGAGCGCCGCCGGCATGGCCGCCACCGGCAAGCACTTCCCGGGGCATGGTTGGGCCGAGGCCGATTCCCATGTGGCGATTCCGACCGATGAGCGTAGCCTGGAGCAGATTCGCGCCAACGACCTGGTACCGTTTGCCAGGCTGAGCAAGCAACTGGCCGCCGTGATGCCGGCCCATGTCATCTATCCGCAGGTTGACGCCAATCCAGCCGGGTTTTCCCGCCGCTGGTTGCAGGACATCCTGCGTGGCGAGTTGCAATTCGAGGGCGTGATCTTCAGTGATGACCTGTCAATGGCTGGGGCGCATGTGGTCGGTGATGCCGCCAGTCGTATCGAGGCTGCCTTGACGGCCGGTTGTGACATGGGCCTGGTGTGCAATGATCGCGCGGCTGCCGAGCTCGCCTTGAGCGCCGCCCAGCGCCTGAAGGTCAAGCCTTCGGCACGGATCGCCCGCATGCGTGGCAAGGCCTACGCCTCCACTGAATACCGTCAGGACCCACGCTGGCTGGCGGCGCTTGGCGCGCTGAGGGCTGCCCAGCTGGTCGATTAAGGATTGTCCTGATATGCGTAATGATCGGCGGTACCCATGACCCAGCCAATTGAGGCGCTTCTTGAGAGTGATTGGGAAGAGTCCTTCCATCAACGTTACCTTGAGCGCGGGTTTGACTACGCCGAGAGAGCGCGAGTACGGATACTGCGGATAGATGAGCAATCGATTCACGCCGAATGCGAGGGTGGCGGCGATAATGTCTATCAGCAGGTGATCGCGCTCACTCGGGGATACGACGGCGTTCGTTACGAATGCTCGTGTCCGGTCGGTGACAGCTGCAAGCACTGCGCTGCTGTCATGTTCCATTTGATATCGGATCCGCAAGCACTGGAGGCTGGCTCCGCCAGCGAGCGCCTGAATTCTGAACTTGAAACCTGGATCAAGTGTATTCCCGAGTGGGACGCCGATTCGCTACCGAGCAAAAAAGACGCCGATGTCCGGATCTTCTACAAACTCAAGAAGTCGCACATAGGGCATTGGATTTTGGAGCTCTTCAAGGGGCGCCAGCTTGATGATGGTTCCCTGAAGGATCTGAAAGCGTTTGGCCAACTGACGGACATGCTGAATCGTTTTCCGAATTATATGTCCGACGTCGACAAGCAGATTGGCCAGTCGCTTATCAGCAGTCAGCATTATCACAGCCAGAACAGCTTTCCGTTGCAAGGTCGCCACGGCGCCGAAGTGCTGGCGCTGGCATTACAGTCCTCACGCTTGTTCCTGGATTTCGACCCGCCGCAGCCATTGGGCGCAGGTCCGCTAAAAAATGCGCAGTTTTTCTGGGCTGAGCAGGCCAATGGCAACTATCGGTCTCGGTGGCGCAGTGGCGATCAGGTACTGGATAACCTCCTGGTGCTTGAGCCGCTTCATTATCTGGATTTGTCGCGCAGGGAACTTGGCCGGTTGTCCTATGAAATGGACGACAAATTGGCCTGCCATTTATGCCGTGCGCCGGAGGTACCCGCTCGGGATGTCGTGCTTTTCAGCCATAGAATCAATGCTATCGACCTCCCTATCCCGCCGCCGAAAGAACTGACTGAGCGCATCATCGACGGTGTTGAACCGCGAGCGGTGTTGACGTTGGGAAGTGCAATCAACTTCCGGCACTGGAAATCTGTTCCAGAACATCGCGCGGCACTGACCTTTATTTATGATGGTCATATGGCGGGCGACAAAGCATCCACCGAACTATCGATTCTGTCCGGAACCGAAATTTTGCGCATTCAGCGTAAACCGGATGTCGAGCAAGCCTTTCGCACCGTTCTGCGTAAGGTTGGTTTCAAGAAAACCAGTCGCAAGAGCCTTGCGCTGGCGGACATCGGGGGTGAGCTATTTCAAATGGCGGATGACGACGCCTGGTTGGCCTTCATGGACAAAGGCCTGCCGCGATTGCGTGCCGCCAATTGGCAGATCGATATCGAAGCGGGTTTTCATTTCGATCTGCAACCGGTGGAGCAGTTGTACGCCGACATCGAGGAGTCTCCCGGTCGAGAGTGGTTCGATTTACAACTGGGCATTGTCGTTGATGGAAAACGGCACAGTCTGCTGCCGATCTTGCTTCATCTGCTTCGCTCAAGCCCGGAGATGATGGATCCGGACAACCTTGATCGGCGCGATGATGAAGAGTTGATGTTGCTCGATCTCAACGGCGGAAAGTTCGGGGCGGGTCCTGGCGTGAAGGTCGCGTTGCCATATGGGCGGGTCAAGCCGCTGATGGCAACGCTTGGTGAGTTGTACATGAAGGAGCACCGGGGCGACTCGATACGGTTGAATGCCTTTGATGCGGCCAGGTTGAATGTGCTTGAAAGCGTGCCATTGACCTGGCAAGGCGGGGAGCGGTTGCGCACGTTCGCCAAGCGATTACACGAGTCGACCCATGCTCATGTCCCGGTGCCGGCGGGGCTCAAAGCCACCCTGCGACCTTATCAGCTGGAAGGGCTCAATTGGATGCAGACTCTGCGCGAGCTGGAAGTCGGCGGCATCCTGGGCGATGACATGGGCTTGGGTAAAACCTTGCAGACCCTGGCTCACCTGCTTTGTGAGAAGCAGGCCGGGCGCCTGGATGTCCCGGCGCTTGCAGTCATGCCCACCAGTCTGATTCCCAACTGGCTCGACGAAGCGGCACGCTTCACGCCGCAGCTCAACGTCGTGGCGCTTCATGGTGCAGCCCGGCAAAAAGATTTCGCCAGCCTTGCACAGTACGACCTGGTTCTGACGACTTATGCCTTGTTGCCGCGGGATTTGGAGGTGCTGAAATCCCAGGCCTGGAGTGTGCTGATTCTCGATGAAGCGCAGAACATCAAGAATCCCACCAGCAAGGCCGCCCAGGCTGCTCGCGAACTCAATGCCCGGCAGCGCTTGTGCCTGTCCGGTACGCCCCTGGAAAATCACTTGGGCGAACTCTGGTCGCTGTTTCATTTCCTCCTGCCCGGCTGGTTGGGGGATAACAAAAGCTTCAACCGAGACTACCGGACGCCGATCGAAAAACATGGCAACAGCGAGCGAATGCACCATCTGACGGCGCGAATAAAACCGTTTCTACTGCGGCGCAAAAAGGAACAAGTCGCCACCGAACTGCCACCCAAGACTGAAATCATCCATTGGGTCGACCTCAGTGACGGGCAGCGGGATGTCTATGAAACCGTGCGCGTGGCCATGGACAAGAAAGTGCGTGACGAAATTGCTCGCAGCGGCGTGGGCCGTAGCCAGATCATCATTCTCGATGCGTTGCTTAAGTTGCGCCAGGTCTGCTGTGATTTGCGGTTGCTCAATACGGTGCAGACGGCCAAGGCGCTGCGTTCCGGTAGCAGCAAGTTGATCAGTCTGATGGAGATGCTCGAAGAGTTGCTCAGCGAAGGGCGCAAGATTCTGCTGTTTTCCCAATTCACCTCGATGCTGGTCCTGATTGAAGCGGAACTGCAAAAGCGCAGCCTGACCTATTCCTTGCTGACCGGATCCACCACGGATCGCCGCACCCCGGTGAGGGATTTTCAGAGTGGCAAGGTGTCGCTGTTTCTGATTAGCCTCAAGGCCGGCGGTACGGGGCTCAATCTGACGGCTGCCGACACGGTGATTCATTTTGATCCGTGGTGGAACCCGGCGGTGGAAAACCAGGCGACCGACCGGGCTTATCGGATCGGTCAAAACAAGCCAGTGTTCGTCTATAAATTGATTGCCCGAGGCACGGTGGAAGAGAAGATACAGGCGCTTCAGGAGGATAAGGCCGCGTTGGCGGGCAGTCTGCTGGATGGCGGCGCGACGGGTGGGTGGAAGCTTGAGCAGAGCGATATCGAAGCGTTGTTTGCACCGTTGCCCAAGGCCTGATTCGCTGGCACATTCACTGGCTATGTCGTCTGATAGTCAGCCATCGCGAGCAAGCTCAGCTCCCACAGGAAACGCTGTGAATCAGCGCTTTTCCAGTTTGTCCGGCAGCGGCGCGAACAACGCTTCGATATCGTCGCTCTGCAGTTTCCAGTCTCCGGCCACGCGTCCGTCCAGTACGCCGGCCGCGAGGTCGGATTTTTCCTTTTGCAGTAGCTGGATCTTTTCTTCCACCGTGCCCCGGGCAATCAGCTTGTAGACGAATACCGGTTTTTCCTGGCCGATGCGGTAGGCGCGGTCGGTCGCCTGGTTTTCGGTGGCCGGGTTCCACCATGGATCGTAGTGAATCACTGTGTCGGCCTCGGTCAGGTTCAGGCCTACACCACCAGCCTTCAGGCTGATCAGGAAGATCTGACGCTTGCCGCTCTGGAATTCCTTGACGGGCGTGCGCCGGTCGCGGGTCTGGCCGGTCAGGAGGGCGTAATCGACGCCGCGTTTCTTCAGCTCCTCTTCAATCAGCGCCAGCATGGACGTGAATTGGGAAAACAACAGTACCCGGCGACCTTCTTCGAACAGTTCTTCGAGCATTTCCATCAGGCTGTCGAGCTTGCCCGAGGTGCTGCCTCGGGCGGGCAGGGTGGCGTCGTTGATCAGGCGCAGGTCGCAACACACCTGGCGCAGCTTGAGCAGCGCCTCGAGAATGATGATCTGGCTGCGGGCCACGCCTTTGCGCGTGATCTCGTCGCGGACCTTCTTGTCCATCGCCAGGCGCATGGTCTCGTAGACGTCGCGCTGGGCGTCGCTGAGTTCGACCCAATGGATGATCTCGGTCTTGGGCGGCAACTCCGTCGCCACTTGCTCCTTGGTCCTGCGCAGCAGGAAAGGTTTTATCCGACCGTTGAGGTGCTGCAGTCGTACATCGCTGCCGCGCTTTTCGATCGGTACACGGTAATCGCGGTTGAAACTCTTGACGTCCCCAAGCCACCCCGGCAGCAGGAAGTGAAACAGCGACCACAATTCGCCCAGGTGGTTTTCCAACGGCGTGCCGGACAGGCACAGCCGCTGGCGGGCGTTGAGCTCGCGGGCGGCCTGGGCAGCTTTGCTGGTGGGGTTCTTGATGTACTGGGCTTCATCGAGGATCAGCACGTGCAACGGCTGCGCGGCCAGGCGCTCGACATCCTTGGGCAGCAGGGCATAGGTGGTGAGGACCAGGTCGTAATTGGCCAGTCGGTCGAAATATTTCTTGCGCCCGGCGCCGTAAAGCGCCAATACCTTGAGCTGCGGCGTGAAGTGAGCCGCCTCGTCGAGCCAGTTGGGGATCAGGCTGGTCGGCATGACGACCATGCACGGCCGGTCCAGGCGCCCGGCGTTTTTTTCGCTGAGAATGTGCGCCAGGGTCTGTAGGGTTTTGCCCAGGCCCATGTCGTCCGCAAGAATGCCGCCGACTTCCAGCTGCCTGAGCGATTGCATCCAGCTCAAGCCTTCGAGTTGATAAGGTCGCAGCGTCGCGTTCAGGCCCTCGGGCGCGATGGCGGTGTAATCCTTGATGTCCCGCAGGCGTTGCGCCAGGCCGCGAATGTGTTCGCCACCTTCCCAGGTCAAGGGCATGTCTTGCAGCGGGTTCAGGCGCAGGGCATCCGCGCTGTTGAGGCGCAGTTTGGTGGTGCCGGGCTCTTGCAGGTAAAACTCGCCCAGGGTCGCCAGCACTGGCTTCAGCCGGCCATAAGGCAGGGCCACCTGCTGCGGGCCGAACTCCGAGTTCGGGCGGTTGGGCAGGTTGACCAGGATGAGTTCGTCGTCCCGACGCCGGGCCAGGCGTTCCGGGTTGAACAATTCGATGTGCGAACGCATCAGGTTCAGCAGGATCGGCAGCAGGCTCAGGCGCTCGCCATTGACGATGATCCCCAGTTCCAGGTCGAACCAATCCCGCTCCGGCGTTTCCTCGACGGTGGCGTACCACTCGTCCACTGCCGTCAGGTCGAAGCCGAAGTCCTCGTCGATCTGCAATTCCCAGCCTTGGCTGCGCAGTTTCGGCAGGTCATTGAGGGTGAAGGTCAGCCAGGCACTGTCGTTGACCATTTCGTACAGTTCGCCGGCGCTTTCCGGCAGGGCCTTGCTTTGTCGGGTCGCGACCTTGAAGCCGAGGATTCGCAGTTGTTCGCGGTAGGACTGTTCCACATCGGTGTGGCGTTTTATCCGCAGTGTCTGGGTTTCCTGGCGAATCAGCACGTCGGTGTTGCGCTGGCCACTGACGTATTCGTCCAGGTAACTGAATGACAGTGCGGCGCGGTGTTGAATGTAGCGCTGCATCTTGCCGTTGCGCGGCTCGAAGGCGCTGAACTCGATACTGGCCAGCCACAGGCGCGGCACTGGTTGCACGTTGTCCACCAGTACTTGTGGCGGGGCCTTGGGGCTGCGGTTGTCCAGCACGGCCTGGAGCTTCTCCAGCAACTGCGCGTCTTTTTCGGCGGCCGGGTAAGCCAGGGTTTCCTGGACTTGCAGCAACACGGCCGCGCAGTGTTTGCAGTTGATGCGCACCGGGCAGGAGCACGCGGCTTCGAGCAGAATCAGCGCGCCCTTGGCTGACTCTTTAAGGCGAATGGTCTGACGGTAGACGTTACCGCCAGAGCCTTCGCAACTGGCGGTGATGGTGCTGTCGCCGGCTTCGACAATCCTGACGCGGTTTTCCAGCGCATAACGGCGCCCGCGCTCCAGGCTCTGTTCCTTGAATCGATTGACCCAGGAAGGTGCCAGGGGTTTGCTCAGGGGCGAGGGCATAGGCGCGCCACTCAGTCCGGAATGACTTCAGGTGCCTGCCGTGGCGCGGGCGCGGTCAACGAGGTGATCTTGATCAGCAGGCCAAGATGCCCGTTGTCGAGGAAGTTCAGTTGGCCATTCTTGGTATGGCTCTGCTGCTTGAGGCGCTCGCTGGAGGTGACCAGGCCATTGGCGTTGATCTGGTTGATCCAGAAATCGGCATCCACGTCGGTGAAACGGCCCAGCTTCAGTTCCAGGGTGCCCTCGATGGGGAATTGCCCGAATTGTTCGGCGCCGTCGCTGATGGCAACTTTGCGCCCCTGTTCACCGAGCGTCTGCTGCCAGGCCTTGTGCATCAATACCGTGTATTGGCCGCTGGCGGTGAGTTTCTCGACGATGTTGCCCATGGCCGGCGTGCGCTGGCTATCCGCGCCCAGGCGTTGCGCGCCGGCGTCCCAGTCTTCCGGTGCGGCACGGCTGATAATTGCCGGTTCGGCATTCTGGCGCACCAGGATCATTTCAACCTGATACAGGTCGTCGGCAAACGCCAGGGGGGCGACCAGGGTCATCAACAAGGTCAGTGAGCGGAACAGGCGCATGTGGCGTCCTTCAAGCAGTGGTCGGAGTGAGGCGCTCGAACAGCGCCTCCACGGTATTGAAACGCTCTTCCGCGCGTTCCATGGGCACCATGAATTTGAACATCGTGGCACCTTCGAACTTGTAGCGTTTGGGCTGGCCCTGGATCAACTTGATCAGCACCAGTGGATCGACCGGGGTCTGGGCCTCGAATTCGATACGCCCGCCGTTGGGGCCACCGTCGACTTTCTTGATGCCCAGTTGTTCGGCCTTGAGCTTGAGCAACGTGGTGCGCACCAGGTTCTTGGTCGGTTCCGGCAGCAGGCCGAAGCGGTCGATCATCTCCACCTGCAGGTCCTTGAGGCCTTCCTCGTCGCTGGCCGAGGCGATGCGTTTGTAGAGGATCAGCCGCGCGTGGACGTCTGGCAGGTAGTCTTCCGGGATCAGCGCCGGCACCCGCAGGTTGATTTCCGGCCCGCCGCCCAGGGGCTGGTCGAGGTTCGGCTGCTCGCCCTTGCGGATCGACTTGACCGCGCGTTCGAGCATTTCCATGTACAGGGTGAAGCCGACGGCCTGGATCTGGCCGCTCTGGCCGTCGCCGAGCAATTCGCCGGCGCCGCGGATTTCCAGGTCGTTGGTGGCCAGCACGAACCCGGCGCCCAGGTCCTGGGTATTGGCGATGGCCTCCAGGCGCTTTTCCGCATCCGGAGTGATCTGCTGGCGCGGTGGCGTCAACAGGTAGGCATAGGCCTGGTGGTGGCTGCGCCCGACCCGGCCGCGCAACTGATGCAACTGGGCCAGGCCGAATTTGTCGGCGCGCTCGATGATGATGGTGTTGGCGCTCGGCACGTCGATGCCGGTCTCGATGATGGTCGAGGCGATCAGTACGTTGAAGCGCTTGTGGTAGAAGTCGCTCATCACCTGTTCGAGTTCACGCTCGCGCATTTGCCCGTGACCGATGCCGATCCGCGCTTCCGGCACCAGTTCGGCCAGGTCGGCGGCGCACTTCTCGATGGTCTTCACGTCGTTGTGCAGGTAATAGACCTGGCCGCCACGTAGCAACTCACGCAGCAAGGCTTCCTTGACCGTGCTTTTGTTCTGCTCCATGACAAAGGTGCGCACCGACAGGCGACGGGCCGGTGGCGTGGCGATGATCGACAGGTCGCGCATGCCCGACACCGCCATGTTCAGCGTGCGCGGGATCGGCGTGGCGGTCAGGGTCAGGATGTCGACTTCGCTGCGCAGGGCCTTGAGCTGTTCTTTCTGGCGCACGCCAAAGCGGTGCTCTTCGTCGATGATCACCAGCCCCAGGCTCTTGAACTTCACGTCGTCCTGCAGCAGCTTGTGCGTACCGATGACGATGTCGATCTTGCCCTCGGCCAGGTCGGCCACCGCGGCGTTCACTTCCTTGGTGGATTTGAAACGGCTCATCACTTCCACGGTCACCGGCCAGTCGGCAAAGCGGTCGCGGAAACTGTTGTAGTGCTGCTGGGCGAGCAGGGTGGTCGGCACCAGGATCGCCACCTGCTTGCCGCCGTGCACGGCAATGAACGCGGCGCGCATCGCCACTTCGGTCTTGCCGAAGCCCACATCGCCACACACCAGCCGGTCCATCGGCTTGGGCGCGAGCATGTCGGCGCGCACGGCTTCGATGGTGGTCTGCTGGTCGACGGTTTCTTCGAACGGGAAACCGGCGCTGAAGGTTTCGTAGTCGGCTTTCGGATCGGCGAAGGCGTAACCCTCGCGGGCGGCGCGCCGAGCATAGATGTCCAGCAGTTCGGCGGCGACGTCGCGCACTTGTTCGGCGGCCTTGCGCTTGGCTTTCTGCCAGGTTTCCGAGCCCAGGCGATGCAGCGGGGCCAGGGCGTCGTCGCTGCCGGTGTAGCGGGCGATCAGGTGCAGGTTCGCCACCGGCACATAGAGCTTGGCGCCCTCGGCGTATTCCAGGGTCAGGAATTCGGCGGCCTGGTTGTCGATTTCCAGGGTCGCCAGGCCCAGGTAGCGGCCCACGCCGTGGTCGATGTGCACCACGGGCGCGCCTTCGCGCAGTTCGGTGAGGTTCTTGATGACCGCGTCGTTGGCGGCGTCGGCACGTTTCTCGCGCCGACGGCGCTGCATGACGCGCTGGCCGAACAGCGGGCTTTCCGCCACCAGGGCCAGGGCCGGGTCATCCAGGACCAGGCCATCGTTAAGCGGTGCGATGGTGATCGCCAGGCGATCCTTGCCTGCGACGAAGTCCGGCCAGCTGTCGACGGTCTTTGGTCGCAGCTTCAGGCGTTCGAGCAGCTCCAACAACACTTCACGGCGGCCGGCGGACTCGGCGGTGAACAGCACGCGACCGGGGAACGCATCGAGAAAGCCAGCCAGTGCCGCCAAGGGCTGCGTGGCCTTGGCTTCGATCGCCAGGTCCGGCAATGCCCTGGCCGGGAAGCGCTCACGGCCGACGCCGGTTTCCACGTCCTGCTGGCTCGCCACTACCCGCGGCCAGCTCTTGAGGCGGGCAAAGCAGTCTTCCACCGGCAGGAACAGCTCAGCGGGTGGTAATAAAGGACGGGAAGGATCGACGCGACGCTCTTCGTAGCGATTGCGCACATCGTTCCAGAAATTTTCCGCCGCCTGTTCGATGCCGGGCAGGGAGAACACCTGGGTGTCCTGGGGCAGGTAATCGAACAGGGTGGAGGTTTCTTCGAAAAACAGTGGCAGGTAATACTCGATGCCGGCGGGGGTGATCCCGCTGCTCAGGTCCTGGAAGATCGGGCAGCGGCGGAAATCCACGTCGAAACGTTCGCGAAAGCGTGCCTTGAAGCGGGTCACGGCGTCTTTTTGCAGCGGGAACTCCTTGGCCGGCAACAGGCGGATCGACTGCACTTTATCGATGGACCGCTGGTTTTCCGGGTCGAAGGTGCGCAGGGTCTCGATTTCGTCGTCGAACAGGTCGATGCGATAAGGCAATTTGCTGCCCATCGGGAACAGGTCGATCAAGGCGCCGCGTACCGCGAACTCGCCGTGCTCGTACACCGTGTCGACGCAGCGATAGCCACTGGCCTCAAGGCGGGTGCGCATTTGCTCGACATCGAGCTTCTGGCCGATGTCCAGCACCAGGCTGCTGCCAAGCAGGAATTGGGTCGGTGCCAGGCGATGTAGGGCCGTAGTGATCGGCACTACCAAAACGCCATGACTGAGTTCCGGCAGCCGATAAAGGCTGGCGATTCGCTGGGAAATGATGTCCTGGTGCGGTGAAAACAGATCGTAGGGCAGGGTTTCCCAGTCCGGGAAATGCAAGACCGGCAAATCCGGAGCGAAGAAACTCAGCTCCTGTTCCAGCCGCTCGGCGCTTTGGCTGTCGGCGGTCAGCAGCAGGGTGAAGCGCTTTGCAGCGCTGGCAGCCTCGGCGATGGCCAGGCTCAGGGCGGCACCGGGCAGGTTGCCCCAGTGCTGTTTACCTGCCGCGGCAGGGAGAAGCGGAAGACGCAGGACGGGCACGGAAGGTTGAGCTCCAGCGTTGCGACAAAGTCGACAATTGTAGCGGGGGAAGGGGGCTGCTGTCAGTCGCAGACTACCCAGGCAGACAGGAAAACCACGGTGCGACAGGCGCGCATTGCTCCGCCGAGGACTCGGCGGCATAATGTAGCCCCTTTTTTCAGCCCCTACATGTGGAAGGTTACCGTGACTCAGAAGCCCGACCAGTGTCTTGGTGAATGGATTGATCGTGAAGCTCTCGCAGAAGCGATGATCCCTCTCATCGGTCAGCTCTACCGCAATAACAACGTGGTGAGCTCGATCTATGGCCGCAGCCTGATCAACCAGTCTGTCATCGCGATCCTCAAAGCCCACCGCTTTGCTCGCCACCGTTCTTCCGACGACAGCGAACTCTCCGTCCACGAAACATTCCCCCTGCTCAAGGCCATGAGCGAGCTCAAGCTCGGCGCGGCTTCGGTGGACCTGGGCAAGTTGGCGTTCAAATTCCGCAGCGAAGGCAATGGCCGTAGCGCCGAGCAGTTCGTTCGTGAAGAGATGGCCGATGTGGTTGGCCAGCAGAACGCTTCGCCTCGCAAAGGCACTGATGTGGTCCTGTACGGCTTCGGTCGTATCGGCCGTCTGCTGGCACGCATCCTGATCGAAAAAACCGGTGGCGGCGACGGCCTGCGCCTGCGGGCCATCGTGGTGCGCAAAGGCGCCGAGAACGACCTGACCAAGCGCGCCAGCCTGCTGCGTCGTGATTCGGTCCATGGTTCGTTCAACGGCACCATCATCATCGATGAAGAAAACAACACCATTCTCGCCAACGGCAACCTGATCCAGGTGATCTACGCGAAGAACCCGACCGAGGTCGACTACACCCAGTACGGCATCAAGGACGCACTGCTGGTGGACAACACCGGCGTATGGCGTGATGCCGAGGGCCTGGGCCAGCACCTGGCCTGCCCGGGCATCGACCGCGTCGTGCTGACTGCGCCTGGCAAGGGCAAGCTGAAGAACATCGTTCACGGTATCAACCACGGTGAAATCACCGCTGACGACAAAATCGTCTCCGCCGCCTCCTGCACCACCAACGCCATCGTGCCGGTGCTCAAGGCTGTGAACGACAAGTTCGGCATCGTCAACGGTCACGTCGAAACGGTTCACTCGTACACCAACGACCAGAACCTGATCGACAACTTCCACAAGGGCGACCGCCGTGGCCGCAGCGCCGCGCTGAACATGGTCATCACCGAGACCGGTGCCGCCACCGCCGCTGCCAAGGCCCTGCCTGAGCTGGCTGGCAAGCTGACCGGCAACGCGATCCGTGTGCCGACGCCGAACGTGTCGATGGCCATTCTCAACCTGAACCTTGAGAAAGCCGCCACCCGTGAAGAGATGAACGAGTACCTGCGCTACATGGCGCTGCACTCCGATCTGCACAAGCAGATCGACTTCGTCAATTCCCAGGAAGTGGTCTCCACCGACTTCGTTGGTTCGCGCCATGCCGGCGTGGTCGACGCTGAAGCGACCATCGTTCAGGACAACCGCGTTGTGTTGTACGTTTGGTACGACAACGAGTTCGGTTACAGCTGCCAGGTGGTTCGCGTGATGGAAGACATGGCTGGTGTAAACCCGCCAGCATTCCCGCGCTAAGCTTTAGCCGTTTGTGAAAACGCCCCGACTTGTCGGGGCGTTTTTGTATCTGGAGGTTTTGTGTTGAGTGGCCCGGCCTCTTCGCGAGCAGGCAATCTATCAGGCGCCGCCCACCACCGAAGCTTGCGCGGTCCGCAACTCATGACGGTTGCCCTTGAACAACACCAGGGTGGCAATCAACCCCAGCACCGCCGCCCCACTGAGCCATATCCCCGGTGCGGCCTTGTTGTCGAGCACATGGATCAGGTAGGTACAGGCCGTCGGGGTAAAGCCGCCAAAGGTTGCCGTCGCCAGGCTGTAGGCCAGGGAGAAACCGGTGGTGCGCACCTCGACCGGCATGATTTCCGTCAAGGCCACGACCATTGCACCGTTGTACGATCCATACAGGAACGACAACCACAGCTCGACGATCAGCAAATGGCTGAAGCTGGGGTTCGCCACCAACCAGGACAGCGCGGGATAGGCGGTGAGGATCGCCAGGATAGTCGCGCCGAGCAGCAGGGGTTTGCGTCCGATTTTGTCGGAGAGCGCTCCCATCACCGGCAGCCAGAAAAAATTCGACAAACCGATGCAGACCGTGACCAGCAGCGCGTCCAGATCCGATAGGTTCAATTCGGCCTTGCCAAAGGTCGGTGTGTAAGCGGTGATCAGGTAGAACGACACCGTGGTCATCACCACCAGCGCCATGCCGGCCAAGACAATGCCGAAGTTCTGACCGATGGAACGGATGATTTCCGACAGGGTAGGGCGATGCTTTCTCGCCTGGAATTCAGGTGTTTCTTCCAATGAGCGACGGATCACGAATATGGCCGGCACAATCATGCACCCCATCAGGAACGGTACGCGCCAGCCCCATTCGCCCATTTCCTGGGGGCTTAGCCAATGATTGAGACCCACTCCCAGCAGGCCGGCAAACACCACGGCAGCCTGTTGGCTGGCGGATTGCCAACTGACAAAGAACCCTTTGCGCCCCGGCGTTGAGATTTCCGCCAGGTAAACTGACACGCCGCCCAGTTCCACACCGGCGGAGAAGCCTTGCAGCAATCGGCCCAGCAGCACCAGCAAGGGGGCCGCCACGCCCAGGGTGGCGTAGCCCGGCACGCACGCGATCAGGAGGGTGCCCATGGCCATCATCGCCAGGGTGATGATCAAGCCTTGGCGACGGCCGTGGCGGTCGATGTAGGCGCCGAGAAAAATCGCTCCGAGGGGGCGCATCAGGAACCCGGCACCAAACGTGGCCAGGGACAGCATCAGCGAGGCGAATGCACTGTCGGCGGGGAAGAACGTCTTGGCGATGGCCGTGGCGTAGAAGCCATAGACCATGAAGTCGAACATCTCCAGGAAGTTGCCGCTGACAACGCGAAAAATCGCCTTGCCGTTGCTCGTTTGGGAAGACATGTGTAGGTACTCACTCTGGCAAATCTTGTATGGAGGCACTGCGTCCCCAGTGGGAGCGCTGGAGTTCATAATGGCGGTCGCGGTTTTGAGGGGAGATGAAGATTTGTTAACTGGACGATGGATTGGCCTTGTGGTGCTGGCCGGCGTGTTGTCGGGTTGCGGCAACGGCGACACCCTGGAGCGCTTCGATGGCCCGACCATGGGCAGTCATTATTCGATTCAGTACGTCAGACATTCTGCCGGGCCCACTGCGAAAGCGGTGCAGGCCGAGGTGGAAAGCATCCTCGCCGAAGTGGATCGGCAACTCTCAACCTATCGCAGCGACTCGGACATCGAGCGTTTCAACGCGCTGCCGGCCAATAGCTGTCAGGTCATGCCTGGCCCGCTCCTGGAGTTGGTCGGCGTAGGTGAGCAGTTGTCGGTTCAAAGCGACGGCTCCTTCGACCTGACTGTGGAACCGCTGCTGAACCTGTGGGGCTTCGGTCCTCAGTCTCGCGAAGAAAAAGTGCCGACCGCCGAAGCCTTGGCCTTGGTGCGCCAGCGCGTCGGTCATGGTCATTTGCGCATCGAGAGCGACCGGTTGTGCAAAGACGCGGCAGTGGAAGTCGACTTCAACAGTATCGCCGCGGGTTATGCGGTCGACCGCATCGCCGCCAGGCTCCAGGCCCTGGGCATCGACAGTTACCTGGTCGAAGCCACCGGGGAACTCAAGGCCGTCGGGCGCAAGCCCGATGGTTCGGCCTGGCGTATCGCCCTGGAAGAGCCCCGGGACGACCGGCAAGTGGCGGAGCGTGTCATCGAGGTCAACGGCTACGGGGTTTCCACCTCGGGCGACTACCGTAAGTATTTCGAGCAGGGCGGCAGGCGTTATTCCCACACGTTTGATGCCCGCACCGGTGCGCCGGTCCTACATGACCTGGCGTCCGTCACGGTGATTCATCCTTCAGCGTTGATGGCCGATGGACTATCGACGCTGTTGCTGATTCTCGGTCCTGAGCGGGGTTGGGACTATGCCGAAAAGCACCGCATCGGGGTATTTTTTGTACTGCGCGATGGCAATCGTTTTGTCTCCCGTACCAACGATGTGTTTGAACGGATCAGTGGTGGAAAAACCCAATGATGACAGCCTTCAGGATGCAGGCGACCTGTGGCGAGGAAGCTTGCTCCCGCTTGAGTGCGAAGCGCTCACAAAAATGGGTCTGCTGCGCAGCCCAGCGGGAGCAAGCTCCCTCGCCACATTGATTAAGGCAAATCTGAAATAGTAGCGATGACAGGCTGGTGAAAGTGTAGGTGTGGCGAAATAGCGCAGGCAAAACTAGCCTACGACGCGACCAAGGGGTAATGTGCGCGGCGTTGACGCTTCTATAGACTGTGGCCGGGCTCGTGAACCGGCCCCAAATTGTTCCTTCATGCCGCGGGCCGGCATGATTTAGCCGTCGGCGCCAAGTGTGGTGCCGCGGCCTGTTCTGAGGAGTACGCATGGCTGTCTACAACTACGACGTGGTGGTACTGGGTTCCGGCCCGGCGGGGGAAGGCGCGGCAATGAACGCGGCCAAGGCAGGGCGCAAGGTGGCGATGGTCGACAGCCGTCGGCAGGTCGGCGGCAACTGCACCCACTTGGGTACCATCCCGTCCAAGGCCTTGCGTCACTCGGTCCGGCAGATCATGCAGTTCAACACCAACCCGATGTTCCGTGCCATCGGCGAACCGCGTTGGTTCTCCTTCCCGGACGTGCTCAAGAGCGCCGAAAAGGTGATCTCCAAGCAGGTGGCCTCGCGCACTGGCTACTACGCCCGCAATCGCGTTGACGTATTCTTTGGCACCGGCAGTTTTGCTGATGAGCAGACCGTCGAAGTGGTTTGCGGCAACGGCGTGGTCGAGAAACTGGTGGCCAAGCACATCATCATCGCCACCGGTTCGCGCCCGTATCGCCCGGCCGACATCGATTTCAACCACGCACGTATCTACGACAGCGACACCATCCTGAGTCTGGGTCACACCCCGCGGAAGCTCATCGTCTACGGCGCTGGCGTGATCGGTTGCGAATACGCCTCGATCTTCAGCGGCCTGGGTGTGCTGGTGGAACTGGTGGATAACCGCGGCCAGTTGCTGAGCTTCCTGGACTCGGAAATCTCCCAGGCCCTGAGCTATCACTTCAGCAACAACAACATCACCGTGCGCCACAACGAAGACTACGACCGCGTGGAAGGCGTCGACAATGGCGTGATCCTGCACCTCAAGTCCGGCAAGAAGATCAAGGCCGACGCCTTGCTCTGGTGTAACGGTCGTACCGGTAACACCGACACCCTGGGCCTGGAAAACATTGGTGTGAAGGTCAACAGCCGCGGCCAGATCGAAGTCGACGAAAACTACCGTACCTGTGTACCGAACATCTACGGTGCCGGTGACGTGATTGGCTGGCCGAGCCTGGCCAGTGCCGCCCACGACCAGGGCCGTTCGGCCGCCGGCAGTATTGTCGACAACGGCAGCTGGCGCTTCGTCAACGACGTACCGACCGGGATCTACACCATTCCGGAGATCAGCTCGATCGGCAAGAACGAGCAGGAGCTGACCCAGGCCAAGGTGCCGTATGAAGTGGGCAAGGCCTTCTTCAAGAGCATGGCGCGGGCGCAGATCGCCGGCGAGCCGCAAGGCATGCTGAAGATCCTGTTCCACCGCGAGACCCTGGAAGTACTGGGCGTGCACTGCTTCGGCTACCAGGCGTCGGAGATCGTGCACATCGGCCAGGCGATCATGAACCAGCCGGGCGAATTGAACACGTTGAAGTACTTCGTCAACACCACGTTCAACTACCCGACCATGGCCGAAGCCTATCGGGTAGCTGCCTATGACGGGCTCAACCGGCTTTTTTGAGCGGCTCCGGCCGGTGGCCTGAGCCGGCCGGGGAGACCGATTTCAGCAATTCTCGAGGGTGGCAGTGGCCAAACCGGGAAAGTCTGTAATCAGGCTGTCAGCGCCAAAATCGGCGAGCCTGCGCATCAGCGCGGGCTCGTTGACGGTCCACACCGACACATGCAGCCCCTGGCGTTGCGCCTTGATCAGGCGTTCCGGCGTGCACAGGGTCCAGTTCAGCGCCAGAATCTCGCAGCCGTAACTCTGGGCGACCTTCAACGGGTCGAGCCAGGCGTATTCGGCCACCAGTCCGCGGGAGATGTCCGGGGTCAGGTCCAGGGCTGCCTTGAGCACTTCCCGGGAACTGGACGTGATGGTGATTTTGTCCAGCAGCCCGAAACGCTGGGCCATTTCGCGAATGCCCAGCACCGTAGCGGCGGCGCGGGTGCGCGAGGCGCTTTTGACCTCCAGTTGCCAGTGCTCGAAATCACACTTCTCGAACAGCTCCTCCAGGCGTGGGATCGGGCACGGCTTGATCCAGCCCGGGCCACCTTTGCGCGCATCGTAGGTCACCAGCTCGGCGGCGGAATGCTCGACCACCTTGCCCCGGCGATCGGTGGTGCGCTTGAGGGTCGGGTCGTGGATCACCATCAACTCGCCGTCCATCGAAAGGTGCAGGTCCAGCTCGCAACGGCGTACGCCGTGCTTGAGGCACTCCTGAAAACCGGTCAGGGTGTTTTCCGGCGCTTCGCCCTTGGCGCCGCGGTGGCCATAAATGAGGGTCACGGTTCTTCCTTATTGATACCTGAGTCGTTCTGTTCCCGGGCCAGGCGCCGCTCTTGCGCCTGTTTCTGCAGGATGTAGCGGGCCAGCAACTGGCGCTGGGCGTCGGTCGGGCGTTCGAACTCGGTGCCCACGTCGAAGCCATCGCCCTTGGGGTCGCAGTGGGTGACCCGCGCCCGCAGCAACAGACCGAGGGCTTGCGGCATCAGCACCAGCTTGATCGACAAATGGGTGCCGACGGCGATTGGCGTGGGGTATTGGAAGTCGACGCCGCCTTCGGAAATGATCACCGGTTGCGGTTCGCCGATTTCGCCGAGCACCGTCAGGGCGATGACCTGGCTGAGCAGGTCGATGCGTTTGTTCATTGCCTTGAGGTATGCCGCGATGCTGCGTTCGCGCTCGCTGATCTGGCGCAGCAGGTGCTGTGACTCGAATTCGCTCAGGTGCAATTCACTGAGCAGATTGAACAATGGAGAAGCATCCTGCAACACTTCCTGGCCAGCAGCTTCAGGAATGGACAGGGGCCGAATTTCCAGTGCGATCGTGTCCTCGATACGGTAGTATTCGCGGCGATCTTCTTCATCTAATGTCGACATGGCGAACCCATGGTAGCGGCGGTGGTCTGAGTGTAAAGCTGGTTTGTGACCCCCGCCACAAGGACGTTCCTTTTCCCTCCGAACAAGCCCCGACATGTTCAGACCTCTCTTCGTATTTATCGGCACGCGTTATACCCGTGCAAAGCGTCGCAATCATTTCGTATCGTTCATTTCCCTGACGTCCATCATCGGGCTGGCCCTTGGCGTGGTCGTGATGATCGTCGTGCTCTCGGTGATGAACGGCTTCGACCATGAGATGCGCACCCGCGTGCTGGGCATGGTGCCCCACGCGACCCTTGAGTCCGGCGAAGCCATCAGCGATTGGCCGAGCCTGGCCGCCAAGGTCAAGCAGAACCCGCAGGTGCTGGCCGTGGCGCCGTTCACCCAGATGCAAGGGCTGCTGACCAACGACGGCAAGGTGTCCAAAGTGTTGCTCAATGGCATCGACCCCGGGCTCGAGCGGCAGGTGTCGATCATCGACAACTTCATGCAGCAGGGAAAACTCGATGACCTGGCGCCAGGCAGTTTCGGCATCGTCATCGGCGATAAGGCCGCGGCCAAGCTCGGCGTTGCCATTGGCGACAAGCTGACCTTCGTCGCCCCGGAAGTCACCGTGACCCCGGGCGGCATGTTCCCGCGCATGAAACGCTTTACCGTGGTCGGCATTTTCCATGTCGGCGCTGGCGAGCTCGATGGTTACCTGGGCGTCACCAATCTCCAGGACCTGGCGCGCCTGCATCGCTGGAAGCCGGATCAGGTCCAGGGCCTGCGGTTGAAGTTCGATGATCTGTTCCAGGCACCGCGTGTGGCGTGGACCATCGCCCAGCAACTCGGCGAAGATCGTTACTACGCCCGGGACTGGACCCGAACCCACGGCAACCTGTACCAGGCGATCCGCATGGAAAAAGCCATGATCGGCCTGCTGCTGTTGCTGATCGTTGCCGTGGCGGCGTTCAACATCATCTCCACGCTGGTGATGGTGGTGAACGACAAGAAGGGCGATATCGCGATCCTGCGTACCCTCGGCGCCACGCCGGGGCAGATCATGCGGATCTTCATGGTCCAGGGCACGGTCATTGGCGTGATCGGTACGTTTGTCGGCGCCCTGGTCGGGATGTTCGCCGCGCTGAACGTCAGCGCCGCGATCGCCGCCCTTGAAGGCCTGATCGGGCACAAGTTTCTCAACGCCGACGTGTACTTCATCGACTACCTGCCATCGCAATTGCAGGTCGATGACGTGTTGATGGTCTGCGGCGCCGCGTTGGTCCTGAGTTTCCTCGCCACCCTGTATCCTGCCTGGCGTGCCGCGCGCACCCAGCCTGCGGAGGCGTTACGTTATGAGTGAGTCGGGCATGAGTGAAAAAGCAATCTTGAGTTGCCGCAACCTGGGCAAATCCTACGAGGAGGGCCCGGAGTCGGTGGTGGTGTTGTCGGGCCTGCAACTGGAGCTGCATCCTGGCGAGCGCGTGGCGATTGTCGGCACCTCCGGGTCGGGCAAGAGTACCTTGCTCAACCTGCTGGGCGGCCTGGATACGCCAACCGCCGGCAGTGTCTGGCTGGCTGGCGAAGAACTTTCGGCACTGAACGAGAAAGCCCGTGGCCTGCTGCGCAACCGTTCCCTGGGCTTCGTCTACCAGTTTCACCATTTGCTGCCCGAGTTCACCGCGCTGGAAAACGTCTGCATGCCGCTGTTGATTGGCCGCACGGCGATTCCTGAGGCCCGTCAGCGCGCCACGGCGTTGCTGGAGCGGGTAGGGCTGGGGCATCGCCTGGAGCACAAGCCGGCCGAATTGTCCGGTGGTGAACGCCAGCGCGTGGCGATTGCCCGGGCCTTGGTCAACAAGCCTGGGCTGGTGATGCTCGACGAGCCGACCGGCAACCTCGACTCCCACACCGCCCAAGGCATCCAGGATTTGATGCTGGAGCTCAGCACGTCGATGCGTACCGCGTTCCTGGTGGTGACCCACGACATGAACCTGGCCCGGCAGATGGACCGTGTCCTGCACTTGCAGGAAGGTTGCCTGACGCCCATCTGACCGACCGAAACCCGGTACTTGCTGCAAGCGCCGGGTCTTTTATTTTCATACGGTGCCCCGCGAATGTTCAGACCGTTATCGATCTTCATCGGCACGCGCTATACCCGCGCCAAGCGCCGCAATCGCTTTGTTTCGTTCATATCCATGACCTCGATGATCGGCCTCGCCCTGGGTGTGCTGGCGATGATCGTGGTGTTGTCGGTGATGAACGGTTTCCAGCGCGAAATGAGCTCGCGCATCCTCGGCATGGTGCCCCACGCCACGATCGTCGGCGTCAATCCGATCGACGACTGGCAACCGGTGGCCGCCGCGGCGCTGAAAAATCCTGAAGTCACCGCTGCGGTGCCATTCACCGAAATGGAGGGCATGCTCAGCCATAAGGGCTCGATGCAGCCGATCCAGATCAGCGGCGTCGACCCGGCCCAGGAAGGCAAGGTGTCCATTGTCGCCCAGCATATCGTCCAGGGGCGTCTGGATGCCTTGAAGCCGGGCGAGTTTGGTGTCGTGATCGGCGAAATCACCGCCCGGCGTTTTCGTCTGAACGTCGGCGACAAAATCACCCTGATCGTGCCGGAAGTCAGCACGGCCCCCGGCGGCATCACCCCACGGATGCAGCGGCTGAATGTGGTGGGTGTGTTCAAGGTGGGCGCCGAGCTGGACGGCTCCATGGCGCTGATCCACCTGGCCGATGCCGCACAGATGCAGCATTGGCAGCCGAACCAGGTACAAAGCGTGCGCCTGGCGGTGAAGGATTTGTACGCGGCGCCGAAGGTCTCCGGTGACATCGCCACCAACCTTGGCGCGGCCTACAAGGCTGACGATTGGACCCACACCCAGGGCAGCCTGTTCAGTGCCATGAAAATGGAAAAAACCATGATCGGCTTGCTGCTGCTGATGATCGTCGCGGTGGCGGCGTTCAACATCATCGCCACCCTGATCATGGTGGTGAACGACAAAGGCGCGGACATCGCGATCCTACGCACCATCGGCGCCACGCCGCGGCAGATCATGGCGATCTTCATGGTCCAGGGCACGGTGATCGGCGTTGTCGGTACGCTGATTGGCGGCGTGCTGGGGGTGATCGCGGCGTTGAACGTCAGTGCGCTGGTGGGCTGGCTGGAAAGGGTCAGCGGCCAGCACATCTTCAGTTCCGACGTGTACTTCGTCAGCAACCTGCCGTCGGAGCTGCAGCGTGGGGACGTGGTGCTGATCTGCTCGGCCGGGTTCATCCTGAGCTTCCTCGCCACCGTGTACCCGGCGTGGCGTGCGGCGAAGATCGAACCGGCGCAGGCGTTGCGGTATTCCTGATACCCCGTGAAGCCCCGTGGCGAGGGAGCTTGCTCCCGCTGGGCTGCGCAGCAGCCCCAAAAGCGGCGGGCTTATGCAAAATGATGTGCGGGCTTTCAGATTTTTGGGAGCGCTTCGCACTCCAGCGGGAGCAAGCTCCCTCGCCACAGGGATTTGTGTCAGGGCTGGCTTGTCTTTGGCAGCTCTATCAGGAACCGCGTCCAGCCATCGGTCGATTCACAGCGGATCTGCCCGCCATGGGCGCGGATAATTGAGCGGGTGATGGCCAGTCCGAGCCCCGCGTGTTCGCTGCTGCCCTCCTGGCGAGCCGGGTCGGCGCGGTAGAAGCGGTCGAACAGGCGCGGCAGCAAGTCCGCTGCAATTCCTTCGCCACTGTTCTCCACACTGACGCTCATCCCTTGAGTCGCATCGACAATCTGCACCCGCACTTCGCCGTCAGCGGGGGTGAAGCGCAGGGCGTTGTCCAGCAGGTTGGAGAGCGCCCGGCGCAACATGTTGCGGTCACCCTCTATGCGGCCATCGCCCTCGCGGCTCAGGCGGACGTTGGTGTCTTCGGCCAGCGGCGCGAAGAAGTCCAGCAGCACGTCCACTTCCTCGGCCAATTGCAGCGGTTCGCGATTGAGCGCCAGCAAGCCGTGGTCGGCCTTGGCCAGGTACAGCATGTCGTTGACCAGTTGCGCCATCCATTGCAGTTCTTCGAGATTGCTGTGCAACGCCTCGCGGTAATCCTCCAGGGGGCGTTCGCGAGTGAGGGTGACCTGGGTGTGGGTCAGCAAGTTCGACAGCGGCGTGCGTAATTCATGGGCGATGTCGGCAGAGAACGCTGAGAGCCGCTGAAATGCATCGTCGAGGCGTCCGAGCATGGCGTTGATGCTGTGGGCCAATTCCGCCAGTTCGGCGGGCATTTGCTCTTCGGGCAGTCGGGCGTTGAGTGAGCGGGCCGAGACACTGCCGGCAATGGCGCCCATGCGTCGCAAGGGGCGCAAGGCCCGCCGGGCGGCCCAGGCACCGAGCAGGGCGGTGGCCAGGGCCGAGAGGCCGACGGTCAGCCAGATCAGGCGCTGCATGCGTTGCAGGAAGTGCTGGTGGTGGGTGATGTCCAGCAACAGGGTCAGTTGCGGCGAATCGGCTCGATTGGGGTGCAAGGGCGCGTTCAACACTCGGTAATCGTTGTCGGCATCGCTGAGGGTCGACAGGCCGGGTTGCTCCGGCAACTGGGCCGGAATCCGGATCGAACTGTCGTACCAGCGCACACCGTCGCTGCCCTTGATGCGCAGCGCCAGGTCGGCCTGACGGCTCAATTCATCTTCCAGGCGGCGCTGGGTCTGCTCGGCGTCAAGGTCTTGCAGGGCCCGGCGCAGACCGATCAGCTTGCCTTCGAGCAGTTGCTGGTCCAGCTCGATGAAATGCGCCTCGCTGCCGCGGCTGAACAACACCCCGGCAAACAACGACACCACCGCGGTGCAGGCGGCGAACAGCAGGGCCAGGCGGCTGCTCAGCGACCACCGGCCCCTCACAGGCTGCGCTCTTCAAGCACATAGCCCATGCCCCGCACGGTATGGATGAGTTTGCTGGGGAAGTCATCGTCAATCTTGATTCGCAGGCGCCGGATCGCGACCTCGATGACGTTGGTGTCGCTGTCAAAATTCATGTCCCAGACCTGGGACGCGATCAGCGATTTGGGCAGCACTTCGCCCTGGCGGCGCAGAAGCATTTCCAGCAAGGCGAATTCCTTGGCGGTGAGGTCGATGCGTCGGCCGCTGCGTTCGACGCGACGGCGAATCAGGTCCAGGCGCAAGTCGGCCAGTTGCAGGCTGGTTTCCTGTTGCGTCGAACTGCCTCGACGCAACAGGCTGCGCACCCGTGCCAGCAACTCGGAAAAGGCAAAGGGCTTGACCAGGTAATCATCGGCGCCCAGCTCCAGGCCGTGTACGCGATCCTGTATCGCATCCCGCGCGGTGAGAAACAGCACCGGTGTATCCAGCCCGGCGCCACGGACGGCTTGCAGGATCTGCCAGCCATCGCGGCCGGGCAACATCACGTCGAGGATCAGCAGGGCGTATTCACCGCTCAAGGCCAGTTGCTGGCCGGTGATGCCATCGGCCACCAGGTCGGCGTTGAACCCGGCTTCGCCCAGGCCTTGGCGCAGGTATTGGCCGGTTTTGGTTTGGTCTTCGACGATCAGCAGTTTCATGGGCAGCTCAGGGCATGGTTTTAACGTGGGCGTTATACCGCAGCGGCCAGGGCCGTGGCACAACCTGACAGAGTTGTAATGCAACTGTCAGTCAATTGGCAGCCGCACCGATCTAGAGTCTTGGGCAAGTTGAACCTTACCTTGTCGGAGTATGAATATGTTGATGGTAAACCGTCTGATCCTGGCCGCCTCTGTGTGGGTATTGAGTACCTCGTTGTGGGCGTCTCCCGGTGCGCACTTTGATTTCGGCCAGCCCGCACCGGCGGCCAAGGCCAGTCGCACCATCGAGGTGGTGATGGGCGACATGTCGTTCAATCCTGGCACGCTGGATATCAAGGCAGGCGAGACGGTGCGGTTTGTACTCATCAATAAAGGCCAGTTGTTGCACGAATTCAACCTCGGTAACGCCGCGATGCATGCCCAGCACCAGCAGGAAATGCTCAAGATGCAACAGAGCGGCATGTTGACGCCGACCGGGATGAAGCCGGGAATGGACCATGCCTCGATGAATCCGGCCTCGATGGAGCACGGTGGTAAAGACGGCATGATGCGCCACGACGACGCTAACAGCGTGCTGGTTGAGCCGGGCAAGTCCGCCGAGCTGACCTGGGCCTTCGATAAGGCTACCCGGCTGGAATTTGCCTGCAATGTTCCCGGTCATTACCAGGCCGGGATGAAGGGCGACCTGACAGTCAGTCAGTAAGCACTCAAAGGCTGCGGCAAAGGCTGATAGAATCGGCTGATTCTTCAGTCAGGTTTCCGTCATGCATCCCGCAGCCGAACATTCGCCGCTGGGCAAATCCAGCGAATACATCGCCACGTACACACCGTCACTGCTGTTCCCGATCCCGCGCACGGCGAAATGGGCGGAATTGGGCCTGACGGCCGAGACCCTGCCGTACAAGGGCGTGGATTTCTGGAACTGCTTCGAGCTGTCGTGGCTGCTGCCGTCCGGCAAACCGGTGGTGGCCATCGGTGAATTCGCGATCCCGGCGGATTCGCCGAATATCATCGAGTCCAAATCCTTCAAGCTGTACCTCAACTCCTTGAACCAGACCCCGTTTGCCGATACCGCGAGCCTGGAAGCGACCCTGCGCCAGGACCTGTCGGCGGCTGCCGGTAAAGCAGTGGGTGTGCGGATCCGCAGCCTCAAGGATGTGGAGCGTGAAGGTATCGTGGCATTGCCCGGTACGTGCATCGACGATTTGGACATCAGCGTCGACTCCTACGCGCACCCGCGCCCGGAACTGCTGCGTTGTGATGCCTCGCGCATCGTCGAGCAAAGCCTGCACAGCCATCTGCTCAAGTCCAACTGCCCGGTGACCAGCCAGCCGGACTGGGGCAGCGTGGCGGTGGAATATCGCGGTGCGGCCCTGGATCCCGCCAGCCTGCTGGCCTACATCGTCAGCTTCCGCCAGCATTCGGATTTCCATGAGCAGTGCGTGGAACGGATCTTTCTCGACCTGCAGCGCTTGCTCAAGCCGGAGAAATTGACGGTGTACGCGCGGTATGTGCGTCGGGGCGGGCTGGATATCAACCCGTATCGCAGTACCGAAGACGTTCAACTGCCGAACCATCGTCTGGTCCGGCAATAAACTTTCCTTGAGGAAGTGAGCTGTTGTGGGAGCGAGCTTGCTCGCGATGAGGGCAGCACATCCAACATGGAGGTTGGCTGATACACCGCTATCGCGAGCAAGCTCGCTCCCACAGAGGGATTGCATTGCAGACATGTGAAACTAAAAAGCCCTGCTAGTTAGCAGGGCTTTTTGCATGCGAAGGGTTCAGATCCCCATGTTGCCCAAGGCTTGCACGATGTTGCGCAAGGTCCCGGCCAGCGTGGGGTGCTCCAGCTCGAAGCGTTCGACGGCCAGGTTCACATTGTCAGCGAGGTTGGTGTCCTGTGTTTGGGTTTCCAGTTCAAGCTCAAATTCGATCTGTTGCATCAGCGCCTGCAGGTCTGCGCGTTCGGTTTCGGACAGGGGTGGATTCTGTTCCAATTGCTCGCGCAGTTTGTTGAGCTGTTCTTGCAATTCGCGGGCAGGCATTGGCGTACTCCCTTTATTGATAGGCACTGCCATGGACCGCGACGCTGGGTCAAAAGTCCATGGCCTGTCTTAAGAGTAATCTACCCTCGCGCTCCCTGCATGATCCCGGTCATGGCTTCTCGCCTTTGAGTCGGCGCAGGCTGATGTCCGCCAGGCAAGTGTCGAGTTCGCCCAGGTGATCGATCACCGAATGCACCCCCAGGCCGAACAATTGCACGGTGGCCTTGGCGCGTTTGATTTCCCGTTGCTGTTGGCTCAGCGCCTGCCATTCATCAGGCGTCAGGCCACATAGCGAGCCGCAGGACGCCAATCCGATGGTCCATAAACCGGCGTTGAGCCCTGACTGCAACAACCGGGGTTCGCCACTGACCAACACGCAACCGTCCAGTTGCTGGACGTTCAGCGCCATCAGCGCCTGCCAGCAGGCATGTGGCGCTGGCCAAGGATTATTTGTTGCTGGAAGTTGCGGCGGCTTGATCCACGTCGGCAATGAGGCCGCCAAGGCATGGCTGACGGCAGGTGGCAGTTCGTCGAGCCAGGCGCAGGGGATTTCCTGAAGCTGCAGGTGGTGCAAGCTCTCAAGGGCGCCCGGTGTTGGCTGCGCATGCTCGACCGGCGCTGCCCCTGGTTGGCGGATGCGCGCACCGAAATCCACCAGGCATCCGCTCAGGCCAAACAGTACGGCGGTCAGGCTGGGGGCGAGGAGGGGCAGGGCTTCAGCGCGGGGCATGGGAACGTCCTTGAAATAACCTGCAGCCTAAAGGGCCGCGATGACAGTCCGGTGACAGTGAAGTGAAGGCTGCCAGTCGTGGAAACGTCCTACGGCGTGCTTGTTTTTTCGGTGCTGCCTATCCACGCGTTCCGTCTTATACTAGCCACCTTACCGCCTGGGCTCGGCGCCCTTGCCTGATTAATCCAAGGAGTTTTCCCCTATGCGCTGGAGCCATCGTCTAGCTCAGCTGTGTTTGTCTGCCAGCGTCGTGCTGGTTCCGTTCGCTGCCCAGGCCGCCACGGAAGAAGATCCTTGGGAAAGCATCAACCGTCCGATCTTTACCTTCAACGACACCATTGATACCTACGCGCTCAAGCCACTGGCCCAGGGTTATCAATATGTGACGCCGCAGTTCCTCGAAGACGGCGTCCACAACATGTTCCGCAACATCGGTGACGTGGGCAACCTGGCCAACAACGTGCTGCAGGCCAAGCCGGCCGCTGCCGGGGTCGACACCGCCCGGTTGATCTTCAACACCACCTTCGGCCTGCTGGGTTTCTTTGATGTGGGCACCCAGATGGGCCTGCAGCGCAGCGATGAAGATTTTGGCCAGACCTTGGGCTACTGGGGCCTGGGCAGCGGGCCATATGTCATGCTGCCGCTGCTGGGGCCAAGTACCCTGCGTGACGCGCCGGCCAAGCTGGTCGATGACTACACCGCCCCGTATCGTTATATCGATAACGTCTCGGTGCGTAACTCTATTCGAGGCCTGAACGTCGTCGACACTCGCGCCAGCCTGTTGTCGGCCGAGAAGATGGTGAGCGGCGACAAGTATGTCTTCATCCGCAACGCCTATTTGCAAAACCGCGAATTCAAGGTCAAGGATGGCCAGGTCGAAGACGATTTTTAATTCCGACCTGTAAAACCACGAAGGCGGCCAAAAAGGCCGCCTCTGTGCTTTGGCGTCGTGTTTGAGCGGGTTTGATCCTTCCATTGAGTTACGCTTCGCTCGGTTCTTATAACTCTCTGTACTTTGACAAATAAAGACGGCAAGCGGCTATCTGCCTGAGCTTGAAACGCCCCGCGGATGGGAGTACCGTCTGCGCCTTAGAAGGGCACCTCTGGTGTAGTTGTGTGTAGGGCAATGGCCTGAAACCGGTACGACAGAGAGGCTAGAAAGCGAATCCAGTAGTGCGTGCAAGGCCAGACGGCCCAGCCCGCTACGCCAACCTAATTCTGGCGCCGTTTGCCCACATGCCAAAAACCAGTGCCACGCTGCTGATAATCGATGATGACGAAGTGGTGCGAGCCAGTCTCGCAGCCTACTTGGAAGACAGTGGTTTCAGCGTCCTGCAGGCCAGCAATGGCCAACAGGGTCTTCAGGTATTCGAGCAAGACAAGCCCGACCTGGTCATCTGCGACCTGCGCATGCCGCAGATGGGCGGACTCGAACTCATTCGCCAGGTCACCGAGATTTCCTCGCAGACCCCGGTGATCGTGGTTTCGGGCGCAGGCGTGATGAACGACGCGGTCGAGGCGTTGCGCCTGGGCGCGGCGGATTACCTGATCAAGCCCCTTGAAGACCTTGCGGTGCTCGAGCACTCGGTGCGCCGGGCCTTGGACCGCTCGCGCCTGTTGGTGGAAAACCAGCGCTACCGCGAGAAGCTGGAAACCGCCAACCGCGAGCTGGAAGCCAGCCTGAACCTGTTGCAGGAAGACCAGAACGCTGGGCGCCAGGTGCAGATGAACATGCTGCCGGTCAGCCCCTGGACCGTCGACGATTTCCGTTTTGCCCACCAGATCATCCCGTCGTTGTACCTGTCGGGCGATTTCGTGGACTATTTTCGGGTCGACGAGCGGCGTGTAGCGTTCTATCTGGCGGACGTTTCCGGCCATGGTGCTTCTTCGGCATTCGTCACGGTGCTGTTGAAGTTCATGACCACGCGCCTGTTGTTCGAGTCCAAACGTAATGGCACTCTGCCAGAATTCAAGCCTTCTGAGGTCCTTGGGCATATCAACCGAGGCCTGATCAGTTGTAAGCTGGGCAAACACGTCACAATGGTCGGTGGAGTCATCGACGAGGAGACTGGTTTGTTGACCTATAGCATCGGCGGCCACCTGCCTTTGCCTGTGTTGTATACACCAGACAGTGTGCGTTACCTGGAAGGGCGCGGTTTGCCGGTGGGCCTGTTCAACGAGGCCACCTACGAAGACCACGTACTGGAATTGCCGCCGACATTCAGCCTGACGCTGATGTCTGATGGCATTTTGGATCTTTTGACAGAACCTACACTCAAAGAGAAAGAAGCGGCCTTGCCTGAACGGGTGAGTGCAGCGGGCGGCAGCCTGGAAGGCTTGCGTCAAGTGTTTGGATTAGCCACGCTCGGGGAGATGCCGGATGATATCGCCCTGTTAGTGTTGAGCAGGAACCTTTGATGAGTACCGGTAGAATCCAGTTCGCCGAGCAGGACGGCACCTTTGTCCTGAAGTTTGTCGGTGAAGTGCGCCTGACTCTGTGTTCGGCGCTGGATGCGACTATTGAGCGGATCTTCACTTCGTTGAATTTCAACGCCATCGTGATCGACCTGACCGAAACCCGCAGCATCGACAGCACCACATTGGGCCTGCTGGCCAAACTGTCGATCCTGTCGCGGCAGAAGGTCGGCCTGCTGCCGACTGTCGTCACCACCCACAACGACATTACCCGTCTACTGCAATCGATGGGCTTCGACCAGGTGTTCAACATCGTGGGCGACCCTGTGCCGTGCCCGGAATGCCTGGACGACCTGCCTGACCAGGACCAGTCCGAGGAAGAAGTGCGGATCAAGGTGCTCGAAGCCCACAAGATCCTGATGGGGCTCAACGATTCCAATCGTGAAGCCTTCCATGACCTGGTGAATGCGCTGGAAGGGCCTTGACCCCTGGGTTTTGCTTAGGCTGACCGGCCTCATCGTCGGAACGCCGCCCGGAGCAAGCTCGCTCCCTCATTGGAATGCAGTCACCTGGCTTGCTCGCGATAGCGTTTATCGATCCGCCATTCCCCTCAGGCCAAGCCACATAAAAAAGGGCGAACCCACCAAGGTTCGCCCTTTTTGCATGCCTTTGTGAATCAGCTCAAAGCTTGGCTTGCAGCAACGCCTCCAGCTTCTCCTGGTCCCGGGCAAACTGACGAATACCTTCTGCCAGTTTCTCGGTCGCCATGGCGTCCTCATTGGACAACCAGCGGAACTGCGCTTCATTGAGGATCAAGCGCGCTTCCCCGGCTTGCCCTGGCGCCAGTTTGCGCTCCAGCTTGCCTTCGTCGGCGGCGAGTTTTTCCAGCAGGTCCGGGCTGACGGTCAGGCGGTCGCAGCCGGCCAGTTGCTCGATCTGGTTGAGGTTGCGGAAGCTCGCGCCCATGACCACGGTCTTGTAGTCATTGGCCTTGTAGTAGTTGTAGATGCGCGTCACCGACTGCACGCCTGGATCATCAGCGCCGGTGTAGTCGTTGCCATTGGCTTTCTTGTACCAGTCGTAGATACGGCCCACGAACGGCGAAATCAGGAACACCCCGGCATCGGCGCAGGCGGCGGCCTGGGCGAAGGAGAACAGCAGGGTCAGGTTGCACTGGATGCCTTCACGCTCCAGCTGCTCGGCGGCGCGAATACCTTCCCAGGTGGAAGCGATCTTGATCAGCACGCGCTCGCGGCCAATGCCGGCCTTTTCGTACAGATCGATCAGGCGATGCGCACGCTTCAACATGGCCTCGGTGTCGAACGACAGGCGCGCGTCCACTTCAGTGGAAATACGCCCCGGGATCACTTTCAGGATTTCTTGCCCAACCGCCACGGCAAAACGGTCGCTGGCCAGGCCCACATCGCCCTTGCAGTCCGCCACGCAGGCGTTCAGTTGCTCGGCATAACCTTGAATGGCCGACGCCTTGAGCAGCAGGGAAGGGTTGGTGGTAGCGTCCACGGGCTTGACGCGGGCGATGGCCTCGAAGTCGCCGGTGTCGGCCACGACGGTGGTGAACTGTTTGAGTTGTTCCAGCTTGGAAGTCATGAGCGTGCTCTGTCCTATGGGTCCGTTGACATTACCCGAGGGCTGGCAGCCACTCAAGGGCGTGAAGGGGGATCGACGGGCCCCAGCGGCAACAACCTGAAAACGGCTGTTTGAAAGGCCGGGGCGGTATCGGTAGATACGATGCCAAAACAGCGCGCAGGTTCAAAGCAAGTGACGGTTAACGCCCTTCCAGCAGTTGCCCCGCCTGATCGAGCAACGCCAGCGGATCCTTGGTCTTGTGGATATCCACCGACAACAACTGGCGAAACCGCCGCGCCCCTGGAAAACCGGTACCCAGCCCGAGCACGTGACGGGTGATGTGATGCATTGCGCCACCGGCGGCCAGGTGATCGGCAATATAAGGTCGCAACTGCGCCAGCGCCTCGGCCCGGCTGATGATCGGCGCGGTGCTGCCGAACAGCTGTTGATCCACCTCGGCCAGCAGGTACGGGTTGTGATACGCCTCGCGCCCCAGCATCACACCGTCGAACGTCTGCAGATGCTCGTGGCAGGCCTCCAGCGTCTTGATCCCGCCGTTGAGCACAATCTCCAACTCCGGAAAATCCGCCTTCAACCGCGCGGCCACGTCATAACGCAGCGGCGGGATGTCGCGATTCTCCTTCGGCGACAGCCCCTCCAGAATCGCAATTCGCGCATGCACGGTGAAACTCGTGCACCCGGCCTCGCGCACCGTCCCGACAAACTCACACAACTGCTCGTAACTGTCCCGCCCATTGATCCCGATGCGATGCTTGACCGTCACCGGAATTGATACCGCATCGCGCATGGCTTTCACACAGTCAGCCACCAAATCCGGATGCCCCATCAGGCACGCGCCGATCATATTGTTCTGCACCCGATCGCTGGGGCAGCCGACGTTGAGGTTCACCTCGTCGTAACCGTGCTCCTGGGCCATACGGGCGCAGGCAGCCAGGTCGGCTGGGACACTGCCGCCTAGTTGCAGGGCCAGGGGGTGTTCGGATGGGTGATGGCGCAGGAAGCGTTCGTGGTCGCCGTTGAGCAAGGCGCCGGTGGTGACCATTTCGGTGTAGAGCAGGGCGTGTTTGGAGAGGATGCGTAGGAAGAAGCGACAGTGGGCGTCGGTCCAGTCCATCATAGGGGCGACGGAAAAGCGGCGGGTGAGTGGAGCGGTTTGTAGGGGCATTGGGGAGTCTGAGTTATCGGGGCGAATGGGGCGCAGTTTATCAGGGATGCTTGTCAGGTACTTGGCGGGTTCTCAAGCCTGGCCCTCAATCTTCCGTGACAACCAGAAAGAGCGCTTGCTCGGTTTAGGGTTTCTAAGCAGACCTTGTGTTAACGATTTATTGTGGCTACGATAATTGCATGCAGATTACCTATGACCCAGCCAAAGACGCTCGCAACATCGAAGAACGTGGACTTCCGTTTGCCCTCGTGCGGGACTTTGAATGGTCTACAGCATTGATCCTGGAAGATGATCGATTCGACTACGGCGAGTGTCGTTATCGGGCGATGGGGTACATAGGGGATCGGCTGCATGTCGTAGTGTTTACCCCACGGGGTGACGCGGTCCACATCATCAGCTTTCGTAAAGCCAACAAACGGGAGGTCAAAAATTATGACCAAGAAACCCAGTCCTGAGAGGGTCGATACGGCAAACCCCGAATGGTCGACCGAAGACTTTGCCAAGGCCAAACCAGCCAGCGAGGTGCTTGTTGGGTTGTTTGGCAAAGCTCAGGCAAAGGAAATGCTCAAGCCAAAGCGTGGTCGACCCAAGTCGGTAGCCACTAAAGAGCACGTCAATGTTCGTTTCGATGCTGACGTGCTGGAGAGATTCAGAGCTTCTGGCCCGGGCTGGCAAACGCGGATGAACGCCGCCTTGGCTGATTGGCTCAAAACGCATACACCCGAAGAATTGAAGGCTTAGTCGCCAAATATTATTCGCAAAAATAATTAGCCGTCGATGAGGCGGCTTTTTGCTGCCTGCTGATTAGCTTTGTCTCGGTAACGGTATAATAAATCCGTCCACTTTTTCAGGATTTGGAGGGGATCACCGTCTACGCTATACGGAATCAGATAAGACCCGTTTGGGACTGCCCATTCTCGCGTCTGTTTTGATTCCAGTGCCGGGCACGCATCGCTGCCACTTGGTCATCGGAAGCGAATTTGCCTTGGTCAGCTTCCTTTACCGCAAGTTCGATCTGTGTGGTCAGCGCTTTTTCATGTTCGATGTAGTCGCGAAGAACGTCCATCGCTAGGTAGCTCGCACTTTGGCCGTTGGTCTTGGCCAGATCGGCGAGGGAGTTTGATAGGTCTTCGGGCAGATTCAGGGATATGCCGGACATGGCAGCCTCGATGGTGGACGTTTTCGGGCATCTTACACCGTTGACCGAGCGCTTGAATCAGCAGGCCGTCGCAAGGTGTGTCTCGACGTGAATTGTTTCCCTCTTGCGTAGATCTGAAAAGCCTCACAGACGCCGCCGTCGAGGGTACATTTCTGCGGGTAATAGCATGACGTTGATCTCACACCGAGAATCAAAGTAAATGAGACTGCCCCATTCTCACTGGCTCATGCTCATGCTCATGCTCATGTTGATTATGGTTTCGGTTTGGATGTCTACCAAGCTCAATGCACCGTCGGAAAATGAGCAGCCTGTGTCGATATAAACGACGTTGCCCAGGCGTATAACACTGGGTACTGTTGAGTGTCCAACATAGAGCCGGTCTATTCCTTTGATGGAAGTGTGGTCTTGTTGCTCGATTTTTTCTCTTGCATATAGCGCTGTTTTCAAGGCGTGCCGCTGATGTGGCTCCCCAGAACTTCCAGTGATAGCGTCTTTAGCTTCCTGCCAGCCATCATTGTTCCTGATGACAGGAACTTCGGCATGGACTATTCCAATTGTTTGATCGTTTGCTGAATTGATTTCAATAATTAATGGCAGTGCCTGCATGGCTTTTAAAAGCTCCTGCTGGACGGTTGGTTGTAACTCGTAGAGCCAGGCACCACCGTTTCGGATATGTCGGGGTATGTCACCATGGCCGGAAATGCAGTCAATAAGCATCTGTTCATGATTGCCGCGCACGGCATGGAACCACGGCTTTTCAAGCCAGTTCAATACGTCCATGGAATCGGGGCCGCGGTCGATAAGGTCTCCCACGGAAAAGATGCGATCCAGCTCAGTGTTGAAGGCTAGTTTGTTCAAGGCTGCTGTTAGAAGTTTGAAATGCCCGTGAATGTCGCCCACCACAAAGTCGCGACCTTTTTTGTTGGGTGGGAAAGATCTCGTCCTGTACATTTTCAGTGCTTCAGCAGATGTTGATTGGCGGCGACTGTATCACTTGGCGAAATAAACCGTAAGGCGGTGAGCGAGGGAATAACGTTGTACGGTCAAGCTTGAATCGCCTGCCCGATACATTTCTCAAAAACCTGCTCCATAGGCTCCATGACGCCGTTATAAGCCGCAATATTGGCAAAGATCCACTCGTCCTTCTCAATCCCCCACCAACTGATTTCAAACCCGGCATTCATGATGAGGTGTTCAAACAGGATGCGTTGCGCACGACCGTTGCCTTCGCGGAAGGGGTGTACGACGTTGATGTCGGAATAGGCCTCTGCAACGGCGACGATCAGCTCAGCCCGCTCCATGCCCTCGAACCAGTTGGCCGTCGCCATGCTCATGAAGATCTTGTTGGCTTCCGCTTGCATGTACTGGGGTTGGCAAAAGCGGGTGGTTTGTTTGGACATGCCAACGGTGCGCAACTCGCCGGCCCATTCGAACAGGTCTGAAAAGAGGATTCGATGAATGTTCTGAAGGTAGGCCAGGCTGTAGGGAGGAGGGCTGAATTCGACGTTGTCCGCTGCGATGGCCGAGAGCTGTTGTTCGGCTTCGCTTAGGGTCGGTTCGTCACGGATATCGAGTTTGTTGCGAAGGACCGTGGAGCCGGGATAGCAATAAGCGTCCTCGCCGACTCCATATTTGTCAGCCATCAGGTTCTGGTCTGGGTGAAGGCCTTCAAGACCTCTTCACGCGTTGGCATTTTGCGTTCGCCGTCCGCGAAGGTCGTTTTAAAACCTTCCAGGCGGAGGCTGGCCGCGTAGTTGGATCTACGCGTCCTGGCGGCATAGGCCTTTTTGGTTTCAAGGCTGACATTGCCCATGGGCTGGACCTCAAATCGCGCTGGTGGGCGGATTATAGCCCATCCCGTTGGCATGGCCTATTTGCGACTCGGGTGAAGGCCGTTGGGCGCTCATTCGTTTCGAGATTTGTTCTTGTCGCCCCTAGCTGCGCAGCCCAATCCATCGCCGGACACCCCCATCGGAAATTTCCCTCAAGTTGTGTCGCTCCCCGCTGACTGTCCACCCAATCACCTCGTGCGCTAAGTTTCATCCGTCGCTGCAAATTCAGCGGCAGGGTGTGGAAGCCCTAATACCTGGGATTTTTTCAATTAATCCTGAGATCGTTCAATGAAAAAAGGTACAGCTATTGCTTTAAAACTGTGTTCGCAAGGCACGCATCATCTCAACCTCATCCAACCTGTGTTCCATTACATCAATTCCCACCTCCTGCTCAATCTACGAATTCCGACCCCGGATTCGGTCCTTCATCAGTGGCATCCCTATCTTCAACCCAGCACTGACCTCCCATTCCCGCAGGAGTAACCCCTCATGTCCCGTTACATGCCCATCACCGGTATCGAAAACAATTTCCACGCGCTCTTGATCGACACAGAAGCACCGTTGGACGTGCTGCACGACACCGCCGCTTACCGCATCGCCGCTGTCACTCAGTTGCTGGAAAACCTCGCCATGCGTTCTGACATTAGTACGGACGCCGTGATACTTCATGATTTCGCCCAAGTGCTAGCGATCCCCCTGCGCGATGGGTGTGATTTGCTGGATGTGATTGGGCGGCGATTGCAGGCGCAGGTCTTGGCGTCGTAAGGGAAGTGGGCGACCTCACGAGGTCGCCTGCACTGTCTTGCTCATCCACCCTGTGCAGTCTGTGGGAGCGAGCCTACTCGCGATAGCGGTGGGTCAGTTGGTGAGGATGTTGGATGTGCGCTGTCATCGCGAGCAAGCTCGCTCCCACAGTTTTGTCAGCGTTTCGATGGGTTTGCTTATATCCCCCCTGGGGGGATAGGATGGCGAGGGTAAATTCATCGAAACCCAAGGCTCAAACCATGACTGAGCACGACCACGAACATCCCCACCAAAGCCATGCGGCGATCATCAAACGTCTCAAGCGCGCGGACGGTCATTTGCGCAGCATTATCACGATGATCGAAGAGGGCCGTGAGTGCGTCGATATCGCCCAGCAGTTGCATGCGGTGGAGAAAGCGGTGTGCCAAGCCAAGCGGACGTTGATCCAGGATCACATCGATCACTGCCTGGAGGACACCGTTTCGTCGTTGAATAAAGGCGAGCGCGCGCCGCTGGAAGCCTTCAAACAAATCACCAAGTACCTCTAGGCCTGACATGCCCAATTTTGCTGAATTGCTGCAACAGGGTGGCACGCACGCCTGGCTGTATTTCCCCAGCGCTATCTTGCTGGGCGCCTTGCATGGCCTGGAGCCTGGTCATTCGAAAACCATGATGGCGGCGTTTATCGTGGCGATTCGGGGCTCGGTCAAACAGGCAGTGTTGCTAGGCCTGGCGGCGACGCTGTCCCACACCGTCGTGGTGTGGCTGGTCGCCATCGGCGGCATGTACCTGGGCCAGGAGTTGGACGCTGAAACCACCGAGCCTTATTTCCAACTGGCATCCGCTGCGCTGATCGTTGCCATCGCGCTGTGGATGCTGTGGCGTACCTGGCGTGGCGAGCGGATGTTCAGGTTCCAACAGGGACATGACCACCATCATCACGATCACGATCACGATCACGATCACGATCACCACCACCACGAACATGACCACGGGCATCCCGAACCCAAAGGCCTGGCGCTGTCGCTGGAGGGCTATCAGGATGCCCACGAGCAGGCACATGCCAACGATATCCGTAAACGCTTCACCAATCGGCAGGTCACCACCGGCCAGATCATCGTGTTCGGCCTGACGGGCGGGCTCATTCCTTGCCCCGCGGCCATTACCGTGCTGCTGCTGTGCTTGCAAGTCAAAGAGGTCGCGCTGGGTGGCTTGCTCGTCCTGTGCTTCAGCATCGGCCTGGCGATTACCTTGGTGACCGTGGGGGCTGCGGCGGCCATTGGTGCACGACAGGCTTCCAATCGCTGGCCTTGGCTGGGCACCGTTGCTCGCCGGGCACCTTACTTGTCCAGTGTATTGATCATCGGCGTCGGTCTCTACGTGGGCATCCACGGCTGGATCGGCTTGAACGCGTAGCCTCCACCGATCAGTTCGCACCTTCTGGCGCAGTGGGTGCGTTGCCCGGCCGCTGCAGCGAAGCGCCTTCCAGGGTTTTCCACAGCTTACGCATCGTTGGGTTGCGATTGGCAATCGCACAGTACGAGCGAATCTCCAATCGCGTGCTCCATTGCTCGTTACCGGCCCGCACCAACAGTCCACGCTCCAACTCGTCGGCCACTGCACTCTGCGGCAGCCAGGCCACGCCGTAGCCCTCGATGGCCATGCGCATCAGTAGCATCGCCATGTCCGCTTCATAACAGCGTTCCAGGGTGATCGGTTCAGGGCCGTTGTTGATGACGATGTCCGCGACGCGCCCCAGGAACGTCGTTGCCGTGTAGGCCAGGTAAGGCACCGGTTTGCCGGCGCGGCCGGGCAGGCGGAACAGCGGTTCGCCCTTGCGGTTGGGCGCGCACAAGGGGATGAACGCATCGTGGCCGAGCACCAGGCTGCCAAAACGCTCGGGGTCCAGCAGGATGGGGGCAAGCGGATGGTGATAGACCATCATCAAGTCGCAACTGCCTTCCTCCAGTGCAATGACGGCGTCATGAATATTGGCGGCCACCACCCGGGCGTTGAACTGTTCGTTGTGTTGCTGGAACTGCGAGAGCCACTTGGGCAGGAAGGTCATCGACAGGCTGTGGCCGGCGGTGATCTGGATCGAGCGTCCGGGCATTCGTTCCACGTCGCGCAGCGTCGAGCGCAACCTCAGTAGTCCGGCGAGGGCCTCTCGGCTTTCATCGCAGAAGGTGACTCCCGCGGGGGTGAGTTGGACAGGGTAGGTGCCCCGGTCCACCAGCTTGACGCCCACCCATTCCTCGAGTGAGCGGATACGCCGGGACAAGGCCGATTGTGTCACGCAACGAACCTCGGCGGCGCGGGAGAAGTTTTTCCATTCGCCAATCGCCTGAAGATCATCCAGCCATTTGAGTTGCATATCGAGAAACTCCCCCTGTGAGAGCGCGATTTTACTGCGCAATCTCCCGGCATAGCGCGGCCTTTCGCTAACTATTCCAAAAGCGCATGGGGTTAGCTGGATTACTCATCATCTCTGCGAATCGGCTCCTTAGAATCGATCCTGCCAAGTAAAAAAACTCCAAGAACTACTTGAGGACAGCTCCGTGAAGAAGAATAAGCTCCCACGTCGAATTGCCATGGGCATTGCCCTGGGCGTACTTGTTGGTTGGGCGTGTCACCATTTCGCAGGGAGCGAGCAAAGTGCCAAAGAGATCGCCAGTTACTTCTCGATGGTCACTGATATTTTCCTGCGCATGATCAAGATGATCATCGCGCCGCTGGTTTTTGCAACGCTGGTCGGTGGTATCGCTAGCATGGGTAATTCCCGTTCCGTCGGCAGGATCGGGGCTCGGGCGATGGCCTGGTTTGTCACCGCCTCGGTCGTCTCGCTGCTGATCGGCATGGGGCTGGTCAACCTGTTTCAACCCGGTGCCGGGCTGAACATGGACGTGGCCCAGCACGCAACAGCGGCCGTGCCGGTCAACACCGGCGACTTCAGTCTCAAGGCGTTCATCGGTCATGTGTTTCCGCGCAGCATTGCCGAAGCGATGGCCAACAACGAGATCCTGCAAATCGTGGTGTTTTCGCTGTTCTTCGGCTTTGCACTGGCCGGCGTGAAACGGGCGGGTTACACCCGGATCACCGATTGCATCGAAGAGCTGGCGAAGGTGATGTTCAAGATCACCGACTACGTGATGGCCTTCGCGCCGATTGGGGTGTTTGCCGCCATCGCCTCGGCCATTACCACCCAGGGGCTTGGCCTGCTGGTGGATTACGGCAAGCTGATTGCCGAGTTTTACCTGGGAATCCTGATTCTCTGGGCGCTGCTGTTCGGTGCCGGTTACCTGTTCCTTGGTCGCTCGGTTTTCCACCTCGGCAAGCTCATCCGCGAACCGATTCTCCTGGCCTTTTCCACCGCCAGCAGCGAGTCCGCCTACCCGAAGACCATCGAGGCACTGGAGAAATTTGGTGCGCCCAAACGCGTGTCCAGTTTCGTGTTGCCCCTCGGTTACTCGTTCAACCTCGATGGTTCCATGATGTATCAGGCGTTCGCCATCCTGTTCATCGCCCAGGCCTACAACATTGATTTGAGTTTCACGCAGCAGATGCTGATTCTTCTGACACTGATGATCACCAGCAAGGGCATGGCCGGTGTCGCGCGGGCTTCGGTGGTTGTGGTCGCGGCCACGTTGCCGATGTTCAATCTTCCCGAGGCGGGGCTGCTGTTGATCATCGGCATCGACCAGTTCCTCGACATGGCCCGTACCGCCACCAACGTGGTGGGTAACAGCATTGCGACGGCGGTTGTCGCCAAGTCCGAACCCCACGAAGAGGCCGACGAGGACGAGGACGAGGGCGCAGGTGCCCCGGTTCGGTCGCGATCCGAGCCGGTGCCGGTGGCTTGAGGATACGTTCATGAAGGCTAAAGCGAAGTCGAGTCACAAGGCTTCTGTGGTGCGCAAGTTGGGCATCGTCGGTGGGCTTGGGTCTCTGGCCGGGGGCGATCTGTTCTTCAAGTTGGTCAAGTCCCGGGCGGTGCTCGAGGATCAGGGGCGCTACCATTTCCTGTTCGAACAGCACCCGTTCAAGGACGTGCTGCTGCCGCTGGACCAGGGCGCGAGCATGACGTCGCGCAAGTTTTATGTGTTCCAGGTGTGCAAGTCGTTCGAGGACAGTGGCTTCGATGCGGTGATGCTCCCATGCTTCGCCAGCCATACCTTTCGCGCTGAAATCGAGGAGGAACTGGGCATTCCCGTGCTGGACATGATGGCCGCCTTGACCCAGCACGTCAGCCACACGGTGCCGCCCCAGGCGACGTTGGGGGTGATCGCCTCCGACTTCGTGCGTCATTGCGGATTGTTCGAGCGATATTTCGGGAAAGACTTTCGGATTGTTTACCCCGACGCAGACGCTCAAGTGGGGTTGATGGAGGCGATGTACGGCCTCAACGGCATCAAGGACGGTCATCTCGAAGGCGTGCCGCTTGAGGCGGTCTATCGGGCGTGTCTCTCATTGCAGGCCCAGGGTGCGACGGTGATGCTGCCCGGCATGACCGAGCTGTCCCTGGTTTGTGCCGATTTACAGCGTCGCGGGATCACCGTGCTGGACATCAATGAGATCTACGCCGACTTCGCGACGCTGGACCAGCAGCCCAGGCGCCCACCTTTCAAGCTGGGCATCGTGGGAGGCGTCGGGCCTGCCGCCACAGTGGACTTCATGGCCAAGGTGGTGGCCAATACCCCGGCGGGAAAGGACCAGGACCACATCAAGATGGTGGTCGAGCAAAACCCGCAGATACCGGATCGGACGGCCAGCCTGCTGCGTGATGAAACCGACCCGACGATGGCGATGTATGCCACCTGCAAACGCCTCGAAAGTGCCGGCGCCAATGCCATTGCGATTCCCTGCAACACCGCCCATGCCTTCGTCGAGCGGATCCAGGCCCACCTGAGGGTGCCCATCGTGAACATGTTGAGTGAGACGGTGGAGTGGATCGCGCGGACCTATGGTTCGGGCAAGGCGATTGGCCTGCTGGCGACTTCCGGTACGGTGCAGAGCCAGGTCTATCACCAGGCGGCGCGCCATGCCGGGCTCCAGGTCCTCACGCCAGGTGTCGATTACCAGGCGATGGTCATGGACGCCATCTACGGACCGCGGGGTATCAAGGCTGGCTTCACACAAGGGCTCTGCAAAGAGCAACTGTTGCTGGCGGCCGAGCATCTGTGTGAGCTGGGGGCCGGGGTGTTGATCCTGGGGTGTACGGAGTTGCCGCTGGTGCTGGCGCATTGCGATGCGTTCGATATCAATGGGCACAGGGTGGCGCTGGTTGATCCGACGATGATTCTGGCGTTGAGGTGCGTTGCGTTGGCGCAGAGGGCTGACAAGCCGATGAGCGTTCTGAAAACGTCGAAGGATGTTGCTGCTATCTGACGGTTGAAATTTGGCTCTTGTGGCGAGGGAGCTTGCTCCCGCTTGAGTGCGAAGCGCTCACAAAAGGGGCTGCTACGCAGCCCAGCGGGAGCAAGCTCCCTCGCCACAATGAGTCAGGCCACAATGAGTCAGGCCACAATGAGTCAGGCCACAATGAGTCAGGCCACAATGAGTCAGGCCATAATGAGTCAAACCTGAATCTATCAAACCACCTTGGTGTGGTTGGCCGGCCCGCGCAACGCCGCAATGTCCCGCTTGGGCGGCACACCAAACAAACGGGCGTATTCGCGGCTGAACTGGGAAGGGCTTTCATAGCCCACCTTGAAGGCCGCACTCGCCACGTCCACGTGTTCATTGAGCATCAAGCGTTTTGCTTCGTTCAACCGCAGCCACTTCTGGTATTGCAGTGGGCTCATCGCCGTGAGCTGACGGAAGTGGTGGTGAAACGTCGGCGCACTCATTTGCACCCGCGCCGCGAGGTCGTCTACGCGCACGGGTTCGGTGTAGTTCAATTTCAACCAGTCGATGGCCTTGGCGATCCGGTAACCCTGGCTATCGACCGAAACGATCTGCCGCAGTCGGGCAGCCTGGTCGCTGAGCAGCAGCCGGTAGTGAATCTCACGCTGGATCAACGGCGCCAGTATGGGGATCGCATCGGGTTCATCCAGTAACCCCAGCAGGCGTGCGAATGGCGCCAGCAAGTCTGGCGTCGCGGTGCCGATTCCCGCGCCGATCCCGACCGCTCGATCACGCGGCGGCGACAGGCTGCCTTGGGCGATCAGATCGGCCACCATGCGCAAGTCGAGCCTCAGGACCAGGCCCAGACAGGGTTGTTCCGGGCGGGCCTGCATCACCTCGGAATTGGCCGGGATGTCGAGGGAGGTCATGAGGAACCGCCCGGTGTCGTAGCCATAGGCTTCGCCACCGATCCACACCTGCTTCTCGCCCTGGGCCACCAGCACGATGCTCGGTTCGATCATGCAAATCACCGGCGGCGCCGGGGCTTCGCGCCGGAAGAAGGCGAGGCCGGGAATGGGCGTTTCGAAGTCGCCCGGGTGTGGTGTCCAGGCGCTAATGACGGCGGTCAATGTCTCTTGTACGGATCTGCGTTGGGCGGCCATGTCGGCTCCGGGTGTCATCTCGGCTCAAGCGCTATAGGCAGAACATTAACGTGCTAAACGAAGCGCTGCCTATACGCGACGGAAGAACTCATAGGATCAGGCAAGCATCTCAGCGTAATGCGTTAACGGCCGGCCGGATCGAGCGCTGAAAATACTCCCTCACTCAATTCACCAAGGCGTCTTCCAGGGCGACGTCGAGTATCGCTTCGCGGTCGATAACGCGACTTCGACCGGCTGATAGACGCGTCAACGGATTGCTCGCGTTAGCAGTCTGCCTGAGGCGGTGGTGTTGGATGTGCCGCCGTCATCGCGAGCGAGCTCGCTCCCACAGATCCATCAAGCAATACAGGATTGTCATTCAATGACCGATAACCCATTGTCACAAGACCCGCCCGCCTGGGGCGCGGTACTTGCCATGTCGCTCGCCGCGTTCGTGCTGGTTGCTTCGGAGTTCATGCCGGTCAGCTTGCTGACGCCGGTAGCGGCCGATCTTCACGTCAGCGAAGGGCAGGCCGGCCAAGGCATTGCCGTCTCTGGCGCCTTTGCCCTGATCACCAGCCTGTTCATCGCCTCGATTGCCGCCCAGGTCGATCGCAAATGGCTTCTCCTGGGGCTGACATTGCTGATGATCGTTTCAGGCACCGTGGTGGCGTTCGCGCCGAATTACCCGGTATTCATGCTCGGTCGCGCGTTGATCGGCGTGGCGATTGGCGGCTTCTGGTCGTTGTCGGCGGCCACGGCCATGCGGCTCGTGCCGGACGATCAGGTTCCGCAGGCTCTGGCCATCGTCAATGGCGGCAATGCCTTGGCGACGGTGGTCGCTGCGCCGCTGGGCAGTTTCCTGGGGGCGATCATCGGTTGGCGTGGCGCGTTTTTCTGTATCGTACCCGTCGCCGCCATCGCCCTGGTCTGGCTGCTGTTACGCCTGCCCTCCATGCCTTCGCAGGCGAAGCGGGGCGGCACCAATGTCTTCAAGTTGATGACCCGGGCACCGGTCGCGCTGGGCATGCTGGCGGTCAGCACATTTTTCATGGGCCAGTTCATGTTGTTCACCTACCTGCGTCCGTTCCTTGAAACGGTGACACAGGTGAGTGTTTCCATGCTGTCCTTCATCCTGCTGGTGATCGGTGTGGCGGGTCTGCTGGGCACCTTTCTGATCGGGGTCTGCTTGAAAAACAACCTCTATCGGACGCTCATCGTCATCCCGCTGTTGATGGCGGCAATTGCCATTGCCCTGGTGGGGTTCGGCGGGTCGGTAACGATCGCGACCTTCCTGCTCGGCCTTTGGGGCCTGGTGGCCACGGCGGCGCCCGTAGGTTGGTGGACCTGGCTTTCGCGAACGCTACCGGAAGATGCCGAAGCCGGCGGCGGTCTGATGGTGGCGATCGTCCAGCTCGCCATCGCCGCGGGCGCGACAGTGGGCGGCCTTCTGTTCGACCTGAGTGGCTATCGCGCGACCTTCGAAACCAGTGCGGCGGTGTTGGGCGTTGCCGCTGTTCTTGCGGTGCTGGCTGCTCGGTCAGCGGTTCGGGAATCTTCATCGACTACACAAGCAACGCCCTACAGCACGGTGGGTTGAGATAAATATCCGTCAGTCGAGGATGACCTGGTGTAAATACAGTTGAAAGGGCGACCTCAAGGGTCGCCCATTTGCGTTAAAGCCCCAGGCCTTGCTCTACCAGCGCGAGCAAGGTGTCCTCGTCCAGCAGGGCGGGTTCAGGATGCGGTTGTCCGCTCAGGCGCAGTGCCTGGATATGCCAGAGCGATTCACCATGTTCGCCAAGTTTGCGCACGATGCAGTGTTCCTGCCCCTTCATATGAACTTCAATACATCCCTCTCCCTTGGACGAGAAACGTGCAATGGGGTCGAATGAAATGCGGTGATGATTGCCTTCGATCACCAGCTGATCGATGGCGTAGCTGTACGTCGAACCGCTGGAATGACTTTCAAATACATGGGTGGGGTTGCGCCGAATGTCCAGGCCCGCCTCGCACACGGGCGCCAGCCAGATTTCGATCTGGCGATACAGTTCGTAGACCTGGGCGGGCCAGTGTTCGATCGCCAGGTCGGCGCAATTGTCGGTATCCGCGCGGGTTTGCTGGGTTTTCCTCAGTTTGGCCGCTAGCTCGTCTGCCTTGCTCATGTCGATTCCCTGTCGTGATGATAGATTGAGCTTAGCTGATGGGCTGGGGTGTTCATTTGCGCTGGGTCATGGGGTGGTGTGGGGAGCAAGCGCCTTCACGACATGTAAGCGGTGACTAAGATTCGGTAACACTTAAACTGCCAAGGCGCTGATCACGTGTTTCGGATCATTATGAATCGCTCGCAGCAGCGCTTTAGCGGGGCCGGTTGGCTCGCGTCGTCCTTGCTCCCAATTGCGAAGCGTGCCCAATTGGACGTCGATCAGTGCTGCGAATTTGGCTTGGGTCAGGCCGGTAGCCTTGCGTATTTCTTTCACTTGCAACGCGTCGACGATGAATTCCCGGGACGGCTGGCGTTCGCCTCGGACGATTTCATCCATCTGTTCTACGCTTGCCATCAGCTCATCGAAAAATTTGCTCATGGTTATCTCCAGTGCTCGACAATCATTTTTAATGCTTTGCGTTGATCGACAGTCAAATCTTGCTGTTCATTTTTCGGGTATATCATCAACAGCGCGATCCGCGAGGCATGGACGAAGTGGTAGTAGATCACCCTGGCCCCACCCCGTTTGCCATGGCCTTTGGCTGCGATGCGGATCTTTCGGATCCCTCCAGTGGCTTCCATTACATCGCCAGCGGAAGGATTACGGACCCATATTTTCTGTAGGACAGCGAAATCATCGTCATCCATCAGTTCTTTGACCCGACGGGTAAAAATTGGAGTTTCAATAAAAATCGTTGCTGATGTACGCCAGTGGCTTACTTTCGAGCAATCCTATTGAACTTCATCTTCCGATTCACCCCGTGAGTTGTAACCAAATTCGGGAATGCCCCGATGATCAGGACAGGACACAGGACCGAGCCCCCACTATGCGCATGACAGCTCTGAGCAACAACGACCTGGGACCTTTGCGCGATGCGCTCACCCTGGCCGGTCTACCCATCGACGATCTGGCGTATCCCGGTCGACAGTTCTTCAGCTTCAGCGACCAAGATGTTGTTGTGGCGTTTGGTGGCATCGAGGGGGAGGGGGCTGACCGGTTGCTGCGCTCGCTGGTTGTCCTCGAGGGGCAGCGGGGGAAGGGCGTTGGCGCGGCGGTGTTGGCCGCTATCGAGGCGTTTGCAAAACGTGAGGGTGTAGAGCAGCTCCATCTGCTGACTGACAGTGCCGCCGCGTTTTTTACCGGCCAGGGCTATCAGGCGCGGGACCGATCGCTGGCGCCTGCTTCGATCGGTGCGACGGCCCAATTCAAAACCTTGTGCCCGGCTTCGGCGACCTACCTGGGCAAACGTCTCGTCTAGCGCAGCAAGTGCACCGCCAGCCCAGCCAGCCCGCACGCGATCAACACCTGGATCACCCCCAGCTTGTAGCGAAACAGCGCAACGGCCGCTGCGATTGCGATGATTGCCGACGGCCAGTCCAGGGCACCTGCAAAACCATTGGGCCAAAGTACGTGGTAACCGAAGAAGCACGCCAGGTTGAGGATCACCCCGACCACCGCCGCGGTAATCGCAGTCAGCGGCGCGGTGAATTTCAGCGCGTTGTGCGTCGACTCCACCAACGGGCCGCCGGCCAGGATGAACAGGAATGAGGGCAGGAACGTGAACCAGGTCACCAGCGTGGCCGCGACGGCCCCGGCGAGAAACGCCTGTTCGGGACCGAACACTTGCATCACGTAGCCTCCGACGAAACCGACGAAGGCCACGACCATGATCAGCGGCCCGGGCGTGGTTTCGCCCAGGGCCAGGCCGTCGATCATTTGTGTCGGCGTCAGCCAGCCGAAGTGTCCGACGGCACCCTGGTACACGTAGGGCAAAACCGCATAGGCACCGCCGAACGTCAACAATGCAGCCTTGGTGAAAAACCAGGCCATTTGCGTCAGCGTGCCTTCCCAGCCGAACACCGCGGTCAGCAGGCCCATTGGCAACGCCCACAGCAGGGCACCGATGATCGCCAGCCGGGCGAGCCTGAAAGCGCTGAACCGGACGTGGTCCGGGGGCGGGGTGTCATCGTCGATCAATGCCGGGCCGAAGGATTGGTGCTTGTCATCGTGGCCGCCCAGGCTGAATTTTTCCGGTACCCAGCGCCCTCCCAGGTAACCGATGACGGCGGCACCCAGCACGATCAGCGGGAAGGGCACGTTGAAGGCGAATATCGCCGTGAACGACGCCGCAGCGATCGCCCACAGCCAGTTGTTCTTGAGCGCGCGGGAGCCGATCCGGTGGGCGGCATGCACCACGATTGCCGTAACCGCTGGCTTGATGCCGTAGAAAATGCCCGCTACCACCGGCACTTCGCCAAAGGCGACATACAACCAGGACAAGGTGATGAGGATGAATAGCGAAGGCAGTACGAACAATGCCCCGGCGATGATCCCGCCCCAACTGCGGTGCATCAGCCAGCCCATGTACGTGGCCAGTTGCTGGGCTTCTGGCCCCGGCAACAACATGCAGTAATTGAGGGCATGCAGGAATCGTCGTTCGGAAATCCAGCGTCGGCGCTCCACCAACTCCTGGTGCATGATCGAGATCTGCCCCGCAGGGCCGCCGAAGCTGATGAAGCCTAGTTTGAGCCAGAACCAGAAGGCCACGCGCAGGCTGACGGCGTCGGGTCGGGTCAGGGGCCGTTCGTCATCGGTTCGGGTCGATTTGCTCATGGGCGACGGGGCACGTAAAAGTCAAAGGCGATCTACGTTATGGGGCGTTACGCAATTTAGATAGCCCCCGGCAAGGTTTGCTTGTAAAAAAACAGCCCTTCAGAGATTTGAAACACAAGGTTGAAACAATCATCGCCCGATCATCTTGCTTTCGCACAATCGCCCCAAGGAGTGGGTCAATGAAACAACGTCTTGCCATTGTCGTGCTGATCGTACTGGCACTGGGTTCCATGGGCGCGGCCAATGCCCGCGAATCCGGCAATGCACGGGCGCAATCCGTGGCCGGGGTATTCGATTACTACTTGCTGGCGCTGTCCTGGTCGCCGACGTTCTGCCTGACTCACCAGAAGGATGCGCAGTGTTCCGGCAAGGGCTACGGCTTTGTGCTCCATGGCCTCTGGCCGCAATACACCCGGGGCGGCTGGCCGCAATCCTGTGCGCCCCAGGTGCCGTTGACGGCGGCGGAGCAGCAGAAGGGCCTGACCTTGTTTCCCACCCGCAAGTTGATGGCGCATGAATGGTCCAAGCACGGCACTTGCAGTGGCCTGGGTGCCATGGGCTACCTGGAGGTTGCCGACAAAGCCTTGGGCGCGGTGAAAATCCCACCGCAGCTGCAACCGTTCAACTCCTCGTATTATTTCGAGGCTGATGAAATCATCCGGCTGTTCCGTCAAAGCAATCCAGGCATTGCGCCCGACGGCATTGCGGTGATTTGCAGCGGACCTCAATTGTCGGAAGTGCGAGTGTGCATGGACAAGGACCTGGCGTTCGCCGCGTGTGGCAGGGGCGTCAGGACACAATGCCGGGCCGGGGAGATCCGGGTGCCCCCGGTACGGTGAGAGTCACAAACCTGGCCACAGGGAATTTCTTCGTTCTGAAGAGGGCATTTTTATCGGCTGGCAGGCGGTTTTTTGGATCCACTGCAGCCACCCATCGGCTCTGCTGCACGGGCAAATTGCCGCCTCACAAGCGGTAGGCTAAGCTCACGAATATTGGGGGCTTTGAGCGAATTCGCTCATGTTTTGCCCCCTTCAGGAATTCGCTTGCCTATCCCTATTCTCGATCCTTTCCATGCCCCTGGCGGTGCCTTGAAGCGCCTGCCGTTGCTCAAGGCAGCGGTGACGTTTATCGCGGCGGTGTGCCTGTGCTTGTGCGGTTTGCTTTACCTGCAGCTGGAACAGTCCCGCAGCCACGATCTGGAGTCGGCCCGCGTCGCTTCGGCGACGCTTACCCGGGCCATGGCCCAGCAGGCCCAGGACACCTTTCTCCAAGCTGATCTGGTGTTGGCCAGCCTGGCGGATTGGATCCAGATCGATGGCTATGGTCCCGCCGTACAGCCGCGCTTGCAGCAAACCTTTGCCCGACGTGTGCAATCGCTTGAGCAATTGCATGGCCTGTTCCTGTTCGACAAGCACGGCCACTGGGTGGTGACCTCTTTTGACAACCTGCACAGGGGCGCAGGGGTGGCGGATCGGGAGTATTTTACTTTCCACGAACAGAATGCCTCCTTGATCGCTCATATCAGCCCGGCGATCCGCAGCCGGCAAAACGGCGAGTGGATCATTCCCGTTTCCCGGCGTTTGAACGATCAGGATGGCAACTTCCAAGGCGTGTTGATGGCCGGCATCAAAATGTCGTACTTCGACCGATTTTTCAGGAGCTTCAATCTGGATGATCAAGGCGAGATGGCCCTGGCCTTGTCTGACGGGACACTGTTGGCGCGTCGCCCTTTCGATCAGGCGCGAATCGGTCATCCGCTGGGTGAAGAGAATATCTTCAAGCATGACGCGGCAAGCGTGATGGCCAGCGATGCAATCATCCGATCAGCCATCGATGGCGTCGTCAGGCTGTATGGGCACCAACATTTACAGGCTTATCCGCTGGTGGTCAGTGCCGCGGTGTCCGAAGACGCGATCCTGTCGGGATGGCATGACAGGGCTTTCCAATCCAGTCTGATTGTCGGCCTGGTGGTGCTGGGCATTTGCTTGTTCGGCTGGGTATTCGTGCGCCAGGTACGTAACAGCGAACGGATCGAGGCTGACTTGCGCAAGGCTCAGGAAGCGTTGGAGCTGATTGCCACCCATGACAGCCTCACCGGGCTGGCGAACCGGCGTCTGTTCGAACGGGCCTTGGACGTCGAATTCGGGCGGGGCGCCCGTCAGCGCAGTCCCTTGGGCCTGATCATGCTCGATATCGATTTCTTCAAGCGCTACAACGACGCCTATGGGCACGTGGCCGGGGATCATTGCCTGGCGGAAGTGGCCAAGGTGCTCAAGGACTGTTGCCATCGCAAGGCCGATCTGGCGGTGCGGTATGGCGGCGAAGAGTTTGCGGTTTTGTTGCCCGACACCCCTCTTTCGGGGGCCATGGCGTTGGCCGAACAGATCCGCCGCAGCGTCATCGACAAGCACATCATCCATTCCGGCTCTCCGACCGGTTACCTCACGGTGAGCCTGGGCTGCTATGCCTTTGTGCCCAGCAGCCTGGACAGCATCGAAGTCTTCATCCAGCGGGCCGATGCGGCGCTTTACCAGGCCAAGCACAGCGGCCGCAACCGTGTGGCGGTGCTATCGACGGAAGGTGGGTTCGATACGCTGGCGCGCTCGGATCGTTGAGATCGGTTGGAATCATCGGCAACGTGCCACGGTCCATTGTTCAGACATTGCGCTGGTGCCATAGACGAGGTGTGTAGGTTCTTTCGCAAAAAACCGTGGGCTCGCCAAATGATCAGGCAGCGGGTGCTAAGGTTGGGAGCATGACTGGCGCGGATCCTCACCGTTCTCGATCGGAGCCAGCGTTGACAGGACAGGAGCAGATCAATGGATTCCGCTGCCGATACCCCTTCAAGCACTGCGCGTCACACACCGATTACCCGTCGCCTGGTCGTGGCGGTCGGGGCACTTTTTGTCCTGGGCGTTCTGGTGGCGGTTGCCGCGTTGTTCAATATTGCGCAAAAGCTGGACGCGGAGGATGTGCGCAAGACGCATTTCTATATCGAGCGTGCCCTCGAGAATCGCATCACCGCTTCGAAAAACTACATTGCCAGCTATGCCTACTGGACCACGGGCTACGAGCGCCTCAACGGTGAAGTCGATGTGCAATGGGCCTACGCCGAACAGAACATGGGCAAAACCCTGTTCACCAATGATGAATACGAGGGTGTGTTTGTCGTTGATCGGCAACGCACCAAATATGCCGTGGTGCGCGGGCGCAATGTCCAAGGTGATGCCGCGATGTATATGAATGCATCGCTGACGGACCTGGTCGACCAGCTCCAGGCGCAGCCCGACCTGACGATGTCCATGACTCGCTACACCTTGTTCGAGGGCTGGCCGGCCATCATGACGGCTTCGGTGATCCTGCCCAACGACGAACGACCCCAGGTCGAGTCCAAAGGCACCTCGGTCTTGCTGTTCGTCGACCAACTGACGCCGGTCAAGCTGCGCAAGTTGGGCAAGAGTTATGGCCTCACCGACTTGAATCTCAAGAAAGACATCGAGCTTGAGCCTGGCCAGCCGGCCGTGCCGCTGGACAGTACCGGTTTCAGCCTGGTGTCTCGCCTGGAGCGGCCGGGCCAGCAATTGCTCTGGTCCCTGTTGCCGCCGCTGGGTGGCGCGTTGCTGATTCTGGCACTGCTGACCGCTTACTTTTCTCGCTATGCGTTGCGCACGGCACGGCATGTGGACGCCAGTTACGACAGGCTGGAACAGTCGGCGCATGCCCTGGAGGCCAGCGAAGAGCGCTTCCGGGCCGTGGCCGAGGCGGCTTCCGACTGGATTTGGGAAATCGACGGGCAGCAACGCATCACTTATCTGTCGGGGCGTTTCAATACGGTCACCGGGTTTTCCGATCAGCAATGGCTGGGGCAGGACATCGAACAACTGCTGTATTGCGACACCACGCCGATTGCCCTCTGGCTGGGCAAGTTGACGGAGGAGCAGAACGCCAGCAACTTGCGCTGTTCCTACCGTGATCATTCCGGGCAGTTGCGTTTCTGCCGTGTCTCGGCACGCCCGATCTTTAACAAGGCTGAGGTGGTGGGCTATCGCGGCACCGCCAGTGACATCACCGATGAAGTGGCGGCCCATGCCCAGGTCCAGCACCTGTCGATGCATGATGCACTGACCGGCCTGCCAAACCGTAACAAGCTGGCGCGACACCTCGATGATGCGCTGGTGGCCAAGGAGCATTCCGCGCCGCTGACCTTGCTGATGGTCGACCTGGACAACTTCAAGCCGATCAACGACTCTCTCGGCCACCCGGCCGGCGACGCGGTGTTGCTGGAAGTGGCCCAGCGACTGCGCGACTGCACCCGCGAGCAAGACCTGGTGGCGCGCCTGGGAGGGGACGAGTTCGTCGTAGTGCTCAATGGGATGGAGCACACCACTGAGATCGATCGATTCTGTGAGCGGCTGATCGACAGTCTGCAGCAGCCGATCCTCTACGAAACCCATTCGTTGCACATCGGCGCGAGCATTGGCATCGCTGTCAGCCGCCGCCAGGGTTATATACCCGGAGAACTGATCCGCTGCGCCGATATTGCCTTGTACCAGGCCAAGTCCGAGGGCAAGAAAACCTGGTGCTATTTCGCTTCGCAGATGAACGATCAGATCCAGCATCGTCGCCAACTGGAGAGCGACCTGCGCCAGGCGGTGAAGAAAAACGAATTCGTCCTGCATTTCCAGCCGCGCTACACCGTCGATGGTCGGGAGATCGTGGCGGTCGAGGCGTTGGTGCGCTGGCAGCATCCGACCCAAGGCTTGTTGAGCCCCGACGCCTTTATTCCATTGGCCGAGCAAACCGACCTGATTGTCCCGCTTTCGCGATGGGTATTGCGCGAGGCCTGCGAAACCGCACTGACCTGGCCGGGAGAATTGATGGTTTCGGTGAATCTGTCACCGGCGCAGTTCGAGCGCAGCGATGTGGTGGAGGATGTGCGACAGGTGTTGATCGAAACCCGTTTCCCGGCGAGTCGCCTGGAACTGGAGATCACTGAAAACGTGATGCTCAACGACGTTGATGGCGCTCTGCAGGTCATGAATGCCCTGAAGGAACTGGGCGTGCGCTTGAACATGGACGATTTCGGTACCGGTTATTCGTCCCTCGGTTATCTGCGCACCTATCCATTCGATGGCATCAAGATCGACAAGCGCTTCATTGCTTCGATGAGCAACAGCAGCAATGACCGCGCCGTGGTGCAGGCGATCATCAACCTGGGCAAGGCCATGGGGCTGACGGTGACTGCCGAGGGCGTGGAAACCCTGGCCCAGCTCGGCTCACTGGGCTCGGACCAGTGCCACGAGGTGCAGGGTTATTTCCTCAGCCGGCCGATCGACAAGCAAGCCTTTGCACGCTTATTGGAGAGTGGCCTGCCCCTGCCGAAAACGGGTTCCTGAAAACCTGTTGCAACCACCCAGTCCGGTTGTCGGTCACAACTGTGACTGGGCATTTCGAGTTCTGGCACTATGAAAAACCTTCGGATCGCGACCTTCAATATCAATGGCATCCGGGCCCGGCTGCCCAATCTGCTGGAATGGCTGGAGCGGGAAAAACCCGACATTGCCTGTTTGCAGGAGCTCAAGGCCGTGGACAATGATTTCCCGGCGGCGGAACTGGAGTCGGTGGGGTACGGGGCGATCTGGCATGGGCAGGCATCCTGGAACGGCGTCGCGATCCTGGCCCGTGACGCGCAGCCGCTGGAGAGCCGCCGAGGCCTGCCTGGTGGGGATGACGACAGCCATAGTCGCTATCTGGAGGCGGCGGTGCATGGCGTACTGGTGGGCTGCCTGTACCTGCCCAATGGCAATCCACAGCCGGGTCCCAAGTTCGACTACAAATTGGCGTGGTTCGAACGGCTGATCGACTACGCCCAAGGGTTGCAGGCCAGCGATCACCCTGTGGTGCTGGCCGGTGACTACAACGTGGTTCCCACCGACATGGACATTTACAACCCGCGCTCCTGGCTCAAGGATGCGCTGTTGCAGCCAGAAAGCCGCGCGTGCTACCAGCGACTGCTGGACCAGGGCTGGACCGATTCGTTGCGCCACCTGTATCCCGATGAGCGGGTCTACACTTTCTGGGACTATTTCCGTCAGCACTGGCAGAAAAACTCCGGGCTGCGCATCGATCACCTGCTACTCAACCCGGCGGCCAGCGCGTACCTGAGCGAGGCCGGCGTGGACGCCTGGGTCCGGAACCAACCCCACCCCAGCGACCACGCGCCCACCTGGATCCGGCTGGCGTCACGCAAGCGGCGGTGAACAGGCGAGGCATCCCGGTCGATTGTTGTCTCTGTGAGGGGAATGCCTTATACCTGGCGCCCAACATCAGTGCGCTTGTCGTGAGCGTAGCGCCGACCCTGGAAAAGGACACCCCTCATGAGTCACCTCCAACTGAGCGACACGGCCCGCTATCTGCTGCGCCTGGGTTTCGATACCCCGCCAGCGCCGACCCTCGACACGTTGCGTCAACTGCAACGGCGCCATACCGCCGAGTTCCCTTTTGAAACCCTGTCGACGTTGCTGCGTCAACCCGTGCCCATCGACCTTGAATCGGTCGAACGAAAAGTGTTCGAACAAGGGCGCGGCGGCTATTGCTATGAACTCAACCAACTATTTTTTGCGCTGTTGCTGGAGTTGGGTTTCGACGCCCGCGGCATCACCGGGCGCGTGGTGATGAACGCGCCTGAAGGCTCTTGGGCTGCCCGGACCCACCGGTTGAGCCTGGTGACGTTAGACGGCGTGCGCTACATCACCGACGTCGGCTTTGGTGGCATGGTGCCCACTGCGCCGTTGCTGCTGGACAGCCGTGAGGCCCAAACCACCCCCCATGAGCTGTACCGCATCGAAACCCATGCGGACGGTTACCTGCTGCGCGCCAACGTCGACGACGAATGGCGGCCAATGTATCTGTTCGATCTGCAACGCCAGGAAGACATCGACTACACCCTCGGTAATTGGTACGTCAGCAGCCACCCGGAATCCCCGTTCATGGGCCGGTTGATGGTTGCACGCACCGGTGACGGGTTGCGCAAGACCCTGAACGGCAACAGCTACGCGGTGCACCGGATAGGGCAGCAGAGCGAACGCCGGGTGATCGCCGATGCCGATGAATTGATTGACTTGCTCGAACAAGAGTTTGGCCTGCGCGTACCGCCGCGCGAGCTGTTGCGGCCGGCGATTGTGAAGGTGCTCCAGCCATAAGAAGGCTGTTGGCCGGGGGTACCTGTTCCTGGGTAGGGCAACAAGTTGTATACAACTATATGGACATTTGTCCTGAGTTTTGAATACAGTGTGCCCATAACAAAAAACAGGGAATCCCCGAACCATGAAAACGCCCCATGTTTCACTCCCACGGCCCGAGGACGAAAACCTTGGCGTCGGCGCGAATATGGCTTACGGCCTGCAACATGTGTTGACCATGTACGGCGGCATCGTCGCCGTGCCGTTGATCATCGGCCAGGCGGCCGGGCTCTCGCCCGCGGACATCGGTCTGTTGATTGCCGCGTCATTGTTCGCGGGGGGCTTGGCAACGTTGCTGCAAACCCTCGGCCTGCCGTTTTTTGGCTGTCAATTGCCCTTGGTGCAGGGCGTATCGTTCTCGGGCGTGGCGACCATGGTGGCGATTGTCGGCAGCGGCGGGGAAGGCGGTTTTCAAGCCATCCTGGGCGCGGTGATCGCCGCGTCGCTGATTGGTTTGCTGATTACCCCGGTGTTTTCGCGCATTACCCGGTTCTTTCCGCCGTTGGTCACCGGCATCGTGATCACCACCATCGGCCTGACCCTGATGCCGGTAGCGGCGCGCTGGGCCATGGGTGGCAACAGCCACGCCGCTGATTTTGGCAGCATGGCCAATATCGGCCTGGCGGCGGTGACCCTGGTGCTGGTGCTATTGCTGAGCAAAATGGGCAGCGCAACCATCTCCCGGTTGTCGATTCTGCTGGCGATGGTCATTGGTACCGTCATCGCCGTTTTCCTTGGCATGGCGGACTTTTCATCGGTCAGCCAAGGCCCGATGTTCGGCTTCCCGACACCGTTCCATTTCGGCATGCCGACTTTCCACATCGCCGCGATCCTGTCGATGTGCATCGTGATCATGGTGACCCTGGTGGAAACTTCCGCCGACATCCTGGCGGTGGGCGAGATCATCGACACCAAGGTCGACTCCAGGCGCCTGGGCAACGGCTTGCGGGCTGACATGCTGTCGAGCATGATCGCGCCGATCTTCGGTTCCTTCACCCAGAGTGCCTTTGCCCAGAACGTCGGGCTGGTGGCGGTGACCGGGATCAAGAGCCGTTTCGTGGTGGCGACCGGCGGGGTCTTCTTGGTGGTGCTCGGGCTGCTGCCGTTCATGGGCCGGGTGATCGCGGCGGTGCCGACCTCGGTGCTGGGCGGTGCCGGTATCGTACTGTTTGGCACCGTGGCTGCCAGCGGCATCCGTACGCTGTCGAAAGTCGATTACCGTAATAACGTCAACCTGATCATCGTCGCCACCTCTATTGGTTTTGGCATGATTCCCATCGCCGCACCGAATTTCTATGACCATTTCCCGAGCTGGTTCGCGACCATTTTCCATTCGGGCATCAGTTCTTCGGCGATCATGGCGATCGCGCTGAACCTGGCGTTCAACCACTTCACCGCCGGTAACTCCGACCAGCAGTCGGTTTTCGCCGCCGGCACCGAGCGAGTGTTGCGCTATCAGGACCTGGCAGCGCTACGTGAAGGTGATTACTTCAGCGATGGCAAGCTGCACGACTGCGATGGCAACGAGATTCCCGTGGTGGCTGAGCCTGTTCACGGGGCAGCGGAGCATGCGCCGATCCGACTGAAAAGCAGCGAGCACGTCTGACAATTCCCTGTGGCGAGGGAGCTTGCTCCCGCTGGACGCAAAGCGGCCCTGTTTTAGGACTGCTGCGCAGCCCAGCGGGAGCAAGCTCCCTCGCCACAGGGGTTATCCAGTGGACACGAAAAAGCCTTTGATCAATGATCACAGGCTTTTTTGTGCCGCCCGGGAGCCGGTTACCAGCGGCCGTAATGACCCCGGGGTGGGCCGTAGTAATAGCCCCGTGGTGGCCCGTAATACACCGGTGCCGGGCGATAGTAGATCGGTCGCTCTACATACACCGGCTGCGGCTGGTAGTAGACCGGTGGCGGGGCCTGGTAGTAGACCGGCTGTGGCTGGACATAGACCGGTTGCTGCACATACACCGGCCGATCACGGTTGATGATGGCTGAGCCAACGATGGCCGAACCGACGATGGCACCAAAAACGGCGGGCCCCTCCCAACCACCACGACCGTGGGCGGATGCCTGGCCGGTGACCGCGAGTGCCCCCATGAGCAGGGCGATGATGGGAAGTCTACGATTCATGGCTGTTCCTCGTTTCGGCCCCGGCGCCTGTGGTCTGCAACAGACCCGATGAGGGTCGCGGGGATACTTGCTATGACAGCGATTTTCTCAGGATTTGCAACGCCGTTGGGTAAATATTGTGTAAGGTCTGTAGCGCTTTTATTGACCGCGCCGGGTCATCCTGTGGCCTGAGATAGGGCCGGGCCTGGCGGTATCATCATCGAATAAACCTTTCGCGACGGCCCTTCCATCTGTCCGAAAGTGAATGCAAGGAGACACGCATGCAGATCAATCCCAACAAAGACACCCAACTGTGCATGTCGCTCTCGGGGCGTCCTGGAAACTTCGGCCTGCGTTTTCATAATCACCTGTATGAACAATTGGGCCTGAATTTCTATTACAAGGCGTTTAGCAGCCAGGATTTGCCTGGAGCCGTGGGCGGTATCCGTGCCCTGGGGATTCGTGGATGCGGTGTGTCGATGCCGTTCAAGGAAGCCTGCATTGCCCTGGTGGATGAGCTGGATCCTTCCGCCGCCGCGATCCAGTCGATCAATACGATCGTCAATACCAACGGCCATCTGAAGGCCTACAACACCGACTACATTGCCATCGCCCAGTTGTTACAAAGCCACGCGGTGCCCAAGGACTCGACCTTTGCCTTGCGCGGTAGCGGCGGCATGGCCAAGGCTGTGGCCAGTGCCTTGCGCGATGGGGGTTACCAGAACGGGCTGATCGTTGCCCGCAATGAAGCCGCGGGGCGAGCCCTGGCCGAGTCCCTGGGATATGAATGGCAAGCTGACCTGGGTACCCGGCGGCCGCAGATGCTGATCAACGTCACGCCGATCGGCATGACTGGCGGCCCGGAGGCCGATCAGTTGGCGTTTGAGCCCGAGACCATCGTCGCGGCCGAGACTGTGTTTGATGTCGTGGCGATCCCGTCGGAAACGCCACTGATCGTGCGCGCCCGGGCCGAAGGCAAGCGGGTCATCACCGGGCTGGAAGTCATTGCGATCCAGGCCCTGGAACAGTTCGTGCTGTACACCGGTGTGCGGCCCAACCTGGAGCAATTTGAAAAAGCCGTGACCTTCGCCCGGTCGGCGTAGGCACTGCTATTCCAGCCGCGACAGGCGTTCTTCCAGGGCCGCGATCCGGGCTTCGAGCTCTTCGATACGCTCCAGCGAGACAGCGCCACCGGCTCCACGCTCCACCGGATGCTGGCGGGCGGCGAGAATCGCTTCGATGTCCGCTGGATCGCCCATGGCGTGTACATAGCGGTCTTCGCGCTGGCCGGCCTGGCGTGGCACCAGCAGCGCCAGCCCTCGGGCGATCAGGCGTTCGAGCTGGTGCACCACTTGCTCGGCGTCTTCGAAGTCGTGCATCCGACCGCTGCGGGTCAGTAGCTCATTGACTGTTTGCGGGCCACGCAGGAACAGCAGGCCCATCAGGACCACCTGGGCTGGCACCAGCTCCAGGGCTTTGTCGACCCGATGTTCCCAGCGGTCGGCGCGGCTGCCCATCACCAGTTTGGTAAAGCCGCGACCTTCCAACGCCCGCAGGCTCTGGCCGACCTGGCCCGGGTTGAGGTTCATCACCGGTTCGCGGCTGGTTTTCTGGTTGCAGGCCAGTACCAGGGCGTTGAGCGTCAGCGGGTAGGTCTCAGGGTTGGTGGCCTGTTTTTCGACCAGCGCGCCGAGGATGCGAATTTCCGTGCTATTGAGCCGTGGTTCTTCAGCCTGCTGTTGTTCTTCGATGCTCATCGCGCGTTCCCTATGCTGTGGAAGCCGCCTAGCCTAATCCTTGCGCAATAAAAGACAAGTCGTGCAACAAGCCGTGGCTATAATCGCAGCCGTTTGATTCATTCTTTCCTGCCACCAGCATGAGATTGCCATGACTATTTCCCTGTACGCCGCTTCCGTCCCGGTTTTCAAGCAGATGCTCAACGCGTTGAGCGACGTTCTGAACAAGGCCGAAGCCCACGCCACCGCGAAAAACATCGACCCGAACGCCTTCCTGCAAGCTCGCCTGTACCCGGACATGTTCCCGCTGGTGCGCCAAGTACAGATCGCGGTGGATTTCGCCAAGGGTGTATCCGCCCGCCTGGCCGAGGTCGAGGTGCCGAAGTATGAGGACAGCGAGACTACGTTCGCCGAGCTGCAAGCCCTGATCGCCAAGGTCTTGGCCTTTATCGACGGCATCAGCCCTGCGCAGATCGATGGCAAGGAAGGCATCGAAATCGTCACCCGTCCGGGCACGCCGAAGGAAAAGCGCTTCAGCGGCCAGAACTACCTGCTGACCTACGGCCTGCCGCAGTTCTTCTTCCACGTCACCACCGCCTACGCCTTGCTGCGCCACAATGGCGTGGAAGTGGGCAAGCGCGACTACATGGGCGCGTTCTAACCCGCCGGCATGAAAAAGCCCGGGACGGTGTGGGCCGTTCCCGGGCTTTTTTGTGTCTGGCACATCCTCGGCGGATGTACCACCGCTGTCGCGAGCAAGCTCGCTCCCACAGGGGATCTGTTGTGTAGCGGCTATTGTGTGAGCGCCGCTGCCCTCTGTGGGAGCGCTTGCTCTGGGCGGCGATCCGACGATGACGACCGAATAGCCACCGCAGTTGTTACGCCGTACGCGCGAGCTTCTCTTCCTCACCCAGGCACGCCGCCGCTGTGAACAGCACATCCGTAGACGAATTCAACGCCGTCTCCGCCGAGTCCTGCAGGACACCGATGATGAAGCCCACCGCGACCACTTGCATGGCGATCTCACTGGGAATGCCAAACAGGCTGCACGCCAGGGGAATCAGCAACAGCGAACCACCGGCCACCCCGGATGCGCCGCACGCGCAAATGGCCGCGACAACGCTCAGCAGCACGGCCGTTGGGATATCCACTGCGATACCCAGGGTATGCACGGCCGCCAGGGTCAGTACGGTGATGGTGATGGCGGCGCCGGCCATGTTGATGGTCGCGCCCAGGGGGATCGACACCGAATAGGTGTCTTCGTGCAGGCCCAGGCGTTTGCTCAGCTCCAGGTTCACCGGAATATTCGCCGCCGAGCTGCGCGTGAAAAATGCCGTGATACCGCTCTCGCGCAGGCAGGTGAATACCAGCGGGTAGGGGTTGCGACGCAGTTTCCAGAACACGATGAGTGGGTTGACCACCAACGCCACGAACAGCATGCAGCCGATCAGTACGGTGAGCAGGTGCAGGTAACCGAGCAGCGCGCCGAAGCCGGAAGTGGCCAAGGTCGAGGCTACCAGGCCGAAGATCCCCAGTGGGGCGAAGCGAATGACCACGCGCACGATGACAGTCACGCCGTTGGACAGGTCTTCGAGCACGGTGCGGGTGGTCTGACCAGCATGACGAATGGCGATGCCCATGCCGATGGCCCAGGCCAGGATGCCGATGAAGTTACCGTCCATCAGCGCCCGGACCGGGTTATCCACCACGCTCAGCAACAGGCTTTGCAGCACCTCGCTGATGCCCCCGGGCGCCGTGACCGCGACGTCTTGGGTCGATAGCACCAGGCTGGACGGAAACAGTGTACTGGCAACCACCGCGACCACCGCCGCGGCGAAAGTGCCCAGCAGGTAGAGGAACAGGATCGGCCGGATATGGGTTTCCTGGCCGTGCTTGTGGTTGGCGATGGATGCCATGACCAGCACGAATACCAAAATCGGTGCTACGGCCTTGAGCGCGGACACGAAGACCTTGCCGATGAATGCGGTGGACTTGGCCACGTCGGGCGCCAGCCATGCCAGGACAATACCGGCGATCAGACCGATGATGATTTGCGTCACCAGGCTGGTGCGTTTGAGGCGTTGCATAGGGGTAACGGACGAAGCTGTCATAGCGGCATCTCTGATTTTATTGTGTGCGACGGTCGACGAGTCAGGGCAACAAGCGGGCAGGCCACATGAGCGGACCGTGGGAAGTACGGCGTTTGCAGGCCGCGGACTTTATCACAGCCGGTAACAAATCTGACGGACCTGTGACAGTCCGTCACCCTTATCCGGGGCCTGGCATGCGTTTGTAAGACGCGTGCATTCTGTTAGGCTTTGCCGTTCTCACTTTCTTACTGCCAGCGGGCCCTTGGGCTAACGCTGGTGTCGTCGTTTCGCTGGAGTTCTGCATGTTGTTACCCATTTTCCTGTTGTCGGCCGCCGGTTTTACGGTGCTGACCACGGAATTCGTCATCGTTGGCCTGTTGCCCTCTATCGCCCGCGACTTGCAGGTCAGCATCCCCCAGGCCGGGCTACTGGTGACGTTGTTCGCGTTTACGGTGGCGGCGTTCGGGCCTTTCCTGACGGCCTGGTTCGCCCGCTTTGAGCGGCGCAAGTTGTTTATCAGCGTGCTGGTGATGTTCGGTCTGGCCAACATGCTCGCCGCCGTTGCCCCCAACATCTGGGTGATGGCCGTTGCCCGGTTGATCCCGGCCCTGGGCCTGCCGGTGTTCTGGGCGCTGGCCAGTGAAACGGCGGTGGACATTGTCGGGCCACAGTTGGCCGGGCGGGCCATCGCCCGAATCGGCTTTGGCATCGTCTGTGCCACGGTGTTCGGCATTCCCGTGGGCACGTTGATTTCCGATGCGTTTGGCTGGCGCAGTGCGTTCGCGATCCTGGCGGTCATCGCCTTCGCCAAGGCCTTGCTGCTGTTTATCTACTTGCCGAAAACCAACCTGCACCAGCATCAGGTGAGCTTTCGTTCGCAATTCAAGATCCTGCGCAGCCCGTTGATGCAAGGGCATGTGCTGTTGTCGATCCTGGTGTTCAGCGGCATGTTCACCGCCTACACCTACCTGGCGGATATCCTCGAACGCCTCGCTGGGTTCGATGGCACCCTGGTGGGCTGGTGCCTGATGGGCTTCGGCGCCGTCGGGCTATTGGGCAATTCCCTGGGCGGTCGGGCGGTGGACCGGCATCCGTTGATCGCATCGATGGTCTTCTGCCTGTTCCTGATCGGCGGCATGGTGGCGTTGGTGCCGAGCATTCATTCGCCCCTCGCGCTGGCGGCGGCGATGGGCATCTGGGGCGTAACCCAGGCGGCCTTGTTCCTGGTCAGTCATGTGCGGCTGATGAAGGCGGCTCCGCAGGCCCCGGCCTTTGCCGCATCGTTGAACATCGCCGGGGCCAACCTGGGGATTGGCCTGGGGGCGATGGTCGGTGGCCGGGTCATCGATACCTTGGGCCTGGGCAGTGTCGGGTTTGCGGCGGCCGGGTTCATCTTCGTATCGATCCTGCTGGCGTTGCTGCTGATGACCTTCAAACCTCGTGTCAGCTGCTAAGCGCTGAACAACTCGCGACGCGCGCCTTCGGCAATCGCGACGATGCCGGGGTGGCTGACCTTGCGCTCCACGGAAATGGCGTAGAAGGATTCGCTCACCGCATCGGTCTGGCCGATCACTTCTACGCCGTACTGGCGCTTGACCTCTTCGGCGATCACGCTCGGGCCGATGAAAATCCCGCTGCCTGATTGGCCGAAGGCCTGCATCAATGCGCTGTCGTCGAACTCGCCGACGATACGCGGCTGGATCTGTTGCTCGGCGAACCAGCGTTGCAAGCGACTGCGCACCACGGTTTCCGGCCCGGGAATCAGCAGTGGAGCGTCATGCAGGCCGTGGGGGAAATCCTGCCCGTAGCGTTCGGCCAGCGCGGCGGTGGCGAAAAAGCTGATCCCGCATTCCCCCAGTTTCTGGCTGTAGCCCTTGATGTCCAGGTGGGTCGGCATCGGGCTGTCGGAAATCACCAGGTCCAGACGCTGGATTGCCAAGTCCGCCAGCAACCGTTCGAGCTTGTCCTCGCGACAGGTGATGCGCAGCGGCTCACTCAACTCCATGGTCGGCGCGAGCAGCCGGTAGACGATGGATTTGGGCACCACATCCGCCACCCCGACCCGAAACAGGGTTTGCTGCTCGTTGGGCTGGGCTCGCAGCATCAATTCCAGCTCGCCACCCAACTGGAACATGTGTTCGGCGTAGGGCAAGGTCTGGCGGCCGGCCTCGGTCAGTTCCAGCTGCCGTCCGACGCGGCGAAACAGCTTGATGTTATAGGTCTGTTCGAACAGGGAAATCTGCCCGCTGATGGTCTGTGGGGTCAGGTTCAACTGCTCGCAGGCGCGCACGATGCTGCCGGTTTTAGCCACCACCCAGAAATAATGCAGTTGTCGATAGTTGAGCATGGGATCACGTTGCTTCGTAAAAACCGAAGTATAACCGCTGAAAATACGAATTTTCCTGAAGTATTCGCGTCTCTAGAATGCCTTGCCATTGGTGGGCCACTTTCGTGCTCCTTTTATTCTCCCAAGAGGCATTCATTCCATGACGTACAAATCCCTGGGGCTGGCAGCCCTGCTTGTGATGTCCGTAACGACACTGGCGGGTTGTGAACAGGCTGAGAAAAGTGCCCAGCAACTGATGGGCCAGGCAGCGGAAACCGCCAAGCAGGCTATTGATGACACCCACAAGGCCGCCGAACAGGCGATCAGCGAAGCCACCGGCGGGTTGATCAGCCCGAAGAAAAAACCGGCGGACGAAGCTGACGAAACACAAACCCCGACCAAAACCATCTAACTCGTCACATCAGTCAGGACTGACCCATGGATTATCTTCTACAGCTCGCCGCCAGCCCCACCGCGTGGATCGCCCTGGCAACTCTGGTGGTCATGGAAATCGTGCTTGGCATCGATAACCTGATCTTCATTTCGATTCTGACCAACAAGCTGCCCGCCCAGCACCGTGCCAAGGCGCGGCGGATCGGTATCGGCATGGCGCTGATCCTGCGCCTGGGCTTGTTGAGCACCATTGCCTTCATTGTGCAGTTGACCGAACCGGTCATCGAAATCCTGGGCCAGGCGTTCTCCTGGAAAGACATGATCCTGATTGCCGGCGGCCTGTTCCTGCTGTGGAAAGCGACCACTGAAATTCACCACAGCATGGACCCTGCACCGAATGATCCCAAGTCGGCCACGTCCGCCGTGACCCTGGGCTTTGCTGCAGCAATCGGTCAGATCCTGATGTTGGACCTGGTGTTTTCCATCGACAGCATCATCACGGCTGTGGGCATGACCGAACATTTGCCGATCATGATCATCGCGGTCGTTGTGTCGGTGTTGGTGATGCTGCTGGCGGCCGAACCGCTCGCCAAGTTCATCAATGACAACCCGACGGTGGTGATGTTGGCCCTGGGTTTCCTGATCATGATCGGCATGACGCTGATCGCCGAAGGCTTCGGTGCCCATGTGCCCAAGGGCTATATCTATGCGGCCATGGCGTTCTCGGCGGCGATCGAAGTGTTGAACATGTTGTCCCGTCGGGCCAGGGAAAGGGCGTTGGCCGACAACGCCTGATGCCAGGCAGACAGAAGCCACCCGGGTCCAGGCCCGGGTGGCTTTTTTGCGAGGGGTTGAAAAGCGAATGCTCAGTGTGCGGTGGCGTGGCGTCGCGCGGGTTTTCTGGTGTTTTTCGATTGCGCAGGTGGCGCGTGATGATGGCGCCGGGTGATCCGGAGCACACCCCACAGCATGGCAGTGGCTACGCTCAGCCAGCCGAATATCAGCATCAGAATTGTCGTGGTCAGGCTCATCTGTGCCTCCTTTTTATCCCGGTCCGGGATCACGCACCTAATACATGGACAGTCTAGTCGTCCAAGTGTTGCAGGTAATCGATCCGTGGCGCTCGGGCACGGATTGGTTCGTTCTATCGCGCTCGTAAAACTGCCGTTATGGCTATACCCCGGGCTGTGCGCGCCTTATGATCGTCGACCCAAGCCTGGCCCGGATGCCGGGTGTCTGAACAAGAGAGTCATCATGTCGCCGGTTATTTCATCTTTTCGATCACTGGTCCTGGCGCTGTCCTGCCTCGTTGCCCTGGTGGGGTGTGCGGGCAGTGTGTCGCCGCAGATCCAGCGCCTGCCCGAGCGGGTGGAACTTAACAGCGTGCCGTTCTTTCGCGGCGAAATGTACCAGGGTGCCCCGCAGTCCCTGGCTGCCCTGCTGACGTTGCAAGGCACGGTGATCACGCCGGGGCTGCTGGAGAAACCGTTGCACCTGCCGGGTGGCGAAGCCGGTTTGCAACTGAATATGCAGACCCTGGCGCGTGAATACGGGTTGCTGGTGTATCCCCTCGACGCCAAGCTGCCCGCGTTGTTGGAACAGGTCGCGGCGGGCTATCCGGTGCTGGTGCGCTATATCGACGGTTCGGCGTTCTGGGCCGAGCCTCGGTATGGGATTCTCGCCGGCTACAACCGTCAGAAGCAGACGGTATTGCTGCGCTCAGGCATGAACCGGCGGCAATTGATGAGCTTCAGTGCCTTCGAGTCGGCCTTCCAGAGCGCGGGTGGCTGGGCGGTGCTGGTCCAGCGACCTACGCAGCTTCCGGCCAATGTCGACTCGCAGCGGTGGCTCAAGGCGGCGGTCGAGTTGGGCGGGGCAGGGCAGGAGCAAGCCGCGGCGCGGGCCACCAAGACCTTGGAAGCGGCGCATTGATCGCTCACCCCGTTCGTCACTTGCCGGGCACAACCTGGCAGGTCTGAAGCTCTTATCGTCAGGGTTGGGCATTTTCCGACCGTGATTGGAGGAGGCACGCATGGCGCAGTCGAAAACACCTACGGGGCCACATTCGTCGGAGCATTCCAGCGGTGATGACTTGGGGTTCGATCCGGATTCACCGGATCTTGAGGATCCCCAGGTCGATCCGGTAGGGCCGGCCAAGGCGCCCCTGGACAAGAAGGATGAGCGCAAGCCCAAGCCCTATGATCCGCTGGGTGACTTGAAGCCATAAATAACCGGTGGGTTATTGGGAGGCTTCCACCACGCCACTCTGGCGGCTCTTGAGATTCTTGGCGGCCTTGTATTGCAGGGCCACCGCTGGTACCGCGGTGCTTTTTCCGGTTTCCACCCAGCTACGAATCCGGCTGGCATCGGCGAAGTGCGTGTACTTGCCAAAGGCGTCGAGGATCACCAGCGCCATCGGGCGATTGCCCATTTTCGTCACCAGCACCAGGCAGTGACCGGCCTGGTTGGTGAAGCCAGTCTTGGTCAACTGGATATCCCAGTTAGCCTTGTGGACCAGGTGGTCGGTGTTGCGGAATCCCAGGCTGTACACAGGCTTGCGGAAGGTAACGGTCTTTTCCTTGGTCGTGCTCAGTTCGCTCAGCAGAGGGTACTTGCGCGCGGCGATCAGCAGCTTGGTCAGGTCCCTGGCAGTCGAGACGTTGTGGATCGACAGGCCCGTCGGTTCGACGTAATGGGTGCTGGTCATGCCCAGCGCCTTCGCCTTGGCGTTCATGGCGGCAATGAACGCCGCATAGCCCCCCGGATAGTGGTGGGCGAGGCTGGCGGCGGCGCGGTTTTCCGAAGACATCAGGGCGATCAGCAGCACGTCCCGGCGCGACAGCTCGCTGTTGAGCTTGACCCGGGAAAACACGCCCTTCATCTCTGGGGTGTTGGCGATGGTGATGGAAATGTATTCATCCAGGTTCTGTTTGGCATCCAGTACGATCAGGCCGGTCATCAGTTTGGTCACCGACGCGATGGGCACCACCACGTCCGGGTTGCTCGAATAAACGACTTTATCCGTCTGCAGGTCCAGCAACATCGCGCTGCCCGAGGCGACTTGCAGTTTGGCCGTATCCCGTGGGGCTGCGATGGTTTCCTGTGCAGCGACATTCTGCGTGATAAAACTGCCTGTGAAAGCGATGAACAGGCTGATGATCGAAAGACGGATTTTCACGCGAGTAGGCTCGATAGAGTTGAAGGTGCCGTTGAGCAACGACTTTTAAAAAAAACGTCGCATTTTAGGAGTATGGGCGACAGCAGCGCTATATGCCTGTACCGCCAAGGCTTATGAATAAATAAAGTTTCATGGCGGGGGATTTTGGCGAAACGAATCTGAAAAATGTGTAATTTGGCGGCTAAAGTCCGTCGCCGGAAACATCTGTGGGAGCGGGCTTGCTCGCGATAGCGGTGTGCCAGTCAACTGGATGCTGGCTGGTCCATCGCTATCGCGAGCAAGCTCGCTCCCACAGGTTTTTTGTTGCCGCGTATCAGCTGTGCAGCGTTTCAGCCGCGTACAACGTGTTTTCCAGCAGGCAGGCGCGGGTCATCGGGCCTACGCCGCCAGGTACCGGCGTGATCCAGCCGGCGCGGGGCAGGGCGGTCTCGTAGACCACGTCGCCCACCAGCTTGCCATCTTCCTGGCGATTGATGCCCACGTCGATGACGATGGCGCCTTCCTTGATCCACTCGCCTTTGACCAGGCCGGGTTTGCCGGCGGCCACCACCACCAGGTCCGCGCGGCCGACATGGCCAGCCAGATCCTTGGTGAAACGATGGGTCACGGTCACGGTGCAGCCGGCCAGCAGCAGCTCCATGGCCATTGGACGACCAACGATGTTGGACGCACCCACCACTACGGCGTCGAGGCCATACAGGTCCACGCCAGTGCTTTCCAGCAACGTCATGATGCCTTTCGGGGTGCAGGGACGAAGCAACGGGATGCGCTGGGCCAGGCGACCGACGTTATAAGGATGGAAGCCATCGACGTCTTTGTCCGGGCGGATACGCTCCAACAGCTTGGAGGCGTCGAGGTGTTCAGGCAGCGGCAGCTGGAGCAGAACGCCGTCGATGTTCGGGTCATCGTTCAAGCGATCGATCAGATCGGCCAACGCTTGCTGGGTGGTTTCGGAAGGCAGGTCGTAGGCCTGGGAAAGGAAGCCGACCTCTTCACAGTCTTTACGCTTGTGCGAGACATAAACCTGAGAGGCAGGATCGCTGCCGACCAGAATCACCGCAAGGCCGGGCGTGCGCAGGCCTTGCTGGCGGCGCTCGGTGACTCGTTGGGCGATCTGCTGGCGCAGGCTGGCGGCGATCGATTTGCCGTCGATAAGTTGTGCAGTCATTGCGCGTGGTTAACCATCGAGAGGGGAAAAAAAGAGAACGCATTCTCGCATGCCGGGGCGTGAGGGCAAAGGCGCTTGGTCTGCAAATTCCCCTAACCCCTTTAATTAAATGAATTTTTTTTAAAAAAGAGTTGACGACCTATCAGGCCGTCTATAACATTCGTCGCACTTGTCGGGCACAGCCTAGCACTGGTTAAGAAGGTGGAGCGGAGTTGGTTGTTTAAACTCGGCGAAACTGAAAGCACTTAGTTTGTAATCGTCCAAGAATACAGATTAAAAAGGCGCCCGTAGCTCAGCTGGATAGAGCATCCGCCTTCTAAGCGGATGGTCGCAGGTTCGAGTCCTGCCGGGTGCGCCAATTAGGCAGCTTTGGCACAAGTAAGGCAACAAGGCAATATGGTGGGCGTAGCTCAGTTGGTAGAGCACGGGATTGTGACTCCCGTTGTCGTGGGTTCGATCCCCATCGTCCACCCCATATTCTAGAAAGGCGCCAGATCTAACAATCTGGCGCCTTTGCTTTAAAAGCTTGATACGCGGATGTGGTGGAATTGGTAGACACACTGGATTTAGGTTCCAGCGCCGCAAGGTGTGAGAGTTCGAGTCTCTCCGTCCGCACCATACAAGTCGCTATTTAAATAGCAGAAAACGGCGCAGTACCTGAAAAGGGCTGCGCCGTTTTTGTTTTCAGTGGTTCTGTGTTTGGCGTCGGTACGGTTTTTTGGCGCTGCGCGTAGCGATCGGTTTTTCGCGAATGTGTTTCGCGATGATGCGTGACATGGCCGTCGGTCCCCTTATGGGGGCGGGCGTCGCGCGATCGGGCAAGCTGCTTCTATATATAGAAGCGTCGGCGCAGAGCCCTGGGCTGAATCGACTGTATTTGCAATCCGGGTGGGGCATGAGCGTTTGTCCCGTCCTAAATCCGGCGCCTGTTTCCAGCGCGTTTTCAGTAGGGTGACTTCTTGAGTTTGACCTACTAGAATGCATGCCCTTGATTCTGGGGTCGGAAACGCCCGGCCAACGTCTGTGCAACGAGGAATATCCATGCAAGTTTCTGTTGAAAATACTTCTGCTCTTGAGCGCCGCATGAGCATCACCGTGCCGGCTGAGCGCATCGAGACTCAGGTCAACAAGCGTCTGCAGCAGACTGCCCAAAAGGCCAAAATCCCAGGTTTCCGCCCAGGCAAAGTGCCAATGAGCGTGATCCGTCAGCGTTACGAAGCTGATGCGCGTCAGGAAGCCGTGGGCGACGTGATCCAGTCTTCGTTCTACGAAGCGGTCGTCGAGCAGAAGCTGAACCCGGCCGGCGCTCCGTCCGTCGAGCCTAAAGTGTTGGAAAAAGGCAAGGACCTGGAATTCGTCGCCACGTTCGAAGTGTTCCCTGAGTTCACGGTTGCCGGTTTCGAATCCATCGCCGTCGAGCGCCTGAGCGCTGACGTGTCGGATGCCGACCTGGACAAGATGCTGGACATCCTGCGCAAGCAGAACACCCGTTTCGAAGTGACTGAGCGTGCTGCCCAGAACGAAGATCAACTGAACATCGATTTCGTCGGCAAGGTCGACGGTGAAGTGTTCGCCGGCGGTTCCGCCAAGGCTACTCAGTTGGTGCTGGGCTCCGGTCGCATGATTCCTGGCTTCGAAGACGGCCTGGTTGGCGCCAAGGCCGGTGAAGAGCGCGTTCTGAACGTGACCTTCCCTGAGGACTACCAGAACCTGGACCTGGCTGGCAAAGCCGCCGAGTTCACCGTGACCGTCAACACTGTTTCCGAGCCGAAACTGCCTGAGCTGAACGAAGAGTTCTTCGCCCAGTTCGGCATCAAGGAAACCGGTCTGGAAGGTTTCCGCGCCGAAGTTCGCAAGAACATGGAGCGTGAGCTGCGCCAGGCCATCAAGTCCAAGGTCAAGAACCAGGTCATGGACGGTCTGCTGGCCTCCAACCCGATCGAAGTGCCAAAGGCTCTGCTGGATAACGAAGTGAACCGTCTGCGTGTGCAGGCTGTTCAGCAGTTCGGTGGCAACATCAAGCCGGACCAACTGCCTGCCGAATTGTTCGAAGAACAAGCCAAGCGCCGCGTCGTACTGGGCCTGATCGTCGCCGAAGTGGTCAAGCAATTCGAGCTCAAGCCTGACGAAGCCCGCGTTCGCGAGCTGATCCAGGAAATGGCTTCGGCCTATCAAGAGCCTGAGCAAGTCGTGTCCTGGTACTACAAGAACGACCAGCAACTGAACGAAGTCCGTTCGGTTGTGCTGGAAGAACAAGTTGTGGATACTGTTCTGCAGAAAGCTAGCGTGACCGATAAAGCGGTCTCTTACGAAGAAGCGGTCAAGCCGGTGGAAGCTCCACAAGCCGATTGATGGTTCTGCGGTAAGAAATAAACACCCATAAGCCAGCCTTCGCGCTGGCTTATGCGTATTCAAGACATAACTATTTGGGAGTGACTGCGAGACATGTCCCGCAATTCTTTTTATCAGCAGAGCTCTGACATCCAGGCCGCAGGCGGCCTGGTCCCGATGGTTATCGAGCAGTCCGCCCGCGGCGAACGTGCCTATGACATCTACTCGCGTCTGCTCAAGGAACGCGTCATCTTCCTGATCGGCCCCGTTGAAGACTACATGGCCAACCTGGTCGCGGCGCAGCTGTTGTTCCTTGAAGCGGAAAACCCGGACAAGGATATCCATCTGTACATCAACTCACCTGGCGGTTCGGTGACTGCGGGCATGTCGATCTACGACACCATGCAGTTCATCAAGCCTGACGTTTCCACCATCTGCATCGGCCAGGCCTGCAGCATGGGCGCTTTCCTGCTCGCCGGCGGCGCAGCGGGCAAGCGTCACTGCCTGCCTAACTCGCGGATGATGATTCACCAGCCGTTGGGCGGCTTCCAGGGCCAGGCGTCGGATATCGACATCCATGCCAAGGAAATCCTCCACATTCGTTCGCGCCTGAACTCGTTGCTGGCCCATCATACCGGCCAAAGCCTCGAAACCATTGAGCGTGACACCGAGCGTGACAACTTCATGAGCGCGGAGCGTGCGGCCGAATATGGCCTGATCGACTCCGTGATCAACAAGCGTCAAATGCCTGCCTAAGCCGCTCAATATGCAGGTGGTTGGGATGACCGGCCGCCTGCGGGCTTGAAAAAGCCCGCAATTGCCTTCATCTTGTGTTGCAAGCCTATCGGATTTGGATCGATCGAATGACTGACACCCGCAACGGCGAGGACAACGGCAAACTGCTTTATTGCTCCTTCTGTGGCAAAAGCCAGCATGAAGTGCGCAAATTGATTGCCGGCCCCTCGGTCTTCATTTGCGACGAGTGCGTCGACCTGTGCAATGACATCATCCGCGAGGAGGTGCAGGAAGCCCAGGCCGAGAGCAGCGCGCATAAATTGCCTTCGCCTAAAGAAATCAGCGGCATCCTTGATCAGTATGTGATTGGTCAGGAACGTGCGAAAAAAGTACTGGCCGTAGCGGTGTACAACCACTACAAGCGCCTGAACCAGCGTGACAAGAAGAATGACGAGGTCGAACTCGGCAAGAGCAACATCCTGCTGATCGGCCCGACAGGCTCGGGTAAGACCCTGCTTGCCGAAACCCTGGCCCGCTTGCTGAACGTTCCGTTCACCATCGCCGACGCAACCACCCTCACCGAGGCGGGTTATGTAGGTGAAGACGTCGAGAACATCATTCAGAAGTTATTGCAGAAGTGCGACTACGATGTGGAAAAGGCCCAGATGGGCATTGTCTATATCGACGAAATCGACAAGATTTCGCGCAAGTCCGACAACCCGTCCATCACCCGGGATGTTTCCGGTGAGGGCGTGCAGCAGGCCTTGCTCAAGTTGATCGAAGGTACGGTCGCTTCCGTTCCACCCCAAGGTGGCCGCAAGCATCCGCAGCAGGAATTCCTGCAAGTCGACACCCGTAACATCCTGTTCATCTGCGGTGGTGCGTTCTCCGGCCTGGAAAAGGTTATTCAAAACCGTTCCACCCGTGGCGGCATTGGTTTCAACGCCGAAGTGCGCAGCAAGGAAGAGGGCAAGAAGGTCGGTGAGTCCCTGCGTGAAGTCGAGCCTGACGATTTGGTCAAGTTCGGTCTGATCCCGGAATTTGTCGGTCGTCTGCCGGTCCTGGCGACGCTGGACGAGTTGGATGAAGCTGCGTTGATGCAGATCCTGACCGAGCCGAAAAACGCCCTGACCAAGCAGTATGCCAAGCTGTTCGAAATGGAAGGTGTAGACCTGGAGTTCCGTTCCGACGCGCTGAAATCGGTCGCAAAACGTGCCCTGGAACGCAAGACCGGTGCGCGTGGATTGCGCTCGATCCTCGAAGGCGTATTGCTCGACACGATGTACGAGATCCCCTCGCAGTCAGAGGTGAGTAAAGTCGTGATCGATGAAAGCGTCATAGAAGGCAAGTCCAAGCCATTGTATATCTATGAAAACAATGAGCCGGCTGCCAAGGCCGCACCGGACGCTTAAGCGTCCCGCTGCCGGAACAAAGAAGGGGCCTTCGGGCCCCTTTGCTTTTTGCGCGTTTTAGACGTGTCTTAGCGCTTGTTTTTTTTCGAGGCTGCCCCCATCTTGGTTTCAAGCTTACTTCCATCTGTTTCCGGCCCGAGGGCCGCCGTAGAGGCGAAATCATGAAGACAACCATCGAATTGCCTCTCCTGCCATTGCGCGATGTCGTGGTGTATCCGCACATGGTTATCCCGCTGTTCGTGGGGCGCGAGAAGTCTATCGAAGCCCTTGAGGCTGCGATGACGGGTGACAAGCAGATTCTTCTGCTGGCTCAGAGAAATCCTGCCGACGATGATCCCGGCGAAGACGCACTGTATCGCGTAGGTACGATTGCAACGGTTCTGCAATTGCTCAAGCTGCCCGACGGCACCGTCAAGGTCCTGGTCGAAGGCGAGCAGCGTGGTGCTATCGAGCGTTTCAGCGAAGTGGACGGCCATTGCCGGGCCGAGGTGTCGCTGATCGAAGAGGTCGATGCGCCCGAGCGTGAATCAGAAGTGTTTGTCCGCAGCCTGCTGTCGCAGTTCGAACAATACGTGCAACTGGGCAAGAAGGTGCCTGCAGAGGTCCTGTCGTCGCTTAACAGCATCGATGAGCCTGGGCGATTGGTCGATACGATGGCGGCCCACATGGCCCTCAAAATCGAGCAGAAGCAGGAAATTCTCGAAATCATTGATTTGTCGGCCCGTGTCGAACACGTGCTGGCACTGCTCGACGGCGAAATCGATCTGTTGCAGGTCGAGAAACGCATCCGCGGTCGCGTCAAGAAGCAGATGGAGCGCAGCCAGCGCGAGTACTACCTGAATGAGCAGATGAAGGCCATCCAGAAAGAGCTGGGCGATGGCGACGAAGGTCACAACGAAATCGAGGAGCTGAAAAAGCGCATCGATGCTGCCGGCTTGCCCAAGGATGCACTGGCTAAGGCCCAGGCCGAGCTGAACAAGCTCAAGCAAATGTCGCCGATGTCTGCCGAGGCCACCGTCGTGCGCTCCTACATCGACTGGTTGGTCCAGGTGCCGTGGAAAGCCCAGAGCAAGGTGCGTCTGGACCTGGCGCGTGCCGAAGACATCCTCGACGCCGATCATTACGGCCTGGAAGAGGTCAAGGAACGCATCCTGGAATACCTCGCCGTGCAGAAGCGCGTGAAGAAGATCCGTGGCCCGGTCCTGTGCCTGGTTGGTCCTCCAGGGGTCGGTAAAACTTCCCTTGCGGAGTCGATTGCCCACGCCACCAACCGCAAATTCGTACGCATGGCCCTTGGCGGTGTGCGCGATGAGGCGGAAATTCGGGGCCATCGCCGTACCTACATCGGTTCGATGCCAGGAAGATTGATTCAAAAGATGACAAAGGTCGGCGTGCGCAATCCGCTGTTCCTTTTGGACGAAATCGACAAGATGGGTAGCGACATGCGCGGCGATCCAGCCTCTGCATTGCTCGAAGTCCTCGATCCTGAGCAGAATCACAACTTCAACGATCACTACCTGGAGGTCGATTACGACCTGTCGGATGTGATGTTCCTTTGCACCTCCAACTCCATGAACATTCCGCCAGCGTTGCTGGACCGGATGGAGGTGATTCGTCTGCCGGGTTACACCGAGGACGAGAAGATCAACATCGCCGTGAAATACCTTTCGCCCAAGCAGATCCAGGCCAACGGTCTGAAAAAAGGCGAGCTGGAATTCGACGAGGAAGCGATTCGCGACATCATCCGCTACTACACCCGCGAAGCCGGTGTGCGTGGCCTGGAGCGGCAGATTGCCAAGGTTTGCCGCAAGGCGGTCAAGGAACATGCGCTGGAAAAACGCTTCGCGGTCAAGGTCACTGCTGACCTGCTGGAGCACTTCCTGGGCGTACGCAAGTTCCGCTATGGCCTTGCCGAGCAACAGGACCAGATCGGCCAGGTGACTGGCTTGGCCTGGACCCAGGTCGGTGGTGAGTTGCTGACCATCGAAGCCGCCGTGGTGCCGGGCAAGGGGCAACTGATCAAGACCGGTTCCCTGGGCGACGTGATGGTCGAATCGATCACCGCTGCGCTGACGGTGGTTCGCAGTCGCGCGCGGAGCCTGGGTATTCCCCTGGACTTCCATGAGAAGCGCGATACGCATATCCACATGCCTGAAGGGGCTACGCCCAAGGACGGCCCAAGCGCTGGTGTAGGCATGTGCACGGCCCTGGTTTCGGCATTGACCGGTATTCCGGTGCGCGCCGACGTCGCCATGACGGGTGAAATCACGTTGCGTGGCCAGGTCCTGGCGATTGGCGGCCTGAAGGAAAAACTGCTGGCGGCACACCGTGGCGGGATCAAGATCGTGATCATTCCCGAAGAGAATGTCCGCGACCTGAAGGAAATTCCTGACAACATCAAGCAAGATCTTCAGATCAAACCCGTTAAATGGATTGACGAGGTCCTGCAAATTGCGCTGCAATACGCGCCGGAGCCCTTGCCGGATGTGGCTCCGGAGATTGTCGCGAAGGAAGAAAAGCGAGAGTCTGACTCTAAGGAAAGAATTAGCACGCATTAATACGCATTTGCCTGGGGGGCTTCCTTGACAGTTTTTTAGAGCCCTTGTTATAAAGCGGCTCTTAAGTGTCTGCAGGCCATTCAGCACTCGTTTTTGCTTTCACCAAAAAAACTTAGAATCATCTCAAATAGATATAAGGGGACTTAGAGTGAACAAGTCGGAACTGATTGATGCTATCGCTGCATCCGCTGATATCCCGAAAGCTGCTGCTGGCCGTGCGCTGGACGCTGTAATCGAATCCGTCACTGGCGCTCTGAAGGCTGGCGACTCCGTTGTTCTGGTTGGTTTCGGTACCTTCTCCGTGACCGATCGTCCTGCTCGTATCGGTCGCAACCCGCAGACCGGTAAGACGCTGGAAATCGCTGCTGCCAAAAAGCCAGGCTTCAAAGCTGGTAAAGCACTGAAAGAAGCCGTTAACTAAGGTTTCGTTGAGTTTATCCGGGTCGGGGTCATGCCTGGCTTGGCAGCGGAGCGGTAATACGGCCGGTTGCAACCGGTCTGGCACACCAGGGCTTGCAGGTTAGAGCCCGGTCCGCTCCGCCAGTTACGAGAAGGCGCATCCTCGGATGCGCCTTTCTTCTATCCGGATTCTACCCACGCTCCACGGTTGCCTAAATTTGAAGTTCAACCGTTTTTGGGGGACGCATGCTGCAGAATATCAGGGACAATTCACAAGGCTGGATTGCCAAGACCATCATCGGGGTCATCGTCGCATTGATGGCGTTGACCGGTTTCGATGCCATTTTTCAAGCCACCACCAACAGCAATGACGCGGCCAAGGTCAACGGCGAAAAAATCAGCCAGAACGAGCTGAGCCAGGCGGTCGACATGCAACGCCGTCAGCTCATGCAACAGCTGGGCAAGGATTTCGACGCCTCCCTGCTGGACGAAAAAATGCTGCGCGATTCGGCGCTCAAGGGCCTGATCGACCGCAAGTTGCTGCTGCAAGGTGCACACGATGCGAAATTCGCTTTCTCGGAAGCTGCGCTTGATCAAGTCATCCTGCAGACGCCTGAGTTTCAGGTGGATGGTAAATTCAGCGCCGAGCGTTTCGATCAGGTGATCCGCCAGCTGGGTTATAGCCGTATGCAGTTCCGCCAGATGCTGGCTCAGGAAATGCTGATCGGTCAGTTGCGCGCCGGCCTGGCGGGCAGCGGTTTCGTCACCGATGCCCAAGTGCTGGCATTTGCACGCCTGGAAAAACAGACGCGTGATTTCGCCACCTTGAACATCAAGGCCGATCCTGCGTCGGTAAAGCTGACCGACGATGAGGTCAAGGCTTACTACGACCAACACGCCAAGGAATTCATGACACCTGACCAGGTGGTCATCGATTATCTCGAGCTGAAGAAAGCCTCTTTCTTCGATCAGGTCAGCGTCAAGGACGAAGACCTGCAAGCGGCCTATCAGAAAGAAATCGCCAACCTGTCCGAACAGCGTCGCGCTGCGCACATCCTGATCGAAGTGAACGACAAGGTGACCGAAGCCCAGGCCAAGGCGAAGATCGAAGAGATCCAGGCTCGCTTGGCCAAAGGCGAGTCGTTTGAAGCGTTGGCGAAGGAGTTTTCCCAGGACCCGGGTTCGGCGAACAACGGCGGCGATCTCGGCTATGCCGGCCCAGGTGTCTACGATCCGGAGTTCGAAAAGGCCTTGTACGCCTTGAACAAGGACCAGGTCTCGGCACCGGTCCGTACCGATTTCGGTTTGCACCTGATCAAGCTGCTGGGGGTCGAAGCGCCTGAAGTGCCGACCTTCGCCAGCCTCAAGGACAAACTGACCCGCGAGCTGAAGACTCAGCAGGTGGAGCAGCGTTTCGTGGAGGCGACCAAGCAACTGGAAGATGCCTCGTTCGAAGCGTCCGACCTGGCGCAGCCGGCCCAGGACCTGAAGCTGACCATTCATACATCGGCCCCGTTCGGTCGTGAAGGCGGTGAAGGGGTTGCGGCCAATCGCGCCGTGGTCACTGCGGCGTTCAGCCCGGAAGTGCTGGATGAAGGTGCCAACAGCACCGCCATCGAACTGGACCCGGAAACCGTCGTAGTGCTGCGTGCCAAGGAGCACCGCAAGCCTGAGCAACTGCCGCTGGAAAGCGTGGCAGGGCCGATTCGTGCTCAATTGACCAAGGAACATGCCAGCGCAGCGGCCAAGACCCGCGCCGACGAGCTGATCACCAGCCTGCGCGACGGCAAGACGGCACTGGATAAACCGGTTGACGGCCAAGGCTGGAAAGCCATCGAGGCGGCCACCCGCAACCAGGAAGGCATCGACCCGGCGGTGCTGCAAGCACTGTTCCGCATGCCTAAGCCTGAGTCCAAGGACAAGCCGACGTTCACCAGCGTGACCTTGCCCGATGGCAGCCTGATGGTCGTGCGTTTGAATGGCGTGAACGAAGCCGCGGCACCGACTGACGAAGAGAAGGCGGAATATCGCCGCTACCTCGCGTCCCGTGTTGGTCAGCAGGACTTTGCGGCGTATCGCAAGCAGTTGGAGAGCCAGGCGGATATCAAGCGTTTCTAATTGCTTGAGGTTTGGCCAAGCCTGATTGTATTGCTGTTCGCTTTAGAGAAAACGGCGCTTCTCCAGAAAGGGGAAGCGCCGTTTTTTTGGGCTTGGGTTTTGGGTGTATGTCCAAATAAAACCACGTCTCTGGAAACGGAATAAAAAACTTCATTGACCGCTGAAGTGAACAGCATTAGCCCGAACCGTCAGATTTTTGTATCTGCTTGTTGCCTGGAAAGCGGGTGTTCGTCGATCTATCCGGTTGGCGTCTTTTTCCTGCAAACAACCCCCAGTAAACTTGTAACCCCCTTGAAACAAGATTAGCCACGCTGCCGAGTCGCGTTCTGTTGCACAATGCGCCCCGGACCGTTTTTCTCAGGATGTTCAATGTTCAAATCATTTCCCATGCGCACCGTCGGGCTTGCACTGTTGCTGGCCGCCGCAGCCGGTTGCTCGTCGAAGAAAGCTGCCATTTACGAGCACGAGAATTTCGACGACTCCGGCACGTTCTCGCGCACTTATCCTGTGAGCGACGCGGCGACCTGCGAGGCCGGGCGTCGGGCGTTGCTCAGCCAGGGCTACATCATCACCAGCAGCGATCCGAAGCTGGTCAGCGGTCACAAGAGCTTCCAGCAGACCGGTGACACCCACATGGAAATCAGCTTCAACCTGGTCTGTGCCGAAGACGGCGGTACTGGTCACCGTGCGACGATGTTCGCCAACGCCTTGCAGGACCGTTATGCCCTCAAGAAGATCAACAACTCCGCCAGCCTGGGCGTGGGCGTGTTGGGTTCGGTATCGATGCCGATCGGCTCCTCGGATGATTCGATGGTCAAGGTCGCCAGCGAAACCGTGTCGGCGTCCAAGTTCTATGAGCGCTTCTTTGCCCTGGTAGAGCTGTTCCTGCCTCCCGAGGCGAAGAAAGCGGCCGATAACGCCGAAAAACCGAAAACTGAACTGGGCATTCCGGAAACCAAAGTCGAACCGGCTGCCCTGATGCCTGCTCCAGCGCCAGCGCCTGCGCCGGAGCCGATTGCCCCTGCGCCAGCCACCCCGGTGGAAGAGGCCGCTCCGGCCCCCGTCGAAACCACTCCCACGGTCTCGGAGCCCGTCGCACCGCCGAGCGAGCCAGCGCCGATTGCACCCGAGTCGATTGCACCCGAGTCGTTCGAGTCTGCGCCGACGACGCAAACCGTTACACCACCGCCACCACCGTCCAGCTCGTTACCGGCACCGACCGAGCCGATCCAGCCGCTTCCGTCATCCTGAGGTTCAGTGGCAGGGAGTAATGCCCTGTCACTCTTTACACAGTAATTTCCCGACCCTGTGCTACGTTTAATTCATGAAGCCTTTGCTTCATGTTTTATTCATAAAGCAGCTTTATGCTGATGCCAGCGCCATAAGGCATCGGTTTCAATGACAGGGGAAGGACACGTAATGGATGATTATCAGGAAGAGCTGCTGGAATACCAGGCGTATGAACTGGACCCGTTGGAACCCGCCGAAGATGCGACGGAGTTGTAAGGATCGCGACAAGCTACAAATGGTAAGCACCTAGCCAGGTTCTTGAAGCTCAAACCCCTCGGCGACTACGACGAAACTCTCCGGGTGTCTGGTTGTTCCAGCGCTTGAAGGCTCGTTGAAATGCCTCGGCTGAGGCGAATCCCAATAGATAAGCGATTTCGCCAAACGCCAGTTCGGTATCGCGTATGTAGGTCATGGCCAGGTCGCGGCGGGTGTCGTTGAGGATGGCGCGAAACTGCGTGCCTTCCTCGGCCAGCTTGCGACGCAGGGTCCAGGTTGGCAGCTTCAGGCGAGCCGCCACTTCTTCCAGGTCGGGTTCCCGGCCGCCGTTGAGCAACGGTCCCAGCAGTTGGATGATGCGCTCGCGCAGGCTGCGGGTGCGGGTCAGTTGTTCCAGTTCCCGTTCACACAACTGAAGCAGATGGTGCCAGGTGCTGGGGCAATGCTGTGGGTTGCGCTGGGCGAGGCTGTCCAGGCCCAGTCGCAGTTGATTCTGTTCGGCGCCAAATTGGATCGGGCAGTCACCGAGCGTGCGGTAGGCCTCCACGTATGCCGGCGCCTCGAATTCGATTTCGATGCGTTCTGGCCGTAGCGCGATGCCGCTGACGCTGGACAGTTGCGCAAGCCAGCCGGCAATGATCGAGTCCACGACAAAGCGGTTGTAGGCGTTATACGGGCTGATGGAATAGAACCGTAGCCAAGCGCCTTGGGCATCTTCATGGAAACTCGATTGGCCGCGATAGTTGGAGCCGTACAGCGGCTCGAAGCGGATCATGCAGCGGGCGGCCTCGCGCACAGTGGGCGCCTGGGCCGCGGTAACGCCCGCCAGCCCGGCCTGGCTCAAGCGGCCGAGTTGGCCCATGCGCAGGCCCAAGGCTGGGTCCTGAGTTTGTTGAATCGCGGCGTGGCCCAGACGCATGTAGCGCGGGATCGACAATCGTGCTCCGGGCTCGGCCAGGCGCGCGGCATCGAGACCGTACTGTTCAAGCAGAGGTTGAGGGTCTTGCCCATGGCTGGCGACGGCGTCAGCCAAGCTATGGACAAAGCCCACAGACAGGTCGCCCAGGCGCATCGGCTGCGGTTTCATGTTCACAACCACAGGTTCAGCAGGCGGGCGCCGCGGGCGTTGCCATCGGGGAAGTGTTGGCCGTTGTGGCTGATGAAACTCTGGCCGGCGCTGCCGTTGTCCCAGAACTGGCCCCGCAGGAACACGCTGACGCCGCCCTGGGCCTGGCTGATGGGCAATTGGCCGGTCAGTGTCAGGCGATGCCAGGCTTGGCCCTCGCTCACTTCACCTGGCTTGAGGCTCACCTCGCTCGGCGTGGACAGGCCTTTATAACCGCTCCAGGGTTTGTCCCATGTGTCGCGACCGAGGATGAAGGCGGGCACCGCAATCAGTTGCGCGCCCTGGTCGTTGAGTTGCCGGTAGTGGAGCGGGTACCAACTGTCGCTGCCGATCAGCACGCCCAGGCGCCCGGCGGGGGTGTCGATGACTTGGACAGCGGTCGGGCGGTCGGCCCCAAGCACGTCGCGCTGTTCAAACACCGGATGTCGTTGGCGTTGTGGCTGGCCGATCGGCCGGCCATCGCTGCCGAACACCAGGCTGCTGTTGTACAGCGCACCGCGACCGATCTTCAGTTCACCGTCACTGACACTGGGCTCGGGAAGCACGATGGAGCCGGCCACCAGGGTGATACCGAACTCCTTGGCCAGCCCACCGAACAGCGCTTGATAGTCATGGGCCATGCGCTCGGCTTTCATGCGCAGGTGGGCATCGTCCAGTCGGCTATCGCCTTGAGCGCTGATCAATGCCTGGATAAACGCTAGCGGATTACTGATCGCCAGCCAGTTCATGGCTTCCTTCAGGCTGGTGGCCTGGTACAACTCGTCTTTTTCGCCGCCGACCATCAACCAGGTGCCGATGTGCTCGGGCAGGACCACCACGGTCTTGGCATTGAGAAAGCCCTGGTCGCGAGCCGTCTGCAGATAGGCTGCCAGTTTGCGATGCAGGCGCTCGGGGCTCTGGTAGTCGGTGGGGAACAGTTCGGGTTGGATGCCCAGCAGGTTACCGCGGTCGGCGGGTGTGCCCTGATCGACGGCCAGGCTGATGCGCAGGTCCGACAGGTAATGACCCGTCGGACGATCCGTCGTCCACAGTGCGTAGGTGATCAGGGCGGCAATCAAGGCCAGGGAAAACAGCAGGTACAGAAATTTGCGCATGGGAGAACAGTCAGCGGCCGTGTGCAGGTTCGTGATTTTTCATCAGGAGCTACGGGGCAGGGTACGGTAAAACAAGGGATTAGCGAAGGGCGGGCGCTGATTTGTACTTGCGCCAGGCCTGCGCCAAGGCGTCCATGGAATCCTTGGACACCCTGCGCGCGAGCAAGGCGCACTAGTGACTTTTGGCCTTCCTGATGCGGATCAGAATCAGCAGCATGATCAACAGCACCGGTGGCGTCATGCCCAGCAGTGCCTCGCGGGCGGAGAGGCTTGCGCCCAAGGTGTGCAGCCCGCTATAGACCAGTTTGAACAGATTGATCAGGTAGTAGGTGATGGCAATGATCGACAGGCCTTCCACCGCGCGCTGGATCTTTATCTGTGCATCGGCGCGTGCATTGAGGCTGCGCAGGATCTCGGCGTTCTGATCCTCCATTTCGACCTGTACGCGTGCTTGCAACAAGTCACCCAGGTTGGCAACGCTCATGGCCAGTTGCTCGAGGCGCTGTTCGGTGGCTGCGCAATAACGCACCGTGGGTTTGAAACGCCGTTCGATGAACACGCCCAGCCGCTGGCAATCCCCCAGGTGACTTTCACGCAACTCCCCCAGGCGCTCGAACACCAGTTGGGCATAGGCGCGGGTGGCGCTGAAACGGTGGCGATTCTTGACCGTGCTGCTGACAACCTGGCGAGACAGCAGGGCGATGTCCTCCAGCAGGGCCTTGGCATGCACGCCGCTGGCATTGGCGTTGCGTTCGGACAGGCTCACCAGGGTGCGATCGAATTCGTTCAGTTGCGGGTCCAGTGCCTTGGCGGTATTGAGCGACAAGGACGCCATCATGCGATAGGTCTCGATTTCCAGCAGGCGCCGGATCATGCGGCCCTGACGATAAGCGTTGAGTCGTCGGTTAATGAACAGCAGGCGGTTGGTGCCGTCCTCGGTCAGGCGAAAATCGCTCCAGACCACCGCATCGCCACCGCCCACGCAAGAACCGCAGGGGTCCTTGAAACCGTAGCTGGGCAGGTCGAGACCGGCTTCGGCGCGCACCACTACCTGAACGGCATTGATGAGGTGCTGGGCATGGCCTTCGATACCCTGGGCAAGGCATTCGGGCAGCGTTGTCCAGTGCAGTTCGTTGGTGCTGGCGGGAGCGACCAGGGTCAGGGTGAAGAACTCGGCGTGGCGCTCCCACTTGAGTGGATGGCCTTCAAGGCGGGTGATGCCTTGTGCGGCCTCTGCTGCGACGGTTTCAGGGCACAGTCGCTCGAGCAGCGCGTTGCACTGGGCATTGTCGCCAAGAAACGCCAGGTGGAAGACGTGGGCCGGCTCGTCGAAGTACAGCGACGGGCGGGCGTGCAACTCGTTGTGCAGCATTTTTCGTTGGGGATGCATGCGAGGGCGACCGTGTTATTAGGGTTATTTTAGGGTTGAGCACCTGGACCAGCGTTGATAGGACTGGTGCATTCCAGCGAGAGTCACGCGCAGCTGATCGGTGCACTGCACATTTGGATCATTAACTTGTCAGTTACGGTCATTGAGTGCCCGCATCCGGACTCTTACGCTGTGGGTCATGACAGACGCAAGCTGCAGAGTTTGCGCTTTTCCCCGTGATCGCCCGTTGTGGAGTTACCGATGACCGCCTCTCATTACCCGCACCTGCTGGCCCCGCTGGACCTGGGTTTCACCACGTTGCGCAACCGTACCCTGATGGGTTCGATGCACACCGGCCTGGAAGAGAAACCCGGCGGCTTCGAACGCATGGCGGCGTATTTTGCCGAGCGCGCCCGGGGCGGCGTGGGCCTGATGGTCACCGGTGGGATCGGGCCGAATGACGAGGGCGGCGTGTACTCCGGGGCGGCCAAGCTGACCACCGAGGAAGAAGCGCTCAAGCACCAGATCGTGACCCGGGCCGTACACGAGGCCGGTGGCAAGATCTGCATGCAAATTCTCCATGCCGGGCGCTACGCCTACAGCCCCAAGCAGGTGGCACCGAGCGCGATCCAGGCACCGATCAACCCGTTCAAGCCCAAGGAACTGGACGAGGAGGGTATCGAGAAGCAGATCAGCGATTTCGTCACCTGTTCGGTACTGGCCCAGAAGGCCGAATACGACGGCGTCGAGATCATGGGCTCGGAAGGTTATTTCATTAACCAGTTCCTGGCGGCCCACACCAACCACCGTACCGACCGTTGGGGCGGCAGCTATGAAAACCGCATGCGCCTGCCGGTGGAAATCGTGCGTCGGGTGCGTGAGGCAGTAGGCCCGAACTTCATCATCATCTTTCGCCTGTCGATGCTCGATCTGGTGGAAGGTGGCAGTTCGTGGGAGGAAATCGTCCAGTTGGCCAAGGCCATCGAGCAGGCCGGCGCAACGATCATCAACACCGGTATCGGTTGGCACGAAGCGCGGATTCCCACCATTGCCACCAAGGTTCCACGGGCGGCGTTCAGCAAGGTCACGGCCAAGCTGCGTGGTTCGGTAAGCATCCCGCTGATCACGACCAATCGCATCAACACCCCGGAAGTGGCCGAGCAGATCCTCGCTGAGGGCGATGCCGATATGGTCTCCATGGCCCGGCCCTTCCTGGCCGATCCGGAGTTCGTCAACAAGGCCGCTGCCGGTCGCAGTGACGAAATCAACACCTGCATCGGCTGCAACCAGGCGTGCCTGGACCACACCTTTGGCGGCAAGCTCACCAGTTGCCTGGTCAACCCACGGGCTTGCCATGAAACCGAGCTGAACTACCTGCCGGTGACCCAGGTGAAGAAAATCGCCGTGGTCGGTGCCGGCCCCGCCGGGTTGTCCGCAGCCACGGTGGCGGCCGAACGTGGGCACCAGGTGACGCTGTTCGATTCGGCCAGTGAAATCGGCGGTCAGTTCAACATTGCCAAGCGCGTGCCGGGCAAGGAAGAGTTCTTCGAAACACTGCGCTACTTCAAGCGAAAATTGCAGACCAGCCATGTCGAGCTGTGCCTCGATACCCGGGTGGATGTGGCGCAATTGGTGGCCGGCGGCTACGACGAGATCATCCTTGCCACCGGCATCGCGCCGCGCGTGCCGGCGATTCCCGGGGTGGAGCATGCCAAGGTGTTGAGCTACCTGGACGTGATCCTCGAGCGCAAGCCGGTGGGCCGCAGTGTCGCGGTGATCGGTGCAGGCGGTATTGGCTTCGACGTGTCGGAGTTCCTGGTGCATCAGGGCGTCGCCACCAGCCAGGACCGCGAGGCGTTCTGGAAGGAGTGGGGCATCGACACCCACCTCGAGGCTCGCGGCGGTGTGGCCGGGATCAAGGCTGAACCCCATGCACCGGCGCGCCAGGTGTTCCTGTTGCAACGCAAGACCTCGAAGGTTGGTGACGGCCTGGGCAAGACCACCGGCTGGATTCACCGCACGGGCCTGAAGAACAAGCAGGTGCAGATGCTCAACAGCGTCGAGTACCTGAAGATCGACGACGACGGCCTGTACATTCGCATCGGCGAAACCGGCGAGCCGCAAGTGCTGGCCGTGGACAACATCGTGATCTGCGCCGGCCAGGATCCGCTGCGTGAGTTGCAGGAAGGCCTAGAAGCGGCGGGGCAGACCGTTCACCTCATTGGCGGCGCCGACGTGGCGGCGGAACTGGATGCCAAGCGGGCGATCAACCAGGGTTCGCGGTTGGCGGCGCAGTTGTAACTCACACGCTCTGTAGAACCCGGACTCCCTGTGGGAGCGAGCAAGCTCGCTCCCACAGGAGACGGTGAACTCCGATCCTGAAGTCTCCCAACACCGAGCTGTTAAGATGCCGGTATCTTCCCCTCCGGCCCGCCGCAATGCTGCTTCCCGCCCTCGATTGGCATCCCCGACCCCGACTCGAACCCCTTCACCTGGACTGGCTCGCCCGTGCCGGTGTGGAAGTGGCGGTGTTGCGCCTGGACCGGATCGATCCACTGATCAGCGGCAACAAGTGGTTCAAGTTGGTCCATCACTTGCGCGCCGCCCATGAAGCCGGTGCCGAGGGGGTCATGAGCCTGGGCGGGGCGTACTCCAACCATTTGCATGCGTTGGCGGCGGCGGGCAAGCGCTTCGGGTTTCCCACGGCGGGGCTGTTGCGTGGTCATCCCCAGGACACGCCAACGGTGCGCGACCTGAAAGTGTTTGGCATGGACCTGCACTGGTTGGGTTATGGCGGATACCGAGAGCGGCACGCGCCGGGTTTCTGGGCGCCGTGGCAGATCCGCTATCCCTATTTGCATCCGGTGCCCGAGGGCGGTTCAGGATTGCCCGGTGCACAAGGCTGCCAGGTCTGGGCGGCCAACGTCCGTGCACAACTGGCGACGTTGGGATGGGCGGATTTTCACGGCTGGTGGCTGGCCTGTGGTACGGGTACGTCGCTGGCCGGGCTGGTGCTGGCCGAAGCGGGACAGCGCCCGGTCTATGGCGTGCTGGCGGTGCCCCAGGACCATGGCGTGGTGCAGCAAGTCGAACGCATCGTGGGGGAGGCGGGCCTTTGCAGTCCACCTTATGAATTGTTCGACGGCAGCCGTGGCGGGTTCGCCCGGGTCGATGCCGAACTCACCGAGTTCATCGAAACCACGACGGCCATCGAACTGGAGCCGTTGTACACCGGCAAAGCCTTGATGTTGCTCAAGACGCAAGTCGAGGCCGGACGATTTGCCCCGGATACCCGTCTGGTCTTCGTCCACACCGGCGGTTTGCAAGGCCGCCGGGGGTTCGAGTAACGACGGTCAGCCGCGTTTGGGCATCATCCGCAGCAGCGTGTTGTCCCGTACCACATAGTGGTGGTACAGCCCCGCCAAGGCATGCAGGCCAATCAGCCAATAGCCGATGGTGCCGCCCAGCACGTGCCAGCCTTCCAGTTGCTTGGCGAAATCCTTGTCTTGATTGATGAGCAACGGCAGATCGAAACCGTAGAACATCACCTGGTGCCCTTCGGCGCTGGTGATCAGCCAGCCCAGCAGCGGCATGGCGATCATGAACAGGTACAGCGCCCAATGCATCAGGCGAGCGAGAACGGTTTGCCATGCTGGCGATGCCGGGGAAATCGCCGGAGCCTTACCCATGCTGCGGGCGAACAGGCGTAGCCAGACCAGCAGGAACACCGTCAGGCCGAGCATGAAGTGCGCTTCCTTGATCAGGGTGCGACCGCCGCTGCCCTTGGGGAAAATCCCGCGGAACTCGATGCAGGCGTAAACCACGGCCAGCAGAACCAGCATCAGCCAATGCAAGGTGACCGTGACGGTACTGTAGCGGCTTTCTGAGTTTTTCCAGGGCATTGCAGGCCTCTCCAACGATCAGGGTAGAGCGCCGTCTAGAGCGGCGTTATCCGTTTACTGTAAGCCCGTTTCGCTGGGTTTGCTTGAGCCAGATCATTTTTGCCGGCATGAAGCCACAGGGTTGCGTCAGGGAGTCAAATCCGGCGGATTCAGCAGCCAGTCCAACAGCAGCCCCGCATCATGCTCCCCACGGGGCGATTTCGGGGACGTGGCGCTATGGCCTGCGCCGGTATCGACAGCCCCTGGGCACAGCACCGGTCGATCAGGGTCGCCATCGAGAAAACTCACCAGCACTTCGCTGCCGGCCATCAGGCTGGGGCTGCCATCCAGCGTCAGCCGCGACACGGGCAGCGTGATGCCGTCCTGGTCCGGCGCCCATAGGCTGACACTCACCTGGCCACGTTCATCGGGGCTGGCCGGCTGGCCGGTGCTGCCGAGTACATGAGCCAGGTGGTACCCGGGGATGGGGGGCTTGGGGTGCTTGAGGGCTGGCCTGAACGTGGTGGACCAGGGAATGGCGGTGAACCGGTTGTGGTAGTCACGGGCCGACGGTGCGGCGGGCAGGTCCGGCTCCAGGATCGAGAACTGCCGTCCGCGATGCCGGACCTCGGTGATCAACCATTGATCGTTGAAGGTGGAAACCGGGTGTTCGCAGACCTGCACGATGTCGCCGCCGTGCAGGGCCGGTTGGGTACTGTGGCCATGGATTTCCCGTTGCCGGCAGCGCAGCCGTTCAAGGTGGCGGCGACCGGCCTGGTAACGGTGAGCCAAGGCCGGGTTGCCGCGCATGGCTTCGTGATCGAGCCGCTCAAGGGGTTGATTCGCCGCCGAGGCCTCGGCTTCGGGCGGGGCCCGGTCACTGAACCCGACGGGCAGCCCAGGCATCATCGGATGGTGACGCAAATACAAGCGTCTGATGGCCGGCAGCAGGCTGTCGTTCGGGCGCAGGTGCAGCTCGATGGGGCGCGCGGGAAAGCTCTTTGGGTCTTCGGCAAACACCAGGACATGGCCCTGGGGAGCATGTTCGAAGTGGTAATGAATGCCTTCTTCCTCACACAGTCGTTGCAGGAGGGTCAGGTCGCTTTCGTCGTACTGGATGCAAAACGGGCGACACGGATACAGCCCATGGGGCAGTTCGAAACGGTAACTGTCGACGGGTAGCGCGTGTTCTTCCAGCAGGCGTTGCAGCAGCTGCACCACGCTGAGCCGATGGAAAACCCGGCGCTGTGGGCCTTGCTCCAGTTGCTGGAGGTAGGGAACCAACGTCACACGATAGCCGATACGCCGCGGCGCCAGGGCACTGAGGCTAACGCTGTGGACAATCCCATGGACGCCCGATTCGCCTTCCAGGCGCAGGAAGGCCGGATGCCCCAAGAGCAGTTGGAGATCTATCGGCGGGGCCAGGCCGATCAGTTCGAGGTCAAAGCGGTATGGCTGGTTGAGGGCTTCGCGGCCACTGAACCGCAAGACTTGCAGTTGCAAGCCGCTTTGCGTGAGCGTCAGGCTGAAGGGACTTTCCGTGTCGTTGCGCATCGCAGCTCCTACTGGCAGGGAGAGAGGCGCAGAGGGTACGAAACCGCAGGGGAAAACGGTGCTTGTGAGTCGCTATTTCAGAAACGCCCTACAACACGCTGTGAAAATGTCGATCCGGCAGGGTGAATTTTTTGGTCGATCAGCCGGTTTAGGCCGTATAAACTTGCGCCACAGCGCCGGCCGGCAGATGTCTCGGCGCGTCAGACAAGAGAGTGAGTAATGGGCGCACAGTGGAAGGTTAAACACAAAGAAGCGGCTGCCAACGCCAAGGGCAAGATCTTCGGCAAGCTGGTGAAGGAAATCACCATTGCCGCGCGCAACGGCGCTGATACCGCGACCAACGCGCACTTGCGACTGGTGGTCGAACAGGCGAAGAAGGCCTCGATGCCCCGCGAGACCCTGGAACGTGCGATCAAGAAAGGTTCTGGCCAGCTCGGTGAAACCGTGCAATACCACCGCGTCACCTACGAAGGGTTTGCGCCGCACCAGGTGCCCCTGATCGTTGAATGCGTGACCGATAACATCAACCGCACTGTTGCCGAAATTCGCGTCGCGTTCCGCAAGGGCCAACTCGGCGCCTCGGGTTCGGTGGCGTGGGACTTCAACCATGTCGGCATGATCGAAGCCGCGCCGGACAGCCCGGACGCCGATCCGGAAATGGCCGCCATCGAGGCCGGTGCCCAGGATTTCGAACCGGGCGAAGAAGGCGCGACGTTGTTTCTCACCGATCCTGCCGACCTCGATGCCGTACAGAAGGCCTTGCCGGAGCAGGGTTTCACCGTATTGTCGGCCAAGCTGGGCTATCAGCCGAAAAACCCGGTCAGTGGCCTGACCGACGAGCAGATGGCTGAAGTAGAAGCCTTCCTCGAAGGCCTCGACAACCACGATGACGTGCAGGACATGTTTGTCGGCTTGGCCGGTTAACCCCCACCCTGCTTGGACCAGGGACGGGATGGACATGTGGCGAGGGGATTTATCCCCGCTGGGCCGCGAAGCGGCCCTGAAACCAGACAACTTGGGTATGTCTGGCTGACTCGGCAGAGTTTTGGGGGCTGCTGCGCAGCCCAGCGGGGATAAATCCCCTCGCCACAAAGGTTCGGGCGATCAACCGATGACGTCGATTGAATCAGTGGATTAGAAGCTGGACAACAGCTGCCTGATCTCATCGAACCCCGGCCGCGCCAACACCTCTGGCTGACAGCAACGCACCTGCAGATCCTGTAACGCTGCCAGTTCCTCAGCACTGAGCGTCGGTTCGATCCGCGCCAGCAATTCCCCCAGCAAAATCCCGAAGGCCCGCACCTCGATGCGTTGCAGCGCGCGGGTTTGCAGGTTGTCTGTGGTGGCGTGGAACGACGCCGCGCCAAAGTCCCCCAGCAGGCAATCGCCCTGTTCATCGCACAGAATATTGTGCCCGTAGAGATCCCCATGGGTGATGCCATGGCGGTGCAGGTGCGCCGCCACCGAGGCAATGCCGTGGGCGATGCGCAAGGCCACCGGGGCGCTCAGGCGCAGTTCATCGGCATACACGTCGCGGCTGCATGACGCCAGGCTCGGCAGCCCGGCGAGGTTACGGTAGCTGGGCTCGATCAGCGCCATCACCAGCCCGGCCTGTTGCTCGGGGTGCCCGGCAACCTGACCCAGCACCTCAATCAGGTTCGAGTGGCGACCGGCCGTGATGCAGGCATGCATCTCATGCAGGGGCGAGCCGTCGCTGGTCATCTGGCCCTTGTACAACTTCACTGCGACCTTTCGTGCCGCCTGGCCGGGCGTCTGCCAGAGCGCCTGATGAATCACCCCCGACGCGCCTTCGCCCAGTTGTCGTTGCAGTTCCAGATGCGACCATTCGATAGGCGTCGTGGTTTTCAGGGCAGTCGCTTGCGCCTGGGTTTCCAGTGGGTTGCCGGCGTAGGCCAGCCAACTGAGGCTTGGCAACGTGAGCAGCCATTGCGGCAGTTCGGTCAGTTGGTTGGCGGCGATGCGTAACAGTTCGAGGCGATGACACTGGCCCAGGCTGGCCGGCAACTGCTGCAAACGGTTGCCGGCCAGCATCAGTTTTTGCAGATAGGGGCGTTGGCCCAGTTCATCCGGCAAGCGGCTGACGCAGTTGTCGGTCAGGATCAGCCAGCGCAGCAGTGGCGGCAGTGCGGCGCCCGTGACGCGGTTGATGCGGTTGGCCTTGAAACCGACCATGGTCAGCGCGCTGCAACGGCCCAGGCATTCGGGCAGTTCAGTGAAGCGGTTGTCGGAACAGAACAGTACGCGCAGGCGAGTCAGCCGATGCAGGTCGTCGGGCAGCGTGTCCAACTGATTGCCGCTGAGGTTGAGGATCTCGAGGGAATCGGCCAGGTCGAAGATTTCCCGGGGAAACTCCGTCAAGCCGCAGGCCAGGTCCAGCCGGGTAATGCCGCAGAGCTGGCCGGCGCGTAGTTGGGCGAGGGTGTGCATGGATGGGGTCGCTGTTGATCAAGGGGAGGGCACAAGAACCTGTGGCGAGGGAGCTTGCCCCCGCTGGGCTGCATGGCAGCCCCAAAAGCGGCTATGCAATCAGTCTGACACACCTTGGTGTCAGGGGTGAGGGCTGCTTCGCAGCCCAGCGGGAGCAAGCTCCCTCGCCACAGGTTATCTTCAGGCACTAAGCCCGAGATGGCCGCATGATAACTGTAAAATTCGCGCTAGCGCTCGATGCTGCGGTTCCAGCGGGCGTTCCAGGCCGGGCGTTGCTCGTTGACCTGGTCCCAATCCACGGCAATCACCGTTTCCAGGTATTGCCGATCCTCGACCGTGACGGCCGAGCCGTGGCCGCCTTGAGCGTGGCAACGGTGAGCGACCGCCTGGGGTCCGATCGCCTGCCGATGATGGTGGAGCTCAAGCGCGAGGCGGCCCTGATCGGACCGCGGATCAAGCCGTTCGACCCGTTGCTGCGCAGGCCTTCGCAGGTGTTTGGGCAGGGTTGAACACTGCCTCAAACCCACCGCTGATCCCCTTGTGTGCGAGCTGCAGCGGCTAGCGCGCTTCGATCGTTCCCACGCTCCTGCGTGGTAATGCCGCCAGGGACGCTCCGCGTTCCGCTTCTGGAAGGTGACGCAGAGCGTCACGGGATGCATCCCACACAGAGCGTGGGAACGATCAATGGGGTGGGGCGGCTAGCGCGGTTCGACGTTGTGCCCGCCACTAAGGCGTACAAACCGGCGGATTCTGGCGTAGTTGTAAGTAATGGCGCAAGGCGACGGAGCTTGGTCCTATATCGAAATCAGCGGGATAAACACACGGCTCTTGTGGCGAGGGAGCTTGCTCCCGCTCGGCTGCGAAGCAGTCGTAAAACCGGCTGATGCGGTCCACCTGAAAGACCGCGTCAGTCCATTTTGGGGCGGCTTCGCTACCCAGCGGGAGCAAGCTCCCTCGCCACGGGAATGAGGTTTGCCGTGGGAGAGGTGTCCGGCCTTTGGACCTAGTAAACCCAAACCTCCACCCGCCGATTCCTGATCCTTCCTTCATCTTCACTATTGGCCGCCACCGGCATCAGCGCGCCGAAGCCGCGCACTTCCCGCAAGGTCACGCCGTACTTGACCAGTTCACGTCGCACCGCCATGGCCCGCAGTTTGGACAGAAGGTCAGCCCGCGCCGGGTCGTCCTTGGCGTCGCCAAACCCCACCAGTGTCACGCGTCGATCGGTTTTGCCATGCTGCTTTATATAGTCGAGTACGCGGCTCAGATCCTGGTGGGCCTTGTTGTCCAGGCTGGCGCTGCCTTCTTCGAAGCGGAAATTCACGGTCAAGCGTTGGGCGTGGCGGCTCAGGGCCTGGTAACCCTCGGGCATCAGTGCATTCGGCGTGACGGCCATGGCCTGGACGGTTTGGGCGATAAACCCGTTCGCCGCGACGATGGCCTGGCCTTTGTCGCTTTGGGTGAACTCGACCAGTGCCGTGGCCCACGGGTTGGTTTCCCAGGGAGGTAAATAGAAGAACAGCCGGCGGGACAAGGGGTAGTCCTCGGTGGCGATCAGGTGGTTCAGCGGCAACATCGGTTGAGAATCACCGTCGGCAATCGCCAAGGCTTTGGCCTGGCGTACGTAAGGCAAACCGATGAAACCGATGCCTTGCGGGTCTTGGCTGACGGCGTCGGACAACTGTTCGCTGGATTCGAAGCGTCGCGCTGTGGGATCCAGCCGCTTACCGTGTCGGCCAAGCACCAATTCCTTGAAGGTATCGTAGGTGCCAGATTGTTCATCCCGGGCATACAGATGAATCGGCCCGCCAACGCCGCCCACCGCTTCCCAGATCTTCGCCTCGCCGCTGAATATTCGTGCCAGTTGCACAGTGTCGAGCTGACGCAACGGGTTTTGCGGATGAAGGATAATCGCCAGTCCATCGATGGCGATGACCTGCTCGGCCGTGGGACTTTTCAGATCGCCGAGGGACGATAATTCCTTCCGTTCGCTGTCCTTGATCGGCCGGGAAGAGGCCGCCAGGTCGGCGCTGGCCTGCTTGAGGGCGGCGAAACCGGTGCTCGAACCATGGGCCGCGATGTCGACTTCCACCCGTCGGCCATCGGCGGTCAGGCCGACGATGCGCTGCTCGTTGTCGCGCCCGGTGATTTCGCTGCTGACCCTGAGCAGGCCCTGATCTTCCATCAAACCTCTGACCAGAGCCGGCCCCAGCGCCGCGCCGATGGTATTGGAGCCTTGGAGGCGCAAGGCTGGGCCCTGTTCGGGAATGGGTAAATGGCCGGCCCATGCCAAGAACGGCAGCCAGAGGCCCATGAAAACCACAACACACAGCCGCATGCCGGCACCTTCTGAACCTGAGGAAGTGCCGGAAGATTAAGTCAGTCAGGTTACTGAAAGGTGACAGGGGTGCGACGGAGTACCCAAATACAATGTGGGAGCGAGCTTGCTCGCGATGACGGCGGCACATTCAAGACCAATGTGACGGCAGGACCGCTATCGCGAGCAAGCTCGCTCCCACAGGGGGCTCGATCAGCTCAACTGCAACCAGATCGGCGCGTGGTCCGACGGTTTTTCCATGCCCCGCAGCTCATAGTCCACGCCAGCGTCCTTGACCCGCGGCAGCAGGCCATGGGAAGTGAGGATCAGGTCGATGCGCAGGCCGCGCTTGGGCTCGTCCTCGAAACCGCGGCTGCGGTAGTCGAACCAGCTGAAGCGGTCGGTGACGTCCGGGTTCAGGTGGCGGAAGCTGTCCACCAGGCCCCAGTTCTTCAGGCGCGCCATCCATTCACGTTCTTCCGGCAGGAAGCTGCATTTGCCGGTTTTCAGCCAGCGCTTCATGTTGTCCGGGCCGATGCCGATGTCGCAGTCTTCCGGGGAAATGTTCACGTCACCCATCACCACCACCGGCTGATCGTTGCTGAAGCGGCTTTCCAGCAGTTGCTGCAAATCGCTGTAGAAACGTTCCTTGGCTGGGAATTTGGTCGGGTGGTCGCGGCTTTCACCTTGTGGGAAATAACCGTTCATGATGGTCACCGGCACGCCGTTGGCATCGGCGAAGGTGCCCCAGATGAAGCGCCGCTGGGCGTCCTCGTCGTCGCCCTCGAAGCCCTTGTACAGGCTCAGTGGCGCCTGGCGGGAGAGCAGGGCGACGCCGTAATGACCCTTTTGCCCGTGGTAATGCACGTGGTAGCCCAGGGCCTGCACCTCGGCCAGGGGGAATTGTTCGTCGTGGACCTTGGTTTCCTGCAGCCCGATCACGTCCGGCTGGTGCTTCTCGATCAGCGCCGCCAACTGATGGGGACGGGCGCGCAGCCCGTTGATGTTGAAGGAGACGATCTTCATGGTCGGCTGTCCTGGCAAAACTGCGATGCTAGCTGACATGTGGGAAGGGAGCCAGCGTGGCAGTAGGACAAATGCGCTGCTAATGTCCTTTGCATGTAGGAACGATCACGACCCTATCGGGTTCGTACTCAATAAGAGCAGGGCCTCACCGAGCCTCGCCCCAGGAGATCCAACGCCATGCCCGAAACCGCCACCGCCATCGCCGACATCCATATGCTCGACAGTGGTTATTCCCGTGAAGCCCGTTCGTTGCTGTATCAGGCCTATCGCCACGAGCCGACCTTCAGCTACCTGTTCGAATCCGAGCGTCCCGGTTATGAACAGCGGGTACGGGCCACGGTGCGTGAGCTGGTCAAGCAGCATTTTCTCCAAGATTTGCCGGCCATCGGCTTGCTGGTCAACGACCGCCTGATCGGCATCGCCCTGATCGCTCCGCCGCAGCGGCGCCTGGGCATCACCGAAAGCTGGGCCTGGCGCCTGCGCATGGTTCTGAGTACTGGTTTTCGTTGCACCCGGCGCTACCTGGAATACCACGCGGCGGTGCTGGCCTGCCTGCCGTCGGATGCGGTCCATGTATTGCCTCTGCTGGGCGTGCACCCTCAGTTCCAGGGCAAGCATTTCGGTGAACAGTTGCTCGAGGCGGTGCATAACTGGTGTGCGGTGGACGAGCATTCCCAGGGCGTGGTGCTGGACACCGGCAACCCACGTTACCTTGAGTTTTATAAACGCCAGGGTTATGAGGAAATCGGTGAAGTGGCGGTAGGACCGATCCGCGAGCATGTGTTCTTCCACGCCAACCCGCAGGTTCTGCAAAGCGCAACGGCATAGTCGGCCGAACTTTTGCGAAATGTCCGGCTCTATCAAGCACCTACGCTCGTGATAGCATCCGCGCCATGAACCTCCCAGGAAGAATGACCAGTGGCGCGCTCTTGCTGTCCCTCAGCTGCGTGGCGCTGGCAAACAGTGAATTGGAAGTACGGGTCAAGCCGTCCAACGATGAACTCAAGGCCAACGTAGAAGGTTACATCGGCGGCGTGGGTGATCGTGACGAGGAGGCCTTGCTGCGCTTCAGCCGTGGTGCCGAGGAGCAGGCGCGCAAGGCCGCCCAGGCGCTGGGCTACTACCAGCCGCAGATCGACAGTGAGGTCAAGGGCGGCAAGGACCCACGCCTGGTGCTGACCATCGACCCCGGCGAGCCTGTGCATTTACGCAACGTCACCGTGCGCATTGATGGCCCGGCGGCATCGCTCAAAGCCTTTCGCGTACCCAGCAACGCCGCCCTCAAGCCCGGCGCGGTGCTCAACCATGGTCGCTACGAAGACGCCAAGCGAATCATCCAGAACCAGGCTTCGCGTTATGGTTTTTTCAGTGGGCGCTTCACTCGGCAGAAGCTGTTGGTTGACCCCCAGGCGGGCATCGCCGACATCGAACTGATTTACGACAGCGGTCCGCGCTATGCCTTGGGCCCGGTGAGTTTTGAGGGCGACACACCGTTCGACGAAGACCTGCTGCAGCGCATGGTGCCGTTCAAGGCCGGCACGGCGTACGACTCCGAACTCATTGCAGAGCTCAACCAGGCCCTGCAATCGAGCGGTTATTTCGAAGGCGTCCGGGTGGATGCCGCACCGACGGCGGCCACCGACAACGTGATCCCGGTGGCGGTCAAGCTTGATACGCGCAAGCCGCGCACCATGGGCCTGGGCCTGGGGTTTTCCACCGATGTCGGCCCACGGGTCAAAGCCAACTGGACGCGCCACTGGGTCAACCCCCAGGGCCACAGTTATGGCTGGGAAGCGGAAGTGTCGGCGCCTCGGCAGAACGTCGGCTTGTGGTACGACGTGCCGCTGGATCCGCCGCTGACTGACAAGATACGTTACGCCGGCGGTTATCAATATGAAGAACTGGCCGGCACCGACAGCCTCAGCAAACTGCTCACCGTGGGCCCGGAATGGCACAGCAAGTTGCCCAGCGGCTGGCAGCGGGTGGTGTCGCTCAAGTGGCAGCGCGAGGAATATCGCCTCGGCGACGATGCGGGCCTGAGCACATTGCTGATGCCGGGCCTCAGCTATTCCTACCTGCGCAGCGACAACCGCATCGATCCACACAACGGTTACCGCTTGCAGTTCGACACCAAGGTCGCCAAGGAAGGGCTCGGCTCGGACAACAATCTTTTATACGGCACCGCCATGGTCAAGGGCCTGACCACGGTGTTCGACAAGCATCGCTTGCTGGCGCGGGCGCAGATCGGCGGCAGCGCCACCAATGGCTACAAATCCATCCCGCCATCCCTGCGCTTTTTTGCCGGTGGCGACCAGAGCGTACGGGGTTACGACTACCAGAGCCTGTCGCCGGAAAACGCCGAGGGCGACCGTATCGGTGGTCGCTACATGGTCGCCGGCAGCCTCGAATATCAATATTCCATCGCGGAAAAATGGCGGGTGGCGACGTTCATCGACCAGGGCAACTCTTTTAACAGCCTGGAACTGCCGAGCCTCAAGACCGGCGTGGGCGTCGGCGTGCGCTGGGTTTCGCCGGTGGGCCCGATCCGCCTCGACCTGGCCCATGCGATGGACGACGACGGCGGCATCCGCTTGCACTTTTCCATGGGGCCTGAGCTGTGACGCGTGGTTTGAAGATAACGCTGCTGGCGCTCGCCGGGGGGGTGGTGGCGGTCGTGCTGGCCTTGAGCATTGTGCTGGGCACGGCATTCGGCAGCCGTTGGGCCCTCGGCTTGGTGCCGGGGCTGACCGTGGAGAATTTCCAGGGCCGGCTGGGCGGGCAGTGGAGCGCCGATCACGTGCTGTGGCAGCAGGACGCCAGTCGGGTGGAGGTGGATCGGCTGATATTCGCCTGGTCGCCGCTGTGCCTGGCGCGCATGACCCTGTGCATCGAACAGCTCAAGGCCGACCAGGTCGCCTTGCAATTGCCTGCCTCTGCCGACGAACCGAGCAGCGGCCCGATCAGCTTGCCGGATCTGGATTTGCCGCTCGCCATCGAACTGGGCGATGTGCAGGTCGGCAGCCTGTCGTTCAACGGCAGCGAGCAGCTCAAGGGGCTGCAATTGGTTGCCCATTGGACCGCCGAGGGCATGCAGATCGATTCGGTGCAATTGCAGCGCGATGAACTGAGCCTGAAACTCTCCGGCCTGCTGAAGCCGGGAGGTGACTGGCCGTTGCGCGCCGAGGGCCGGTTGACCTTGCCGGCGCCGGGCACCACACCCTGGGCGCTGGACCTGAAAGTCGACGGCAACCTGCTCAAGACCCTCAACCTCAAGGCCGACAGCAGCGGTTACCTGCAAGGCCAGTTGAGCGGTGAACTGCAACCGCTGGCGGACAACCTGCCCGCCAAGGTGCGCATCAGCGCCGACGGCTTCAAGGCCAGTGCCGATCTGCCGGACACGTTGGTGCTCAATCAGCTGGAATTGACCGGCGAAGGCGATCTGAAAAACGGCTATCAACTGCTCGGCAAAGCGACGCTGCCCGCCGAAAAAGGGGCGGTGGCGTTGTTGCTGCAAGGCACGGTGGACGCCAATGGCGCACGGATCGCCGGCCTGGATCTGGACGCCGGCAATCAGCAAAGCCTGAAACTCAGCGGGCAAGTGGACTGGCGCGACGGCTTGAGCGCCGAGGCGAAAGTCGCCTGGCTGGATTTCCCCTGGCATCGCCTGTATCCGCTGATCGACGAGCCGCAGGTGACGTTGCGCAGCTTCAATGGCGAAGTCTCGTACACCGATGGCAACTACCTGGGCAATTTCCAGGCCGCGCTGGACGGACCCGCCGGGGCTTTCAGCCTGGACAGCCCGTTCAGCGGCAACCTGACGCAGATCCATCTGCCGCAACTCAAGCTCGCCGCGGGGCAGGGCAAGGCCGAAGGGCACCTGAGCCTGCAATTTGCCGATGGCATTGCCTGGGACACGGCGCTGCAACTGTCGGCCATCAACCCGGCGTATTGGCTTGGCGAACTGCCCGGGACCCTGGCCGGGCCATTGCGCAGCAAAGGGACGATGAAGAACGACCGCCTCGATCTCGACGCGGACCTGGACCTCAAGGGCAAACTGCGCGGCCAGCCAGCGGTGCTCCAGGCCAAGGCCAGCGGCGCTGGCGAGCAGTGGACGCTCAGCGCGCTGGACATTCGCCTGGGGGATAATCGCATCAACGGCAGTGCCAGCCTGCAAGAGAAACTGACCGGCCAGATCGACATCAAGCTCGCACGCCTGGCTCAACTCTGGCCGCAATTGCGTGGCCAAGTCATCGGCCGTGTCGACGTGGCCGGCACACTCAAGGCCCCCCAAGGCAAGCTCGGCCTGCAAGGCACGCAACTGGCCTTCCAGGACAACCGCCTGCAAAGCCTGAACCTGGACGCGACCCTCGACAGCGCCCAGCGCGGCAAGCTCGACCTCAAGGCCAGCGGCATCCGCGTCGGCGAAACGTCGCTGGGCGTGCTGACGGTCAGCGGCCAGGGCGATATCAAACAACAGAAGCTCAACCTGGACCTGCAAGGGCCGCAGCTCGACACGACCCTGGCCCTCGATGGCGCGCTCGACCAGGGCAACTGGCGCGGGCGCCTGGCCAGCGGCGACGTACAGGCCGGCGGCCAAGCCTGGCGCCTGCAAGCCCCGGCGAAACTGGAGCGCCTGGCCGATGGCACGCTCAACGTCGGCGCTCATTGCTGGCGTTCCTTTGATGCCAGCCTGTGCGGTGAAGACCAGCGGCTGATGCCGGAGCCTAAGCTGCGCTATCACCTCAAGCAATTCCCCATCGAAAGCCTGGCCCAGTGGATGCCCAAGGATTTTGCCTGGCAGGGCCGGCTCAACGCGGACCTGCAATTGGACCTGCCGGCCAGCGGCCCGAACGGCCGGGTCCTGGTGGACGCCAGCGGCGGTACTTTACGGATCCGGGACAAGGAGGGCGATAAGACGCAATGGCTGGACTTCCCGTACCAGACCCTCACGCTCAACAGCCGCCTGACCCCCAAGCGCATCGACACCGACCTGAATTTCGCCGGCGCCAGGCTCGGCGAACTGATGCTCCAGGTACAAATCAACCCCATGCTCGCCAGCAAACCCATCAGCGGCTCGTTCCGCCTGACCGGCCTGGACCTGTCCGTGGCCCGGCCATTCGTGCCGATGGTGGAAACCCTCACCGGTCACCTGAACGGCAGCGGGACCTTGTCCGGTGGTTTGCTCGCGCCCCAGGTCAACGGCAACCTGGTGCTCAGCGACGGCGAAGTGTCTGGCCCGGAACTGCCGGTCAGCCTCGAAGCCTTGCAGATGCGGGCAACGATTACCGGCGAAGCGGTACAGCTCAATGGCAATTGGAAAAGTGGCAAGAGCGGGCAGGGCAGCCTGAACGGCAACATCGGCTGGGGCGATGCCCTGACCCTGAACCTGGCTCTCAAGGGCTCGCAACTGCCGGTCACCGTCGAACCGTACGCGGTGCTCGATGTCGCCCCGGACCTGAACATCACGATGCAGGGCGAGCAGCTTTCCATTGCCGGCAAGGTCCTGGTGCCCAAAGGCGAGATCACCGTCCGCGAACTGCCGCCGTCCACCGTCAAGGTGTCGGATGACACGGTGATCGTCGGCCACCAGACCGAGGAGGGCAAGGCGCCGCTGGCCATGGCGATGGACATCGACGTGATCGTCGGCCAGGACAAACTCGCGTTCTCGGGTTTCGGCCTGACGGCCAACGTCCAGGGGCAAGTGCACATCGGCGACAACATGGACACCCGCGGCGAGCTCTGGCTCAACGACGGTCGTTATCGGGCCTACGGGCAACGGCTGACGGTGCGACGGGCGCGGTTGCTGTTCGCCGGGCCCATCGACCAGCCCTATCTGGACATCGAAGCGATTCGCCAGACCGACGACGTGATCGCCGGCATCCGCTTGAGCGGCAGCGCCGAGCAACCGGCCACGCAAATTTTCTCGGAACCGGCCATGAGCCAGGAGCAGGCATTGTCCTACTTGGTGCTGGGCCGGCCACTGAGCACCACCGGCGAGGACAACAACATGCTCGCCCAGGCAGCGTTGGGCCTGGGGTTGATGGGCAGCTCGGGCGTGACCACCAGCCTGGCCAATAACCTGGGGATCGAGGATTTCCAGCTCGACACCCAGGGTAGCGGCAATGCCACCAGCGTGGTCGCCAGCGGCAACCTGTCGGAAAAACTCAGCCTGCGCTACGGCGTTGGCGTGTTCGAACCGGCCAACACCATCGCCCTGCGCTACAAGCTCAGCAAGAAGGTCTACCTCGAAGCCGCAAGCGGCGTCGCCAGCTCGCTGGACATCTTCTACAAGCGCGATTTCTAACCCTTCCCCAAATCCCCAATGTGGGAGCGAGCAAGCCCGCTCCCACATTTTGTTTCTGCGTCTGCTCGTCATGAATAGCAAGCTAACTATTCGATTGACATTCGCTGCCTAAGCAGTAATATCTCGACATACATTCACTGCCTAGGCAGCAAACGGTGGTCAGATGAAGCATTTCACTCCAGACAACTTTCACAATTGCCATCTCGGCATGCTGCTCGGCCGTACCGCGCTGCTCAAGGACCGGATCATCGACACTCATATGGAACCCGTCGGCATCACCGCCGCGCAGTTCAAGGTGTTGATCATCATGGCCCAGTACGGCATCGAGACGCCGGCCGAGCTGTGTCGCTACCTGTCCCTGGACAGCGGCTCGATGACGCGGATGCTCGATCGCCTGGAACAGAAAGGTTTCCTGGCCCGTGAACGCTCCGCCCAGGACCGCCGGCAAGTGCGCCTGGTGCTGACCGAAGCCGGCCAGGCCCTTGCCGATCGCCTGCCGTTTATCGGTGCCGAGGCCATGAACCAGTTGGCCAGCGCCATCAGCCCCGAGGAGCTGCAAACCCTCGAACAGATCCTCAAGAAAATTCTGCTCGCCGCCGGTGACCCCATTACCGTGTCGCGAATGGGGGAAAAATGAAGTGTAAAACCTTGCGTACCCGATTAAGCCTGGTGGTCTTGGCCATGAGCCTGGCGGGCTGTGCCAGCTACAGCGGCCTGAAGACCGAAGGCGTCAGCCTGGAGGCCCAGAGCCTCAAGGCCGGGCAATCCCTGAACGGCGTCACGCTGTCGCAGGCCGCGTGGCCGAAAAGCGATTGGTGGAAGAGCCTCGGCGACCCGCAACTCGACGGCCTGATCCGTGAAGCCCTGCGCGATAGCCCGGACATGCAGATCGCCAGCGCCCGGGTGCATCAGGCCAGTGCCGCGGCCTATGCTGCCAACGCGGCGCGCCTGCCGACTCTCGATGCCAGCGGCGGCGCCAGCCGTTCGCGCCTGTCCCGTGACCAGGACCCGCAAGGGCAGGGCGGGGCGTACAGCACCCTGCGCACGTTAGGTGTGGACTTCAATTACACCTTCGACCTCTGGGGTGGCCAGCGTGCCGCCTGGGAAGCCGCCCTCGGCCAGGCCCGCGCCGCCGAGATCGATCGCCAGGCCGCGCAACTGACCCTGGCCGCCGACGTGGCCCGGGCCTACAGCGACCTGGGCCAGGCCCACATTATTTATGACCTGGCCTCCGAGGACCTCAAGCGCACCCGGCAGATGCTCGACCTGGGCAAGCGCCGCCTCACTGCCGGGATCGACAGCGAATATCAGTTCCAACAGACCGAAAGCCTGGAAGCCAGCGCCGACGCCACCCTGATCGACGCAGAGAAACGCCTGCAAAGCGCCAAGATCGCCCTGGCGGTGTTGCTGGGCAAAGGTCCGGACCGCGGCCATGAAATCCCCCGGCCCAACGTGCTGCAAGCCAGCGCGGTCGCCTTGCCGTCGAACCTGCCGGCCGAGTTGCTGGGGCGTCGTCCGGACCTGGTCGCGGCACGCTGGCGGGTCGAGGCGGCGAGCAAGAACATCGAGGCCGGCAAGACCAACTTCTACCCCAATCTCAACTTGAGCGCAGCCGCCGGAACCCGGTCGTTGCTGGGCGATGCGATGTTCGGTTCGGCCAGCCGCTTCTTCAATGTGGGGCCGACGGTGTCGCTGCCGATCTTCGATGGCGGCCGCTTGCGGGCGGACCTGGATGCCCGGGACGCCGATTACGACCTGGCGGTGGCGCAATACAACAAGAGCCTGGTCACGGCCCTTGGGGATGTCAGCGACACCATCAACCAATTGCGTGACATCGCTCGCCAGATCGGTGCCCAGCAACATGCCACCGATATCGCACAGAGCTCCTACGACACGGTGGTCCAGCGCTACGGCTCGGGCATCGGGAATTACCTGGACGTGCTGAGCATCGAGCAGCAATTGCTCCAGGCCCAGCGCCAACTGGCGAACCTGAATGCCGAGCAGATCGATTTGTCGATCCAACTGATGCAGGCCCTGGGTGGCGGTTTCGAGGCCCAGACCCTGGCGGCGGCCACCCCGGCCGCTACCACGCCAAATAACTGATTCGAGGTACTTGTCATGGCGACTGCCGAAACGACTCAATCCGAACATGCGCAAGACGGTAATCCACGCAAGCGCAAGGTCATGCTGCTGACACTGACGTTGCTGGTCATTCTTTCGGGCCTGGGCGTCTGGGCCTGGCACGAACTGTATGGTCGCTGGAGCGAAAGCACTGACGATGCCTATGTGAACGGCAACGTGGTGGAAATCACGCCGCTGGTCACCGGCACCGTGGTGAGCATCGGGGCCGACGACGGCGACCTGGTGCGTGAAGGCCAGGTGCTGGTGCAGTTCGACCCGAACGACGCCGAAGTCGGGCTGCAAAGTGCCCAGGCCAACCTGGCGCGGACCGTGCGCCAGGTGCGTGGCTTGTACAGCAACGTCGATGGCATGCGGGCGCAGGTCAATGCGCAAGAGGCCGAAGTGCAGAAGGCCCAGGAAAACTACAGCCGACGCAAGAACCTGGCGGCCGGCGGGGCGATTTCCAAGGAGGAACTGTCTCACGCCCGGGATGACCTGACCTCGGCGCAGAACGCCTTGGCCAATGCCCGGCAACAGCTCAAGACCACCAGCGCCTTGGTCGACGATACCGTGGTGTCGTCCCATCCCGACGTGCAGTCCGCCGCCGCGCAGCTGCGTCAGGCCTTCCTGGCCAACGCCCGCAGTACTTTGATCGCACCCGTCACCGGTTACGTCGCCAAGCGCACCGTGCAACTCGGCCAACGGGTGCAGCCGGGCACGGCGTTGATGGCGGTGATCCCGCTGGATCAGCTGTGGATCGACGCCAACTTCAAGGAAACCCAACTGCGCGACATGCGCATCGGCCAGCCGGTGGAGATCGAAGCCGACCTGTACGGCAGCGATGTGAAGTACAGCGGCACTATCGACAGCCTTGGCGCCGGGACCGGCAGCGCGTTTGCCTTGCTACCGGCGCAGAACGCCACCGGTAACTGGATCAAGATCGTCCAGCGGGTGCCGGTGCGCATTCACATCAATGCCCAGGAACTGGCCAAGCATCCGCTGCGCATTGGCCTGTCGACCCTGGTCAACGTCGACCTGCACGACCAGAGCGGCCCGGTACTGGCCCAACAGCCGCCGCAGAAAGCCTCGTTCAGCACCCAGGTCTACGATCAGCAACTGACCGATGCCGACGCGATGATCGCGCGCCTGATCCACGACAACAGTGCGGCTGCGAGCAAGACCGCGCAGCGCTAGTCAGTCATGGCATGAACCTGTGGGAGCGAGCTTGCTCCGGGCGGATCGCTCCCACACCACCACAGTTCATTCAAGGGAACCACTGAATCTGTGGCGAGGGAGCTTGCTCCCGCTTGAGTGCGAAGCGCTCACAAAAAGGGCTGCTGCGCAGCCAACGGGAGCAAGCTCCCTCGCCACGGTGGTTCAAGCGACCTTGATGAACGGCAGTGTGTTCCCACAGGTTCTGTGCCTTGCCCCGAACGATTTCGCCACCTTCGTTTCATAGGATTTCGCAATGAGCAATAACGCGTCTTTCACGCCGCCCAGCCTGTTGCTCAGCACCATCGGGCTGTCGCTGGCGACGTTCATGCAAGTGCTTGACACCACCATTGCCAACGTCGCCTTGCCGACTATTTCCGGCAACCTGGGCGTCAGCTCGGAGCAGGGCACCTGGGTGATCACCTCGTTCGCGGTGAGCAACGCCATTGCCTTGCCGCTTACTGGCTGGCTGAGCCGGCGGTTTGGCGAGGTGAAGCTGTTTTTGTGGGCGACGATGCTGTTCGTGCTCGCGTCGTTCTTGTGTGGTATTTCCACCACGATGCCGGAGCTGATTGGCTTTCGCGTACTTCAGGGGCTGGTGGCCGGGCCGTTGTACCCGATGACCCAGACCCTGCTGATTGCCGTATACCCACCGGCCAGGCGCGGCATGGCCCTGGCGTTGCTGGCGATGGTCACGGTGGTGGCGCCGATTGCCGGGCCGATCCTCGGTGGCTGGATCACCGACAGCTACAGCTGGCCGTGGATCTTCTTCATCAACGTGCCCATCGGTGTCTTCGCCGCGCTCGTGGTGCAACAGCAGCTCAAGGCGCGACCGGTGGTCACCAGCCATCAACCGATGGATTACGTGGGCTTGATCACGTTGATCATCGGCGTCGGCGCGCTCCAGGTGATTCTCGACAAAGGCAATGACCTGGACTGGTTCGAATCGAACTTCATCATCATCGGTGCGCTGATTTCGATCATTGCCCTGGCGGTGTTCGTGATCTGGGAAATGACCGACCGCCACCCGGTGGTCAATCTCCGTCTGTTCGCCTACCGCAACTTTCGCATCGGCACCATCGTGCTGGTGGGGGGGTATGCCGGATTCTTCGGCATCAACCTGATCCTGCCGCAGTGGTTGCAGACCCAGATGGGCTACACCGCCACCTGGGCCGGGCTGGCGGTGGCCCCCATCGGCATCCTGCCGGTACTGATGTCGCCCTTCGTCGGCAAGTACGCCCACCGGTTCGACCTGCGTGTATTGGCCGGGTTGGCGTTCCTGGCTATCGGCCTGAGCTGCTTCATGCGCGCCGGGTTCACCAACGAGGTGGATTTCCAGCACATTGCGATGGTGCAATTGTTCATGGGCATCGGCGTGGCGTTGTTTTTCATGCCGACCTTGAGCATCCTGATGTCGGACTTGCCGCCGCACCAGATCGCCGACGGCGCGGGCCTGGCGACGTTCTTGCGGACCTTGGGCGGCAGCTTTGCCGCGTCCTTGACCACCTGGATCTGGATCCGCCGGGCCGACCAGCACCATGCCTACCTGAGCGAAAGCATCAGCACCTTCGAGCCGGCCACCCGCGAGGCACTCAACCAGCTTGGCGGCGCGAGCACACCGGCTTATGCCCGGCTTGACCAGGTCCTTACCAGCCAGGCGTACATGCTCTCCACCGTGGATTACTTCACGCTGTTGGGCTGGGCGTTCATGGGCTTGATCGTGCTGGTGTGGCTGGCGAAGCCGCCGTTTGCGGCGAAGGCTGGGCCGGCTTCGGCGGGGCATTGATCCAGAAGTGAAATGCAACCCAATGTGTGGGCATGCTGTTCACTTGAAATTCACCCGAATCCCTGTGGCGAGGGAGCTTGCTCCCGCTGGGCTGCGCAGCAGCCCCTTTTTTATATGAGTGCTTCGCACTCAAGCGGGAGCAAGCTCCCTCACCACAGGGGGGATTCAGGTTGGGTGAGGCGCAGGCAGCAGCGGCGGCGGGGCGAACCCAAACGGCGCCAACGCAAACCCTTGTTCATCCACCTGCAACGCCCAGCCTTGCTTGTCCCAATCCCCCAGCACGATGCGCCGGGCGGCGTGTTCGCCCAGTTGCAGCTTGTGGATGGCAGGGCGGTGGGTGTGGCCGTGGATCAAGGTCTTCACGCCGTATTGCTGCATGATCCGCGGGATTTCTTCGGGCGTGACGTCGACGATGTCATTGGCTTTCATGCGTGTCTGCGTGCGGCTTTCGCTGCGCAGTTTGCGCGCCAGTTTCTGGCGACTGCCCAGGGGCAGGTGCCGCAGGACGAACAGCGTGGCCGGGTTGCGCAGCCAGCGCCGCAGCTTCATGTAGCCTTCGTCGCGGGTGCAGAGGCTGTCGCCATGCATCAGCAGCACCGGCTCGCCATTGAACTGCACGACACTCGGGTCCTTGAGCAGGGTGCAGCCGGCCGCTTTGCAAAAGGCCTGCCCCAGCATGAAGTCGCGATTGCCGTGCATCAGGAAGATGGCCGTGCCGCTGTCGCTCAATTCGCGCAGGGCCTGGCAGATGGAACGCTGGAACGGCGTCATGGCATCGTCGCCGATCCAGGCTTCGAAAAAGTCGCCCAGGATGTACAACGCTTGCGCCGAGCGGGCGCGTGTGGCGAGTAAATCCAGAAACGCCCGGGTGATGTCCGGGCGCTCCTCTTCCAGATGCAAGTCTGAAATCAGCAATATCACTCAATTTTCTCGGCTTTCTCGATGATCACGTCTTCTGCCGGGACGTCCTGGTGGCCGGCCTTGGACGTGGTGGAAACGCCTTTGATCTTGTCGACCACGTCGGTGCCTTCGATCACTTCACCGAACACTGCATAACCCCAGCCCTGGGTGGTCTTGCTGCTGTGGTTGAGGAAGCTGTTGTCCGCCACGTTGATGAAGAACTGTGCGGAGGCCGAATGCGGGTCCATGGTACGGGCCATGGCAACGCTGTACTTTTTGTTCGGCAGGCCATTGTCGGCTTCGTTCTGGATGCTTGGGCGCTTGTCTTTCTTTTCCTTCATGCCTGGCTCGAAACCGCCGCCCTGGATCATGAAGTTGCCGATGACACGGTGGAAAACGGTGTTTTCGTAATGGCCGGCCTTGACGTACTCGATGAAGTTGGCAACGGTGATCGGTGCCTTCTCGGCGTTCAGTTCCAGGACGATGTCGCCGTGGTTGGTGGTCAGTTTGACTTTGCTCATGGTCGGTACTCTTTCAAGGAATTCGTGGGTTTCGGGGCGTCACTGCCCGCAACCGGTCTGGCTGTAATCGGCCAGGCAGGGCAGTTTAGCGTGCCGGGCACGAATTTCGAGGCTGTTTTTCATCAGGCCGTCGATTAAATTCAATCGTTTGCCGGCCTGGCCTGTCAGGTGCTTGACAGCATCGGCTATGATACGGGCTTTGATTTATCAGGCCGCACCCGGCCGCGCACTTGTCTGTTCAAGGATCCTATGAGCAAGCCCACTGTCGACCCTACCTCGAATTCCAAGACCGGCCCGGCCGTGCCGGTCAATTTCCTGCGCCCGATCATCCGGGCGGACCTGGACTCGGGTAAGCACACACAGATCGTCACTCGCTTCCCACCAGAGCCCAACGGCTACCTGCACATCGGCCATGCCAAGTCGATCTGCGTGAATTTCGGCTTGGCCCAGGAGTTCGGCGGCGTCACGCACCTGCGTTTCGACGACACCAACCCGGCCAAGGAAGATCAGGAATACATCGACGCGATCGAAAGCGACGTCAAGTGGCTGGGTTTCCAATGGTCCGGTGAGGTGCGCTACGCCTCGCAATATTTCGACCAGTTGCACGACTGGGCCGTGGAACTGATCAAGGCCGGTAACGCCTATGTGTGCGACCTGACCCCCGAGCAGGCCAAGGAATACCGTGGCAGCCTGACCGAGCCGGGCAAGAACAGCCCGTTCCGTGATCGCAGCGTGGAAGAGAACCTCGACCTGTTCGCCCGTATGCGCGCCGGTGAGTTCCCGGACGGCGCTCGGGTGCTGCGCGCCAAGATCGACATGGCTTCGCCGAACATGAACCTGCGTGACCCGATCATGTACCGCATTCGCCACGCCCATCACCACCAGACTGGCGACAAATGGTGCATCTACCCCAACTATGACTTCACCCACGGCCAGTCGGACGCCATCGAAGGCATCACTCATTCGATCTGCACCCTGGAGTTCGAAAGCCATCGTCCGTTGTACGAGTGGTTCCTCGAGCACCTGCCGGTGCCGGCCACCCCGCGCCAGTACGAATTCAGCCGCCTGAACCTGAACTACACCATCACCAGCAAGCGCAAGCTCAAGCAACTGGTGGACGAGAAGCACGTCAACGGCTGGGACGACCCGCGCATGTCGACGCTGTCGGGCTTCCGTCGTCGCGGCTACACGCCGGCGTCGATCCGCAACTTCTGCGAGATGATCGGCACCAACCGTTCCGACGGTGTGGTCGATTTCGGCATGCTCGAGTTCAGCATCCGTCAGGATCTGGATGCGAATGCCCCGCGCGCCATGTGCGTGTTGCGTCCGTTGAAGGTCGTGATCACCAACTACCCGCAAGACCAGGTCGAAAACCTCGAACTGCCGCGTCATCCGCAAAAAGAAGAACTCGGCGTGCGCAAACTGCCGTTCGCCCGTGAAATCTACATCGACCACGATGACTTCATGGAAGAGCCGCCAAAAGGCTACAAGCGCCTGGAGCCGAACGGCGAAGTGCGTCTGCGCGGCAGCTACGTGATCCGCGCCGACGAAGCGATCAAGGACGCCGACGGCAACATCGTCGAGCTGCGTTGCTCGTACGATCCCGACACCTTGGGCAAGAACCCGGAAGGTCGCAAGGTCAAGGGCGTGATCCACTGGGTGCCGGCCGCCGCCAGCGTCGAGTGCGAAGTGCGTCTGTACGATCGCCTGTTCCGCTCTCCGAACCCGGAGAAGGCCGAAGACAGCGCGAGTTTCCTGGACAACATCAACCCTGACTCACTGCAAGTGCTGACCGGTTGTCGTGCTGAACCCTCGTTGGGCAATGCACAGCCGGAAGACCGTTTCCAGTTCGAACGCGAAGGTTACTTCGTCGCGGATATCAAGGACTCGAAACCAGGTCAGCCGGTATTCAACCGTACCGTGACCCTGCGTGATTCGTGGGGCCAGTGATCAAGTCTTAAGGAAACACCGTGCTTACGATCTACAACACGCTCACCAAGAGCAAAGAAGTCTTCAAGCCGTTGGATGGCAACAAGGTCCGCATGTACGTCTGCGGCATGACCGTGTACGACTACTGCCACATTGGTCACGGTCGCAGCATGGTCGCCTTCGACCTGGTGACCCGCTGGCTGCGGTTCAGCGGTTATGACCTGACCTACGTGCGCAACATCACCGACATCGAAGACAAGATCATCAACCGTGCCCGCGAAAACGGCGAGCCTTACGATGCGCTGACCGAGCGCATGATCAAGGCCATGCACGAGGATGAGGCGCGCCTCAATATCCTCAAGCCGGACCTGGAGCCCCGTGCCACGGACCACATCCCTGGCATGTTGAGCATGATCCAGACCTTGATCGACAAGGGCTACGCCTACGCACCGGGCAATGGCGACGTGTACTACCGCGTCGCCAGGTTCATGGGCTACGGCAAGCTGTCGCGCAAGAAGATCGAAGACCTGCGCATCGGCGCGCGTATCGAAGTCGACGAGTCGAAAGAAGACCCGCTGGACTTCGTGCTGTGGAAGGGCGCCAAGCCGGGTGAGCCGAGCTGGGAGTCGCCGTGGGGCGCCGGGCGTCCGGGCTGGCACATCGAATGCTCGGTGATGTCCACCTGCTGCCTGGGCGAGACCTTCGACATTCATGGTGGCGGCAGCGACCTGGAGTTCCCGCACCACGAAAACGAAATCGCCCAGAGCGAAGCGGCCACCGGCAAGACCTACGCCAATGCGTGGATGCATTGCGGCATGATCCGGATCAACGGCGAGAAGATGTCCAAGTCCTTGAACAACTTCTTCACCATCCGCGACGTGCTCGACAAGTACCACCCGGAAGTCGTGCGTTACCTGTTGGTGTCGAGCCACTACCGCAGCGCCATCAACTACTCGGAAGACAACCTCAAGGACGCCAAGGGTGCCCTGGAGCGTTTCTATCATGCGTTGAAAGGCCTGCCGAGCGTGCCGCCGGCCGGTGGCGAAGCGTTCGTCGCACGGTTTACCGAAGTGATGAACGATGACTTCGGCACACCGGAAGCGTGCGCGGTGCTGTTCGAGATGGTGCGTGAGATCAATCGCCTGCGTGAGAGTGATCTCAATGCGGCGGCCGGTCTGGCGGCTCGCCTGAAAGAACTGGCCAGTGTGCTGGGTGTGTTGCAGCTCGAAGCCGATGACTTCCTGCAGGCCGGTGCCGAAGGCCGCGTGGACGCCGCCGAAGTCGAGACGTTGATCCAGGCGCGCCTGACTGCACGCGCCAACAAGGATTGGGCCGAATCCGACCGCATCCGCGACCAGCTCACCGCCATGGGCGTGGTGTTGGAAGACGGCAAGGGCGGGACGACCTGGCGTTTGGCGGACTAAGATATTCTAAAGCTCGCCGTACCCCTGTGGGAGCGAGCTTGCTCGCGATAGCGGAATGTCAGGCAACATTGTTGCCGACTGATACACCGCCATCGCGAGCAAGCTCGCTCCCACAATTTTTTGTGCTCAGCCTGGCAATCATTCCTTTATGAGCTAGTACTGTCAGGTCGATTCGACGTTCTCTGACAGGGCTCTTCCATGTTGGCTCATTGGTCTCTGGCGGCAATACATCTTTTGGCGTTCGCCCTCGGGTTCTGGGCGGTGCTGACGCGCGGCACGGCGCTACGACGCCTGGCGGGTGGTGTGGATGCGGTTCGAAATGTGCTGATGGCGGACAACCTGTGGGGGCTGTCGGCGCTGGTGCTGCTGGTGACTGGTGGGTTGCGAGCGTTTGGTGGGTACGAAAAAGGCACGGATTATTACCTGCACCAACCGCTGTTTCACCTGAAGATGACCTTGTTCCTGCTGATCCTGTTGCTTGAAATCGCGCCAATGATCGCCCTGATCAAATGGCGGATGGCGCTGGGCAAAGGGGCTGCGATCGATCCCTCGAAAGCCGGCCGGTTTGCACGGATCAGTCACATCGAAGCTTTGTTGCTGATCCTGATGGTGATCGCCGCCACGGGCATGGCGCGCGGCGTGAGCCTGGGTTGACCGGCCGCGAACGCCTGCTTCGTCATCATTAAAACGAAACGTCTGACAGCCATGCTAAGCGCCATGTCATTAGTATCGGTTCAACGGGCTGGACGAAAAAAGATGGGGGCAGGGTGAGGCACGGTCGACCAGAATCTTTAGCCAGCCATTGCGACGATGCAAACGGGCTGGCTACGGACTGCAGCAAGGCTCAGGGAGTTTGCGGTTTGTCAGGGGCGGTAAGGCCTGCCTGAATACGCTGATAAATCTCTTCACGATGCACCGCAACGTTTTTCGGGGCGTTGATGCCGATCCGGACTTGTTGGCCGCTAACGCCCAGAATGGTGATCGTGATGTCGTCACCAATGTTTATGCTTTCACCGACTTTGCGGGTGAGTATCAGCATGGTGTTCTCCTTGATTACTTTATAGGGCACCTGATTCAGACAGTGCAGATGTCGGTACTGCTTATAGATTAGTGCTAAGTGTCACAATGTGGGTGCCTCTTTCTGACGTGCAGACGCAGCATTAATTCCCAGGGTGCGACTATACAGAGACGCCGGGCAGGATTCTCGTGTTTTGAGCACTGTTTGCGGCGATCTTGAAGGGCACGGGTGCTAAAATCCGTGCCTCATGTCTTCCGGGGGAAACGTTGTGCGCAAATTGGCTTGGGTTATTGCGGTATTGGTGCTGGCAGGATGCGGTGAAGGGCGTGACGTCGAAGCACCGAAGCCCAAACCCGTAGCGACCTCCGCACCGGCCGCCGCTGCCGCGCCGCAGTGGGCCGTCGAGGTTCGTGGCCAGACGCCGCAGGCGGTCAGCGACCTGACCGGCTGGCTCATCGAACACAGCTTCATGTCGAACGTGGTGCGGGAGAACGGCAAGGAGCGCGTCCTGGTCGGTCCTTTCAGTTCCAAGGCTGAGGCCGAAGCCAAGCAGGAACAGGTGACGGCTGCCCTGGTCCGGGCGAAAAAACGCAACATCGAGACGTTGGTGGTGGATTACCCGACGGCCCAATAATCGGGCAACCCAAAAAAGTCAGCCAAGCCACAAAACCTGTGGGAGCTGTTCACGAGTGTGAGGTCAGCCGCAGGCCTTCATGTCCACCGGCCCCACGAACTCGTTGCCACGGCCCATGACGCACGCCACGCTCTGGTTGCGCTGACGCTCCCAGCTTTCGACCGGGTAGGTCTTGTCCCAGGCTTCATACAGGCGCCGGTCCTGTTTCGAGAGGCGCAGGCCGTATTGTTTGCTCATGTAGAAATAGGTCCGGGCGATCATGCCCCGGATAGAAGGGCGGGGCATGACCTTCTTGGCCTTGAAGTCCACTTGGGTCAGGCATGAGCCGTACTGGCCCTTCTGCACAGGCAACCAGCCGAAACTGAAATTGCTGCGATCACCATTCACTTCCCCGATGCTGGGCACCAGGTTGTGCAGGTCGGCCTCGGCCCGTTGATAGACCGGGTCATAGCGGGTGCAGTTCTTGCGACCCCCTTGTTGCCAGCATTGACGCTGATGGCCGATCTGCCAGGCCGGGACAATATGCTCCCACTCGATGCGAGCGGCGCGGCTGGCATTCTTGCGCGGTACATAACCGCAGGCGGCCAGGTTCACGCGATTGCCAGTGTATTTACAGCCACAGTAAAACTCGGTGGATTGTGGTGCGTAGAGTTTCCAGGCGACTTTCTTGGCTTCGTTGAAGGTGCGCGGCGCACCGGCTTGTGCGCCCATCGCGATAAACACAAGCAAAAAAGCTAAACAGCGAACACTCATCAGGCTCAATCTTCCTTCGGCACGACCCAGAAAACCTGCACACCGCCATCATCGCGATAGGCGAGGGTCACGTTGTCGTTCTCGTCGATTTCTTCCAACAGGCGCTCCCACTCATCCACCGGCTCGTCAGGCAGACGGAAGATCAGGGCGGCCTTGGCTTTTTGCGCGGTGGGGGCGTTGATGATTTTCGAGACCCGAAGGCCGAGTCGTGTATAGGAATCTAAGGGGGTAGTTGCAGCGGAGGGCGTGGCCACAGAATTATCCTTATTAAGCTGTACGTGCATACAGTATTTGACCGTAGGCAATTACGCAACTGCTTAAAATCCAAGAAAATCGTCTGACAGCACTTTTTTCGTTTTGGTGTAGGAGAAGGGAGTTTTTTATTGGCTGGCATAAACAGGTGGATCAACCGCTCTGGCCTGTGACGGTTTTGCGCGAGCGCTAAAGAAATGGCTTCGGCGGGCGATGTCCTGCGTAGGAATCCCATCCATGGAGTTTTGTCATGTCATTTTCAGTCGGCTTTCCCAATGCGGCGGCCGTGACCATCGGCGGTCAATCCACCGCTACCCTGAAGGCCTTGAACGAGGCGAGTGCCGAGGCCGTCGATGAGGCCTTTGGCGAGACGCAAACGCCCGGCAAAGTCCGTACGGGTACGGGCGCGGAAGCAACCGACCAGGCGCAGGAGGGCGGCAGCACCCAGAGCGTGGCGGTGCAGGTGCTGCTCAAGCGGATGCAAGAGCTTCAGCAGCAGCTCAGGGAGCAGCAACAGCAACTGGCCGCCGCAGAGGCACGAGACTATGCAACGGAGGAAGCCAAGACTTCGGCGGTCATGGCCGTCCAGGGACAGATCGCCGACACCAGTGGCGCTTTGCTGGAAGTCACTGGTCATCTGGTCACGGAGCTGGCCAAGGGTAGCGGTTCGGGTTCGGTGGTCAATACAACGGCCTGAGCCTCGACGTTGCGGATCAAACCGCAACGTTGACAAATCTGCGAAGCCTTACCATAGTTCACTTCACGCAAACGTTTGCGCGGCGTTCCGTGCATTGATTTGCTCACAATAATCATAAGATCGGAGTGAACCCATGAAGTTGCCATTCGCTGGACGCCTTCTCGCTGTTGCCATGCTCGCGGCCGCATCCGCTGCGCTGCCTATCTCCTCGGCATTCGCCCAGACCGCAGAAAAGCCCAAGGTCGCCCTGGTCATGAAATCCCTGGCCAACGAATTCTTCCTGACCATGGAAGACGGCGCCAAGGCTTATCAGAAGGAACACTCCGCCGATTTCGACCTGATCTCCAACGGGATCAAGGATGAAACCGACACCGCCAACCAGATCCGCATCGTCGAGCAGATGATCGTGTCCAAGGTCGATGCCCTGATTATCGCGCCAGCGGATTCCAAGGCCATGGTGCCGGTGATCAAGAAAGCCGTGGACGCTGGCATCACGGTGATCAACATCGATAACCAGCTCGATCCGGCCGTGGTCAAAAGCAAGAACATCAACGTGCCGTTCGTAGGCCCGGACAACCGCAAAGGCGCGCGCCTGGTGGGCGAGTACCTGGCCAAGCAGCTCAAGGCCGGTGACGAAGTCGGCATCATCGAAGGCGTGTCCACAACGACCAATGCCCAGGCACGCACCGCAGGCTTCAAGGATGCAATGGAAGCGGCGCAGGTCAAGGTCGTTTCCCTGCAATCGGGTGACTGGGAAATCAACAAGGGCAACCAGGTTGCCGCGTCGATGCTCAGCGAATACCCGAACATCAAGGCACTGCTGGCCGGTAACGACAGCATGGCGGTCGGTGCCGTATCGGCCGTGCGCGCGGCGGGCAAGGCGGGCAAGGTGCAGGTGGTCGGCTACGACAACATCAACGCCATCAAGCCAATGCTCAAAGACGGTCGTGTCCTGGCGACGGCCGACCAGTTCGCCGCCAAGCAGGCCGTGTTCGGCATCGAGACGGCGCTGAAGATCCTCAAGGGCGAAAAAGTCGACAGCGGTACCAACGGCGTTATCGAAACTCCGGTCGAGCTGGTGACCAAGTAGTTATCCTGGCGACACAACGGTGCTCGCCCATTCGGGCGAGTGCATTGGAGAGTTTGTTATGTCCGTTCGCGACCCGAACGCTGTCCTGTGCGTCAGCGGTATCGGCAAGACCTATGCCCAGCCGGTACTGACCGATATCAACCTGACGTTGATGCGCGGTGAAGTGCTGGCGCTGACCGGCGAAAATGGCGCCGGCAAAAGCACCTTGTCCAAGATCATCGGCGGGTTGGTGACGCCGACGACCGGGCAGATGCAATTTCAGGGGCAGGATTACCGTCCTGGCAGCCGGACCCAGGCTGAAGAGCTGGGCGTGCGCATGGTGATGCAGGAACTCAACCTGCTGCCGACCCTGTCCGTGGCCGAGAACCTGTTCCTCGACAACCTGCCCAGTCACGGCGGCTGGATCAGCCGCAAGCAATTGCGCAAGGCGGCCATCGAGGCCATGGCCCAGGTGGGGCTCGATGCAATCGATCCTGACACGTTGGTCGGCGAACTGGGGATCGGTCACCAGCAAATGGTCGAGATCGCCCGCAACCTGATTGGCGATTGCCATGTGCTGATTCTCGATGAGCCGACCGCCATGCTGACGGCCCGCGAAGTCGAGATGCTCTTTGAACAGATCACGCGTCTGCAGGCTCGCGGCGTATCGATCATCTACATTTCCCATCGCCTCGAAGAACTGGCGCGGGTCGCCCAGCGCATTGCCGTGCTGCGTGACGGCAACCTGGTCTGCGTCGAGCCGATGGCCAACTACAACAGCGAGCAACTGGTGACCCTGATGGTCGGCCGGGAGCTGGGTGAGCATATCGACCTGGGTCCACGCCAGATCGGCGCGCCGGCGCTGACGGTTAAAGGCCTGACACGCTCCGACAAGGTCCGCGACGTGTCCTTCGAAGTGCGCAGTGGCGAGATCTTCGGTATCTCCGGCCTGATCGGGGCAGGGCGCACCGAACTGTTGCGGCTGATCTTCGGTGCCGATACCGCTGACAGTGGCACGGTAGCGCTGGGTTCGCCGGCCCAGGTCGTGAGCATTCGCTCCCCGGCCGATGCGGTGGCCCATGGCATTGCGTTGATCACCGAAGACCGCAAGGGTGAAGGCCTGCTGTTGACCCAATCCATCGCCGCCAACATTGCCTTGGGCAACATGCCGGAGATTTCCAGCGCCGGCCTGGTCAATGGCGATGCCGAACTGGCCTTGGCACAGCGGCAGGTCGATGCCATGCGCATCCGCAGTTCCAGCCCGACACAGTTGGTGTCCGAGCTGTCGGGCGGCAACCAGCAGAAAGTGGTCATCGGGCGTTGGCTCGAACGCGATTGCGCGGTCATGTTGTTCGATGAGCCGACCCGTGGTATCGACGTCGGCGCCAAATTCGACATTTATGCGCTGCTCGGCGAGCTGACTCGCCAGGGCAAGGCGCTGGTCGTGGTGTCCAGCGACCTGCGGGAGCTGATGTTGATCTGCGACCGGATCGGCGTGCTGTCCGCCGGGCGCCTGATCGACACCTTCGAGCGCGACAGTTGGACCCAGGATGACTTGCTTGCCGCCGCATTCGCCGGCTACCAGAAACGTGATGCGTTGCTCAACGAAGCAGCGCCTAGGGATCTTTCATGAAAACCGCACCTGCCGTCGGCAAATCGAGTGGCAACTTCTATGGCCTCGGGACCTACCTGGGCCTGGCTGGCGCGCTGCTGGCCATGATCGCGCTGTTCTCGGCGCTGAGCAGCCATTTCCTGTCCTATGACACCTTCAGCACCTTGGCCAACCAGATTCCCGACCTGATGGTGCTGGCGGTCGGCATGACGTTCATCCTGATCATCGGTGGCATCGACCTGTCGGTGGGCTCGGTGCTGGCGCTGGCGGCATCGACGGTCAGCGTGGCCGTGCTCGGTTGGGGCTGGAGCGTCTGGCCATCGGCCTTGCTCGGCATGGCCGTGGCGGCGCTGGCGGGTACGGTCACCGGTTCGATTACCGTGGCGTGGCGGATCCCATCGTTCATCGTCTCCCTCGGTGTGCTGGAAATGGCCCGGGGCCTGGCGTACCAGATGACCGGCTCCCGGACTGCCTACATCGGCGACTCGTTCGCCTGGCTGTCCAATCCCATCGCCTTTGGTATCTCACCTTCATTCATCATCGCCTTGCTGGTGATCTTCATTGCCCAGGCCGTGCTGACCCGAACCGTGTTCGGTCGCTACCTGATCGGCATCGGCACCAATGAAGAAGCCGTGCGCCTGGCCGGTATCAATCCAAAGCCCTACAAGATCCTGGTATTCAGCCTGATGGGCTTGCTGGCCGGTGTGGCCGCGCTGTTCCAGATTTCGCGCCTGGAAGCGGCGGATCCGAACGCCGGTTCAGGGCTTGAGCTGCAAGTCATCGCTGCCGTGGTCATCGGTGGTACCAGCCTGATGGGTGGCCGCGGTTCGGTCATCAGCACCTTTTTTGGCGTGCTGATCATCTCCGTGCTGGCGGCGGGCCTGGCGCAGATCGGCGCCACTGAGCCAACCAAGCGCATCATTACCGGTGCGGTGATCGTGGTGGCGGTCGTGCTCGATACCTATCGCAGCCAGCGCGCCAGTCGGCGGGGCTGAACCATGGCGACGATCAAGGATGTAGCAGCGCTCGCCGGGATTTCCTACACCACCGTGTCCCACGTGGTGAACAAGACGCGGCCGGTCAGCGAGGAAGTGCGGCTCAAGGTCGAGGCGGCCATCGAGCGCCTGGACTACGTGCCAAGCGCCGTGGCCCGGTCGCTCAAGGCCAAGACCACGGCGACCATCGGCCTGTTGGTGCCCAACAGCCTCAATCCTTACTTTGCCGAGTTGGCCCGGGGTATCGAGGACTACTGTGAGCGCAACGGCTATTGCGTGATTCTGTGCAACTCCGACGACAACCCGGACAAGCAACGCAGCTACCTGCGGGTGCTGCTGGAAAAACGCATCGACGGCCTGATTTTCGCGTCCGCCGGCGGTGATGTCGGCCTGGCCGAGGGGCTGTCCAACGTGCGCACCCCCATGGTGATCGTCGACCGTGGGCTCGAGGGTGTCGACGCAGACCTGGTGCGCATCGATCATGAATGCGGTGCGTACCTGGCGACCCGGCACCTGCTTGAGCTGGGTCACCGCGATATCGCCTTCATCGGTGGCCCGGCCAATACCAGCGTGGCGCAAATGCGCTTGGCCGGTTACTGCCGTGCGCTGAAAGAGGCCGGGATCGAGCTGCCTGTCGAACGCATGCTCGAGAGCGATTTCACCAGTACCGGCGGCTACCGCGCCGCTGCGCAGTTGCTTGAACAGCAGCCGCCGAGCGCGATTTTTGCGGCCAACGACATGATCGGTATCGGTGTGCTGCGCGCCGCGGCTGAACGCAATGTGCGCGTGCCCAGCGAACTGTCGGTCATCGGTTTCGATGACATCCAGATGAGCCGTTATGTCTACCCGGCATTGACCACGGTAGGGCAGTCGATCCTGCAGCTCGGCGAGATGGCGGCCGAAGTGCTGCTGCGGCGAATTGCGACACCGGGCCTTGCCACCGAGCAGCGGATCGTGACGCCAAGTATTGTCCTGCGAGAGTCGACTGCGCCGCTGTCCGGCACATTCGCCCAATACCGCTGAACCGAATTGATGAGTAGTGATGTATGCCAGCAAAAGTAGTGGTAATAGGCAGCCTGAACATGGACCTGGTGACCCGGGCGCCGCGTCTGCCGCGTGGTGGTGAAACACTGATCGGCGAGTCCTTCTCCACCATCCCGGGCGGCAAGGGTGCCAACCAGGCGGTGGCCGCCGCGCGCCTGGGCGCCGAGGTATCGATGGTCGGTTGCGTGGGCAATGATGCCTACGGCGAACAATTGCGTGGCGGGCTGTTGGCCGAGGGCATCGACTGCCAAGCGGTCAGCGTGGTGGAGGGGGCCAGCGGCGTGGCGCTGATCGTCGTCGACGACAATAGCCAGAATGCGATCGTTATCGTTGCCGGTGCCAACGGTGCGCTCACCGCCGAGGTCCTGGACAGTGTCGATGAAGTGCTGCAAAGCGCCGATGTCATCATCTGCCAGCTCGAAGTGCCGGATGCCACCGTCGGTCATGCCCTCAAGCGCGCTCGTGAGCTGGGCAAAATCGTCATCCTCAACCCGGCGCCGGCTTCCCATACGTTGCCCGCCGACTGGTACGCCTGCATCGACTACCTGATTCCCAATGAAAGCGAAGCCGCGGTGCTGAGCGGGCTGGCGGTGGATTCCCTGGAAACCGCCGAAGCCGCCGCCGCGCATTTGATCGCCGCCGGTGCCGGCAAGGTGATCGTCACCTTGGGAGCCCAGGGGCTGATGTTCGCCAACGGCGCCAGCTTCGAACACTTCCCGGCCCCGCGGGTCAAGGCAGTGGACACCACGGCGGCCGGAGACACCTTTGTCGGCGGCTTCGCGGCAGCCCTGGCGAGTGGCAAAAGCGAGGTCGACGCGATTCGTTTCGGCCAGGCCGCCGCCGCGCTGTCGGTCACCCGCGCGGGCGCGCAGCCTTCAATCCCCACGTTGTTGGAAGTACAGGCTTTCAAATCATGAAAAAGACGCCGTTGTTGAATGTGGCACTGTCACGACTGATCGCTTCCCTGGGCCATGGCGACAAGGTGGTCATCGGTGATGCCGGCCTGCCTGTGCCGCCTCAGGTCGAATTGATCGACCTGGCCCTGACCCATGGCATTCCTGACTTTGTCAGTACCTTGAAGGTGGTGCTCAGCGAAATGCAGGTGGAAAGCCATGTCCTGGCCGAGGAGATCCTCGACAAACAACCGTCGGCGCTGACGACCCTGGAAGCACTGCATGCCGAGGGTGCGTTGGGCGAGCGAGAGCTGGTCAGCCATGAACAATTCAAGATCATCAGCCGGCAGGCGCGGGCGATCATTCGCACAGGCGAGTGCTCTCCGTACTGCAATATCGTGCTGGTCGCTGGAGTGACGTTCTAACCCTGTTCAACCCTGCACAAGGAGTGCGCCATGCACCGCTATGCTCAGAAAATGCATCAACTGATCCGGAGTCTGCTGCTTTTGTCATTGATCACCGCTACGAGCGCCCAGGCGGCGGAAAAAATCGACCTGATCATCGACACCGATCCAGGGGCCGATGACGTGGTGGCGCTGTTGTTCGCCCTGGCGTCGCCCGAGGAGTTGCATATTCGTGCGCTGACCACCGTCGCCGGCAATGTGCGCCTGGACAAGACCTCTCGCAACGCTCGCCTGGCCCGGGAATGGGCGGGGCGCGAAGACGTGCCCGTGTATGCCGGTGCACCGAAACCGTTGATGCGCACGCCGATCTACGCGGAAAACATCCATGGCAAGGAAGGCCTGTCGGGTGTCACCGTGCACGAGCCGAAGAAGGGGTTGGCTGAAGGCAATGCCGTCAACTACCTGATCGACACCCTCAAGGCGGCCAAGCCCCACAGCATCACCATTGCCATGCTTGGCCCGCAGACCAATCTGGCCCTGGCGCTGGTGCAGGAGCCCGATATCGTCCAGGGCATCAAGGAAGTGGTGATCATGGGCGGTGCGCACTTCAACGGCGGCAATATCACGCCGGTGGCCGAGTTCAATCTGTTCGCCGATCCGCAGGCGGCCGAGGTGGTGGCCAAGAGCGGTGTGAAACTGACCTACCTGCCGTTGGACGTGACCCACAAGATCCTCACCAGCGAGGCGCGCCTGAAGCAGATCGCGGCGCTGAACAACAATGCCAGCAAGCTGGTGGGCGATATCCTCAACGAATACGTCAAGGGCGACATGGAGCACTACGGCATGACGGGCGGGCCGGTGCATGACGCGACGGTGATCGCCTATCTGCTCAAGCCACAGTTGTTCACTGGTCGTTCGGTCAATGTCGTCGTGGACAGTCGCGAGGGCCCGACGTTCGGGCAGACCATCGTCGACTGGTACGATGGCCTGAAAGCGCCGAAGAACGCGTTCTGGGTGGAAAACGGTGATGCCCAGGGCTTCTTCGACCTGCTGACCGAGCGCCTGGCGCGCCTCAAGTAACCTGCCTGGCTATATGCGCCCGCAGGTGGGCCTGCGGGTGCGTGAGCATCAGTCCACGGCGTCGACAACGCTCGGATAGCGTTCGAATGCCTGCTGGATGAAGTTGCGGGCGACCTCCGTCCCCAGTTCCCTCACCAGCAATTCTATGCCGATGATTGCCAACTCCTCGGGACTGCTCGGGCTATAGGAGCTATGGCCCTCCGACCATTTGGCATTGATGGTGGCTTCGATGCTGACGGTGCTCATGGTAGGGCTCGCGAGTTGGAGGGCTGTAAGTGGAGTTAAGCATTTTTGCCCCCGGTTTGGCACTGCGACTTAGGCATTGGAGGAGGGCTGTGCGACACTCTTTTTTTTGTTTTTAAAGGAGCCCCGCCGTGCAGATCGATTTGAACGCTCCGGATGGCCTGACCCTTGAGGCGGTTCGTCAATTGCTGGCCTCGGCCAGTGATGACGAGCATACCCAGCTGCGCGTGACCAAGGGCGGTATCGCCTATTTGTCCTCGGGTGTGGTCGGTGGCGCTGACATCGATGGTTTGCTGTTTCGGCTCGAAACCTGGGCGAAGGGCTCGGGGTACGTCGGACGGGTTGCGGCCAGCGACGAGGTCTGGGTCATGCAGATCTACAATGCGCTGAAGGATAACTGGCCCAATCCTCCGTTCGATTACATCGACGTTTATTGAGCGGTGTTCATATCCAGTCACGATTCATGTCTGAACAGCCGTGGCGGCTCAGGCAAACTGCCGGTTTTCCGGATGAGCCAGGCCGACGGCTGTGGTGTTGAAACCAAGCGCCGTTTGGGTTGTCGCACGCTCTCTGTTTATCTATCGAAAAAAGGAGGCTTCATGCCTTGGAAGCTCGCGTCATTGAGTACTCTGTTGGCCGCCGTGGTCTTGAGCGGTTGCAGCAGCACCTCGGAATCGACTCCCGAACCCGTGGCGACCGAGACCGGTCACGGCCGTTGCGAAGCGAAGGGCGCCGAGTTCGCCATTGGCAAGCAGGCCTCGCCACAATTGCTGGAGCAGGCTCGTACCCGTGCCGGCGCGCAGATTGCCCGAATCCTCAAGCCCAACGACATGGTGACGCTTGAGTACCGCTCCGATCGCCTGAATCTCAATACCGATGCCAACCTGGTGGTCAACCGGGTGAACTGCGGCTGACCGGCGGTTTTCAATCGCCCATAAAAAACCCCGTCACATGGACGGGGTTTTTTTAGTGCGCCGAGAAATTACTCTGGGCGAACCTGTGCAGCTTGCATACCCTTTTGGCCTTTCTCAGCCACGAAGGAAACGGTCTGGCCTTCTTTCAGGCTTTTGAAACCGTCGCTTTCGATAGCTTTGAAGTGTACGAACAGGTCGTCACCGCCACCTTGAGGAGTGATGAAGCCGAAGCCTTTTTCATCGTTGAACCATTTAACGGTGCCGGTTTGGCGATTAGACATGGTGTATCTCCAAGAAACATATATTTTCAGTGTACTGTGCTGCTCAGGCCAACTGGGCACACCCGGGTATCATAGTCGAAATGTTCGATTTGGGACCCCCCCAGACGCGCTGTTTGCCAATCAGTCGTGTTTACTTTACCGCCTTTACCCGCTGAAAGGCCCGGTTTTAAAGGCTTTCAGCCGAAAGTAAAGACGATAAAAAAAGCTGTAAAACCTGAATAAATCGTTCAAAAAAGCCTGAAATCAGTGTTTTTCAACCCTGTCGGGCTCGTTCAGGAAGCCTGCTTTCTCACTTTTTCGCCTTGTTGTCAGCCTTGCATTTTGCGATCTGGCCCAGTGCCTTTTGCTGCAGATCCGGGGTGGCCTTGTTGTCCATCAAGGCCTGGATGTCCGAGGCTGGATAGGACTTGATCGCATCGGCGCCACAGGCGCAATGAGCCTTGGCAGCGGCCGGGCCGATCTGGGGTGCTGCCGCCTCCGTGCATTGGGCCATGTATTTTTCGCGCTCGCCTTTGGGCCAGTCGGCATGGGCGGTCAGTGGAAGCAGCAGGGCGAGTGGGGCGACTACTGCAAACAATGTATTGAGACGCATGCGAAGATGCTCCTTTCGGGTCGATGTCTTGATATCTGAGGCGTTGCGCTCGGTTCAGTTCAGCACTCTGGCATAAAAACCGTGGATTTACGCCTGCTTCAATTCGAGCGCGGCGATGACCGTTCATCTGTGCTAGCATGCCGGGCTCGGGTATTTCCAGGCTGCGGATGACAACTCGTCCCTGCGGCAAATGTTCGAAATAACCCTGATTTGAATCCCAGTCACTCTGGTTCGGTTTTCCCGGTTGGCCGCAAGGCTCCTGCCGCTGTAAGGCAGGCGTTCGTCATTGAATGGCCTGGACTGGATCTTGTACTGGCTCATCCCAACCCACGTGACCTTTGGTAGGGGTCACCACTAGGAGAGGAGGCGCCATGCCAACTATTACTCTTCCCGACGGCAGTCAACGTTCATTCGATCACCCGGTTTCCGTAGCCGAGGTCGCCGCATCCATCGGCGCGGGCCTGGCCAAGGCCACCCTGGCCGGCAAGGTCAACGGCAAACTGGTCGACGCCAGTGACGTCATCGACAGCGACGCCACGCTGCAAATCATCACGCCAAAGGATGAAGAGGGGCTGGAGATCATTCGCCACTCTTGCGCGCACCTGGTCGGCCACGCGGTCAAGCAGCTGTACCCGAGCGCGAAGATGGTCATCGGGCCGGTCATCGACGAAGGCTTCTATTACGACATCGCCTTCGAGCGTCCTTTCACGCCGGAAGACATGGCGGCCATCGAACAGCGCATGCAGCAGCTGATCGAGAAGGATTACGACGTCATCAAGAAAGTCACCCCGCGCGCCGAAGTCATCGAAGTCTTCAAGGCCCGTGGCGAGGACTACAAGTTGCGTCTGGTGGAGGACATGCCGGACGAGCAGGCCATGGGCCTGTACTACCACGAAGAATACGTCGACATGTGCCGTGGCCCGCACGTGCCGAACACGCGCTTCCTCAAATCCTTCAAGCTGACCAAGCTGTCCGGCGCCTACTGGCGTGGCGATGCGAAGAACGAGCAGTTGCAGCGCGTCTATGGCACTGCCTGGGCCGACAAGAAGCAACTGGCGGCCTACATCCAGCGTATCGAAGAAGCCGAGAAGCGCGATCACCGCAAGATCGGCAAGCGCCTGGGCCTGTTCCACACCCAGGAAGAATCCCCGGGCATGGTGTTCTGGCACCCGAACGGCTGGACCCTGTACCAGGTGCTCGAGCAGTACATGCGCCAGGTCCAGCGTGAAAACGGCTACCTCGAGATCAAGACGCCGCAAGTGGTGGACCGCAGCCTGTGGGAGAAATCCGGGCACTGGGCCAACTACGCCGACAACATGTTCACCACCCAGTCGGAAAACCGCGACTACGCCATCAAGCCGATGAACTGCCCTTGCCACGTGCAGGTGTTCAACCAGGGCCTGAAAAGCTACCGCGAGTTGCCGATGCGCCTGGCCGAGTTCGGTGCCTGCCACCGTAATGAGCCTTCGGGTGCGCTGCACGGCATCATGCGCGTGCGTGCGTTCACCCAGGACGATGCGCACATTTTCTGTACCGAAGAGCAGATGCAGGCCGAATCCGCCGCCTTCATCAAGCTGACCATGGACGTCTACCGCGACTTCGGCTTCACCGAAGTCGAAATGAAACTGTCCACTCGTCCGGAAAAGCGCGTTGGCTCCGACGAACTGTGGGATCGCGCCGAAGCGGCCCTGGCGGCCGCCCTCGATAGCGCGGGCCTGGCGTACGACCTGCAGCCGGGTGAGGGGGCCTTCTACGGTCCGAAAATCGAATTCTCGCTGAAAGATTGCCTCGGTCGTGTGTGGCAGTGTGGTACCTTGCAGCTCGATTTCAACCTGCCGATCCGTCTGGGCGCCGAATATGTGTCCGAAGACAACAGCCGCAAGCACCCGGTCATGCTTCACCGCGCGATCCTCGGTTCCTTCGAGCGTTTCGTCGGGATCCTGATCGAGCACTACGAGGGTGCGTTCCCCGCGTGGCTGGCGCCGACCCAGGCAGTGATCATGAATATCACTGATAAACAGGCAGATTTTGCCGCCGAAGTCGAAAAAACTCTCAACCAAAGCGGATTTCGTGCCAAGTCCGACTTGAGAAATGAAAAGATCGGCTTTAAAATCCGCGAGCATACTTTGCTCAAGGTTCCCTTTCTCTTGGTTATTGGAGATCGGGAGGTCGAGATGCAGACTGTCGCTGTGCGTACTCGTGAAGGTGCTGACCTGGGCTCGATGCCCGTCGCCGAATTCGCTGAGTTCCTCGCGCAAGCGGTTTCCCGGCGTGGTCGCCCAGATTTGGAGTAATTATTATTAAGCGTGAAATGAGACAAGATAAACGAGCTGCACCGAAAGCCCCGATCAACGAGAATATCTCGGCACGCGAGGTTCGGTTAATTGGCGCTGACGGCGAGCAGATTGGCATCGTCTCGATTGATGAAGCGCTTCGTATTGCTGAAGAAGCCAAGCTTGATCTGGTAGAAATTTCCGCAGACGCAGTCCCACCGGTTTGCCGGGTGATGGACTACGGCAAGTCGATCTTCGAAAAGAAGAAGCAGATTGCCGCGGCGAAGAAAAACCAGAAGCAGATTCAGGTAAAAGAAATCAAGTTTCGTCCAGGGACGGAGGAAGGGGATTACCAGGTAAAACTGCGCAACCTGGTACGTTTCCTGAGTGACGGGGACAGGGCCAAGGTATCCTTGCGATTCCGCGGCCGTGAGATGGCCCACCAGGAGCTGGGGATGGAACTCCTCAAGCGGGTTGAACAAGACCTGCTCGAGTACGGTTCGGTCGAACAGCATCCTAAGATGGAAGGACGCCAGCTGATCATGGTCATCGCCCCGAAAAAGAAGAAGTAATCACCAGGGCACGGCAGGCCTTGCGATTATGTTTATCAACTGAATGCGGAGTATCCGAACATGCCAAAGATGAAAACCAAAAGTGGTGCTGCTAAGCGGTTTCTGAAAACTGCTAACGGTATCAAGCACAAGCACGCTTTCAAGAGCCACATCCTGACCAAAATGTCGACCAAGCGTAAGCGTCAACTGCGCGGTAGCAGCTTGCTGCATCCGTCTGACGTGGCAAAAGTCGAGCGCATGCTGCGCCTTCGTTAATTTTTGGATCAAGAATAGAGGAAGTAACTCATGGCTCGTGTAAAGCGTGGCGTCATTGCCCGTAAGCGTCACAAAAAAATTCTGAAACTTGCTAAAGGCTACTACGGCGCGCGTTCCCGCGTATTCCGTGTTGCCAAGCAAGCGGTAATCAAGGCAGGCCAATACGCCTACCGTGACCGTCGTCAGAAAAAACGTCAGTTCCGCGCTCTGTGGATCGCTCGTATCAACGCTGGTGCTCGTGTTAACGGTCTGTCCTACAGCCGTTTCATTGCCGGCCTGAAAAAAGCGTCCATCGAGATCGACCGTAAGGTTCTGGCTGATCTGGCAGTGAACGAAAAAGCGGCGTTTGCTGCGATTGTCGAGAAAGCTAAAGCCACCTTGGCTTAAGTACCCCCGACAGTCACCAGGGCTCACCTCTGTGGGCTCGGGTGTTAAACGTCATAAATAGGGGAAGAGCCTTAAAGCTCTTCCCCTATTTTGTATCTGGAGTCTGTACATGGAAAACCTGGATGCGCTGGTCGCTCAAGCACTAGAGGCTGTGCAAAGCGCTGAAGATATCAATGCCCTGGAGCAAATCCGGGTTCTGTACCTTGGCAAGAAGGGCGAGTTGACCCAGGTGATGAAGACCCTGGGGAACCTGCCGGCCGAAGAGCGTCCGCAGGTCGGTGCGCTGATCAACGTTGCCAAGGAACGTGTCACAGAGGTCCTTAACGCGCGTAAGGCGTTGTTCGAGGAGGCGGATCTGGCTGCCAAACTCGCCGCCGAGTCCATCGACGTGACCCTGCCTGGCCGTGGCCAGACTTCCGGCGGCCTGCATCCGGTGACCCGCACGCTGGAACGCATCGAGCAGTTCTTCACCCACATCGGCTACGGCATTGCCGAAGGCCCTGAGGTCGAAGACGACTACCACAACTTTGAAGCGCTCAACATCCCAGGCCATCACCCGGCCCGGTCGATGCATGACACCTTCTATTTCAATGCGAACATGCTGTTGCGCACCCACACCTCGCCGGTACAGGTCCGCACCATGGAATCGCAGCAGCCGCCGATCCGCATCGTCTGCCCAGGCCGTGTGTACCGCAGCGACTCCGATATCACCCACTCGCCGATGTTCCACCAGGTCGAAGGCCTGCTGGTTGATCGCGACATCAATTTCGCCGACCTCAAAGGCACGATCGAAGAGTTCCTGCGGGTGTTCTTCGAAAAAGAACTGGCCGTGCGTTTCCGCCCTTCGTACTTCCCGTTCACCGAGCCCTCCGCTGAAGTCGACATGGAATGCGTGATGTGCAGCGGCAAAGGCTGCCGCGTCTGCAAACAGACTGGCTGGCTGGAAGTCATGGGCTGCGGCATGGTTCACCCGAACGTGCTGCGTATGTCCGGCATCGATCCGGAAGAGTTCTCGGGCTTTGCTTTCGGCATGGGCGCCGAGCGCCTGGCCATGCTGCGTTACGGTGTGAATGACTTGCGCCTGTTCTTCGACAACGACTTGCGATTCCTTGCGCAATTTCGCTAGGCCGCAGTCCGTAACGAATCTATTGGGAGAGCAGGATGAAATTCAGTGAACAATGGCTGCGCGGCTGGGTAAGCCCGCAGGTAAGTCGGGACGAGCTGGTTGCTCGCCTGTCGATGGCCGGCCTCGAGGTCGATAGCGTCACGCCGGCCGCCGGTGAGTTCAGCGGCGTGGTGGTGGGTGAGGTGTTGAGCACCGAGCAACACCCGGACGCTGACAAATTGCGGGTTTGCCAGGTCAGCAATGGCGCGGAAACCTTCCAGGTGGTCTGCGGCGCACCTAACGTGCGCCCGGGCCTGAAGATCCCATTCGCCATGATCGGTGCCGAACTGCCGGGCGACTTCAAGATCAAGAAAGCCAAGCTGCGCGGCGTCGAGTCCAACGGCATGTTGTGCTCCCAGGCCGAGCTGCAGATTGGCGAAGGCAACGATGGCTTGATGGAACTCCCGGCGGATGCGCCGGTGGGCCAGGATATTCGTGAATACCTGGGCCTGGACGATGCGAGCATCGAGGTCGACCTGACGCCGAACCGTGGCGACTGCCTGTCCCTGGCCGGTCTGGCCCGTGAAGTCGGCGCGCTGTATGCCGTCCCCGTGACGCGTCCTGTGGTCGCGGCCGTGCCAGCGGTGCATGATGAGGTGCGTTCGGTTGAAGTCCTCGCGCCGGCCGCGTGCCCACGTTACCTGGGCCGCGTGATCCGTAACGTCGACCTGTCGAAGCCGACGCCGCTGTGGATGGTCGAGCGCCTGCGCCGCGCCGACGTGCGCAGCATCGACGCCGCCGTCGACATCACCAACTACGTGATGCTGGAGCTGGGTCAACCGCTGCACGCGTTCGATCTCGCCGAAATCAACGGCGGTATTCGCGTGCGCATGGCCGAAGAGGGCGAGAAGCTGGTCCTGCTCGACGGCCAGGAAGTGACCTTGCGCAGCGATACACTGGTGATTGCCGACCATTCCCGCGCCTTGGCGATTGCCGGCGTAATGGGTGGCGAGCACAGCGGCGTCTCCACCACGACCCGTGACGTATTCCTTGAAAGCGCGTTCTTCGACCAGATCGCAGTGGCTGGCAAGGCGCGCTCCTATGGGCTGCACACCGATGCCTCGCACCGTTACGAGCGTGGCGTGGACTGGCAACTGGCCCGTGAAGCCATGGAGCGCGCCACTGGCCTGCTGCTGGACATCACCGGTGGCGAAGCCGGCCCGATCATCGAAACTGTCAGCGAACAGCACCTGCCGAAGATCGCTCCGATCACCCTGCGTGCCCAACGCATCACCCAGATGCTGGGCATGGAAATGGACGCTGCCGAAGTCGAGCGCCTGCTCAGTGCCCTTGGCCTGGGTATCAGTGCGGATGGGGCAGGGCAGTGGCGCGTCGAAGTGCCAAGCCATCGCTTCGATATCAGCCTGGAAGTCGACCTGATCGAAGAACTGGCCCGCCTGTATGGCTACAACCGCCTGCCGGTTCGCTACCCGCAAGCACGCCTGGCCCCACAGGCCAAGGCTGAAGCTCGCAGCGACCTGCCGGAACTGCGCCGCCTGCTGGTGGCCCGCGGTTATCAGGAAGCGATCACCTACAGCTTCATCGATCCGCGTCAGTTCGAGCTGTTCAATCCAGGTGTCGAGCCGCTGTTGCTGGCCAACCCGATCTCCAACGACATGGCCGCCATGCGCTCGTCGCTGTGGCCTGGTTTGGTCAAGTCGCTGCAGCACAACCTGAACCGTCAGCAGGATCGCGTGCGTCTGTTCGAAAGCGGCCTGCGCTTCGTCGGGCAGCTGGACGGCTTGAAGCAAGAGTCGATGCTGGCCGGTGTGGTCTGCGGCAGTCGCTTGCCGGAAGGCTGGGCGCAAGGTCGCGATGTCGTCGATTTCTTCGACGTCAAGGCTGACGTGGAAGCGGTGCTCGGCTTCGCCGGTGCGCTCGACGCGTTCACTTTCGTGCCGGGCAAGCATCCAGCGCTGCATCCTGGACAGACCGCACGCATCGAGCGAGACGGGCGCGAAGTCGGCTATGTCGGTGCCATTCACCCGGAACTGTCGAAAACCCTGGGCCTTGATCGTCCGGTCTTCGTTTTCGAGCTGGTTCTGGCTGAAGTCGCCCAGGGGAAAATGCCGAAATTCCAGGAGTTATCACGCTTTCCTGAAGTGCGTCGTGACCTGGCGTTGCTGGCCGATCGCGACGTTGCATCCAGCGCCGTGCTGGAGGTAATCCGTGAAAATGCAGGCGAATGGCTGACGGACCTCAGGCTATTTGACGTGTATCAGGGTAAAGGTATTGATCCGCATAGAAAAAGCCTTGCAGTTGGCTTGACCTGGCAGCATCCATCGCGCACTCTTAATGACGATGAGGTGAATACCGCAACGCAGAATATCCTCACCTCGCTCGAAAACAGGTTGAACGCCACGTTAAGGAAGTGACGTATGGGGGCTCTGACGAAAGCTGAGATGGCGGAACGTCTGTATGAGGAGCTGGGCCTGAATAAACGGGAGGCCAAAGAATTGGTCGAACTGTTTTTCGAAGAAATCAGGCACGCTCTGGAAGACAACGAGCAGGTCAAGTTGTCCGGTTTCGGCAATTTCGACCTTCGGGACAAACGCCAGCGGCCTGGCCGCAATCCGAAAACGGGAGAAGAAATCCCGATCACGGCTCGCCGTGTGGTCACCTTTCGTCCAGGGCAGAAGTTGAAGGCCCGAGTTGAGGCTTATGCTGGAACCAAGTCATAACGACGAACTACCCGTCATCCCGGGCAAACGCTACTTCACCATTGGTGAAGTCAGCGAGCTGTGTGCGGTAAAGCCGCACGTGCTGCGCTATTGGGAGCAGGAGTTTCCTCAACTCAACCCGGTCAAGCGCCGCGGAAACCGCCGGTATTATCAGCGTCAAGACGTGCTGATGATCCGGCAGATCCGCGCGTTGCTGTACGATCAGGGGTTCACCATCGGCGGCGCACGCCTGCGCCTCTCCGGTGATGAGGCCAAAGACGATACAACCCAGTACAAACAGATGATCCGCCAGATGATCGCCGAGCTTGAAGATGTGCTGGTGGTGCTCAAGAAATAAATTTCTGCTTTTAAATACTTCCAGTTTTCAAAAGCTTGCGATATATTCCTGAGCGTTCCGTTGAGAAGCGGAACAAGATTCACGCCTAGTCGGGGCGTAGCGCAGTCCGGTAGCGCACTAGCATGGGGTGCTAGGGGTCGAGTGTTCGAATCACTCCGTCCCGACCATATTTTTCAATGACTTAGCCCAATCTGAAAAGGTTGGGCTTTTTCATGCCTAAAAAATACCCCCGCATTGCCTGGGTGGCAGGGCTGAAAATCCAGAGCCGTTTCTAACGTTCCTGCTTCATCCTCCAGGTTCTGTCATGGACGAAAACGGCCCCAGTGCTCATTCAACGATACGTCCGGTTATCGTGGCTCACCTTGAAGCACTGTTGCGAGAATCGGTCATGGCCGACAAGGCCACGGAGGTCGCTGCTGTGCGTGTTTCTACACCTAACTTCACATACACATGTTCCAGATGTTTGTTCACGGTGCGTGGGCTCAGATCAAGAATGGTGCCGATGTCGCGGTTGGTCTTGCCGCAGGCCACCCAGCGCAGAACCTCGACTTCCCGACCGGTGAGCTGAAAGCGTGCCGACAGCACCCTGTGCGCCGGTTCGTCGTCCAGGCTCGGCGGGGCTGGCTGTGACGCCGCTCGGGCCGACAGCAGGATGCGCGAGGTGCGCAGGTGCGCGGCGACTCGGGCCAGCACTTCGTCGGTCTGGATCGGCTTGGTCACGTAGTCGCTGCCACCCACTTCAAAGCCCTGGACCACATGCCTGCTTTCCGTCAGCGCGGTCATGAACAGCACTGGAATATCGGCGTTGGCCGGTTGCTCCTTGATCCGCCGGCAGGTCTCGAAGCCGTCCAGGCCCGGCATCATCGCATCCAGCAGGATCAGGTCTGGACGCCGGCGTTCGATGCGGTTCAGGGCGCTGAGCCCGTCGAGGGCCACCAGCACCATGTAGCCGGCATCGTTGAGGGCGTCGGAGAGCATGGCGAGGTTGTCCGGGGTGTCGTCCACAATCAACACGACACCGGGTTCAGCGACTGTGGTCAGTGCATTCATCTTCTGCCTCCTTGAGGGCGCGGTTGATTTCGTCCAGGCGAAAATTTTTCAGCAGCTTGCGTAGCGAACTGATGAAAGGGGCGGTGGCTGGCGTCTCGGCCTGGATGGCGTCGAGTTTTTCGTGCAGACCGCGTACGTAGCCGATGGCGCTGAGTTCGCCGAGGGCGATGAGGTCAGGCTGTGAGGGCAATATCCCCGGTTCGGGGAATGTCGCAGGGGCTGGTTTTTCGCGGCGCAGCCAGTGCAGGTCGAGCTGTTTCTGGATCCGCTCGAGCAGCTCCGGGGTGTGTACCGGCTTGGCAAGGTAGTCGTTGCAGACACTGGCCAGGCTGCGCTCGCGCTCGTCGTTAAAGGCATTGGCCGATATCACGATGATCGGTGCCGTGGACAACGCATTGCGGCGGATCAGCCGGCTGGTTTCCCAGCCATCCATCGTCGGCATCGACAGGTCCATGAGAATCAGGTCCGGCCCCAGCAGGGCGACCTGGCGAATCGCTTCCTGGCCGTTGCTGGCCTGGACCACTTCAAAGCCCAGGGGCGTAAGCATGCCGCTGAGGACCTTGCGATGGTCCACATGGTCGTCCACTACCAGCACCAGACGCCGCGGCCCCTGGTAGCCGATGATGTCGTGTTCGACATGGATCACCGCTTGCGGCACCCGTACTTGCGAGAGGAACAGGCGCACCTGGAAACAGGTGCCCTTGTCCTGCTGACTCTTGACCTGCAACTCGCCGCCCATCAGCGAGGTGAGCATGCGGGTAATGGTCAGGCCCAGGCCAACGCCCTTGTCCTGGCGCATCAGATCACCGCGTTCGAAAGGCTGGAAGATTCGCTCGATGTGCTCGGGGTCGATGCCGATACCTGTGTCGATGATGTCGAAGGTTGCCGTCTCGCGCATGTAACTGACCCGCAGGCAGACTTCGCCGCTGTCGGTGAAATTGACCGCATTGCCCAACAGGTTGATGAGGATCTGCCGGACGCGCTTTTCGTCGCCTCGCACCACCGCCGGCATCTTGCCGATCAGCTCCAGGCGAAAGCGCAACCCTTTGTCCCGTGCTTGTGGGGTGAACATCAGCTCCAGATCGTGGATCAGTTCCGGGAAGGGGATTTCCGTCGGTTCCAGGCGCAATTTGCCTGCCTCGATCTTGGCCACATCGAGCAGGCCGTCGATCAGCGACAGCAGGTGCGAGCCGCTGCGCAGGATGGTCGCCAGGGCATCCTGATGCTGCTCCGGCATGGCCGCGTCGCGCTGCAGGATCTGGGTAAAACCGAGGATGCTGTTCAACGGCGTACGCAGTTCGTGGGACAGTCCGGTGACGTAGCGACTCTTGGCCGCGTTGGCCGCTTCGGAAGCCTCCTTGGCATCTTGCAGGGCCTGGTCGGTCAAGCGGTGGGCTTCGATTTCCTGCATCAGCAGCAGGGTCTGGCGGTCCGATTCTTCCTGGGCCACGCGGCGGCTTTCCCGCGTCAGAACGACCCACCAGGCGAGGATGGCCGCCAGTACCGAGAGCGTCAGAAAGGCCTGGAAAAATGCCTGGTACAGCGTCGCCTGGGCTTGCGGCGAGTGGGGCAGTCCCTGGGAGGCCTGGCCATAGATCAGCGCCAGAGCGCCGCTGAGCATCAGGATCAGCGCGAGCAGCAGGCCCAGGTAATGCACTAGCCGGGTGTGCAGGCGTGGCACCGTTGCATTGGGCAGCAACCAATGCAACAGCGCTTCGAACTGCGCCGACAGACGCCCGTGAGGTTTGCAGCGATCGCCGCAACGCGCGTCCAGCGAACAGCAAAGTGAGCAGATGGGCGTGCTGTAGGCCGGACAGAAAGCCATGTCGGCGGTTTCGAACGGGTTGCTGCACAGGCCGCAGGTGATCAGCGTGCTCGGTGCCACCGGTTGCAGCAGTAGCGGATCGCGGGTGCGGGCAATGTAATAGCGGCTGCGTGTGGCCCAGGCCAGCAGCGGGGTCATGACCAGCGAGGTGCCGAGGGCGACGAAGGGCGGGGCGGCTTGGGCCAGCGCACCAAATAGACCGAAGTGGGCGAGGACCGACAGCAGCGAGGCAATCAGCATGGAGCCGACGCCCACCGGGTTGATGTCGTAGAGGTGAGCGCGCTTGAACTCGATGTATTTCGGTGACAACCCCAAGGGTTTGTTGATCACCAGGTCGGCGACCACCGAGCCGATCCAGGCGATGGCGATGTTGGCGTAGAGACCGAGCACCTGGTCGATGACGTCGAATACCCCCAGCTCCATCAGCATCAGGGCAATCGCCACATTGAACACCAGCCAAACTACGCGGCCGGGGTGACTGTGGGTGACCCGGGCGAAAAAGTTCGACCAGGCCAGGGAGCCGGCGTAGGCGTTGGTCAGGTTGATCTTCATCTGCGAGACGAAGACGAACAGCACCATGGCCGCCAGGGCCCATTCCGGCGAGGCGAACACATAACCGAAGGCCACCAGGTACATCTGGGTCGGCTCCGTAGCGCGCTCGATGGGGATCTCGTGTTGCAGGGCGAGAAACGCCAGGAAGGCGCCAGCGAACATTTTCAGGGCGCCGGGCAGGATCCAGCCGGGGCCGGCGCAGAGCAGGGCGGCCCACCAGCGCTTGCGGTTGGACGCGGTTTTTTCCGGCAGGAAGCGCAGGTAGTCGACCTGTTCGCCGATCTGCGTCACCAGGGACAGGGCCACGGTACAGGCCGCGCAAAACGCCAGCAGATTGAAGTCGCCGCTGGCATCACGGCCCTGGAAACTGGTCCAGTCGCTGAAGGCCTCGGGGTTTTTCAGCAGCACAAACAGATAGGGCAGCACCAGCAGCACCAGCCACAACGGCTGGGTCCAGAGTTGCAGGCGGCTGATCAGGGTCACCCCATAGGCCACCAGGGGGATCACCAGCACAGAGCAGATCACATAGGCAAAGGCCAATGGGATATGGAAGTACAGCTCCAAGGCCAGGGCCATGATCGCTGCTTCCAGGGCGAAGAACAGAAAGGTGAAGCTGGCGTAGATCAGTGAGGTGATGGTCGAGCCGATGTAGCCGAAGCCGGCACCGCGGGTCAACAGGTCCATATCGACGCCGTAGCGGGCGGCGTAGTAGCTGACGGGCAGGCCGGTGAGGAAGATGATCAGGCTCACGGCGAGAATCGCCCAGAAGGTGTTGGTGAAGCCGTAGCTCAGGGCCAGCACCCCGCCAATCGCCTCCAGGGCCAGGAACGACACCGCGCCCAGGGCGGTGTTGGCGATGCGCAGTTCCGACCACCTGCGAAAGGACTTTGGTGTGTAACGCAGGGCGTAGTCTTCCATGGTTTCGTCGGCGACCCAGCTGTTGTAGTCGCGACGGATCTTGGCGATGCGCTGGGTGCCAGGTGGAAGCACGGCGAAAGACTCCTGGGGTCAAGGCGCTCCGTGCCTGGCGGGTGTGCCCGTGGCGGATAGCCGAGCAATTTTCATGCCCTGCACCGCGCCGTCTTGCCGCGCCAACTGTTGCCTGCGCGCGCGTCCGCGCAGTGCCGTTCAGGCGGGGCCTGGAGCGATAGCCTGCGCCGCCTTGGTGCATTTTTCCCTACGTCAAATGACGTATGCGCTTACGTCAGGCTGCGTATACCCGTCGCCGATCCGCGCAGCCATGCTGATGCCACCACCGTTGCCGGCCGCCCCAAGGCGAGCTGTCAGCGTCACCGCAGAGGAGTAGCAGCATGGAACCACGATTGATCCGGACCAAAGGCCTGTTGCCGCGCCGCCTGGCGCTGGGGGCGGCGGCCCTGTCGCTATTGGCTGCCAGTGTGTTTAGCCAGGGTGTATGGGCCGACGAGGCCAATAGCACCGGCCTGGCGGTGACCGCCACTGAAGTCACGGTGGGCCAGTTGCACTCGGCCACCGGCACCATGGCGATTTCCGAGACCGGTTCGATCCAGGCCGAACGCCTGGCCATCGAGCAGATCAACGCTTCAGGCGGCATCCTCGGTCGGCAGATCAAGGTGATCCAAGAAGACGGCGCCTCCGACTGGCCGACCTTCGCCGAGAAGGCCAAGAAGCTTCTGGTCAACGACAAGGTGGCCACGGTGTTCGGCTGCTGGACCTCGGCGTCGCGCAAGGCTGTGCTGCCGATCTTCGAGAAAGAAAACGGCCTGCTTTACTACCCGACTTTCTACGAGGGGCTGGAGCAGTCGAAGAACGTGATCTACACGGGCCAGGAAGCCACCCAGCAAATCCTCGCCAGCCTCGACTGGATCGCCAAGACCAAAGGCGCCAAAACCTTCTACCTGGTGGGATCGGACTATATCTGGCCACGCACCTCGATGAAAATTGCCCGCAAGCACATTGAAAACGTGCTGCACGGCACCGTGGTCGGCGAAGACTATTACCCGCTCGGCAACACCCAGTTCGGTTCGCTGATCAACAAAGTCAAGTTGAAGAAGCCCGACGTGGTGTTCGCGGCAGTGGTGGGTGGCTCCAACGTGGCCTTCTACAAGCAACTCAATGCGGCGGGTGTCAATTCGGCCAAGCAGACCTTGCTCACGCTCTCGGTCACCGAAGATGAGTTGCTGGGCATCGGCGGTGAGAACATGGCCGGTTTCTATGCCTCGATGAAGTACTTCCAGAGCCTGGACAACCCCAACAACAAAGCCTTCGTCGACGCTTTCAAGGCCAAGTACGGCAAGGATTCGGTGATCGGCGACGTGACCCAGGCCGCGTACCTGGGCCCATGGTTGTGGAAGGCCGCGGTGGAAAAAGCCGGCAGCTTCGATGTCGACAAAGTGGTTGCAGCCTCGCCGGGCATTGAGTTGAAAACCGCGCCTGAAGGCTACGTCAAAGTGCATGAAAACCATCACCTGTGGAGCAAGACCCGCATCGGTGAAGTGCAGCCCGATGGCCAGTTCAAAGTGGTGTACGAGTCCGATCTGATCGAGCCGAATCCGTTCCCTAAAGGCTATCAGTAAGGTCTGGGCCATCGCGGCAAGTCGACTCCAACACCCTGTAGGAGCTGGCTTGCCGGCGATGGAGCTCCAACGTTTTTCCACATCCTCCCTCCAAGCAGGAGTCCATCATCATGGAATGGCTATCGGAATTTGGTGCCATCGCGGCGATGCAGGGGTTCAACGGCTTGTCCGTGTTCTGTGTGCTGCTGTTGATGGCATTGGGGCTGGCGATCATTTTCGGCCAGATGGGGGTCATCAACATGGCCCACGGCGAGTTCCTCACGATCGGCGCCTACACCACCTATGTCTGTTCGAGCCTGACCAGTCATTTCGCCCCGTGGTTTCAACCCTATTATTTTTTCCTCGCCATCGCCCTGTCGTTTCTGGTGGCTGGGGCCATCGGCTGGCTGGTGGAGTGGGCGATGATCAGTCGGCTCTACAAGCGTCCGTTGGACACATTGCTGGCGACCTGGGGGCTGTCCCTAGTGATGCAGCAGACCTTCCGTTCGGTGTTCGGCGCCCGTGAAGTCAGCGCCACGCCGCCGGAGTGGCTGATGGGCTCGTTCAACTTCACCGAGTCCATCGAGATCCCGCGCAACGGTCTGTTCATGATGGCCCTGACCCTGCTGCTCACCGCGGCCATTTTTCTCTTGCTCTATCGCTCACGCTGGGGCCTGCAAGTGCGGGCCACGGTGCAAAACCGGCTGATGAGCCGTGCCGTTGGCATCAACACGCGCAAGGTCGACCGCATGACCTTTGCCCTCGGTTGTGGTGTCGCGGGGGTGGCCGGCGCGGCCTTTACCACCATTGGCTCCACCGGGCCCACCGCGGGCTCGCAGTACATAGTCGACACCTTCCTGGTGGTGGTCTTCGGCGGCGCACAAAGCCTGTTCGGCACTATTGCGTCGGCGTTCGTCATTGCCCAGACCCAATCGATCTCGGAGTTCTTCCTCAGTGGTTCGATGGCCAAGGTGCTGACCCTGTCCGGGGTGATTCTGATCCTGATGTTGCGCCCTCAAGGGTTGTTCTCCATCAAAGTGCGCAAGTAGAGGCGAGCCAATGAAGCTTTTAGACAAGATGCTGGCGGGCAAGCAGAACCTGTTGGGCGTGGCCCTGTTGGCGCTGCTGATTCTCGTGGTCTTCCCGCTGACCCTGGATGCCTTTCGCCTGAACATGGTGGGCAAGTACCTGACCTATGCCTTCGTCGCTGTCGGCCTGGTGCTGTGTTGGGGCTATGGCGGCATTCTCAGCCTCGGGCAAGGGGTGTTCTTCGGCGTCGGCGGCTACTGCATGGCGATGTTTCTCAAGCTCGAAGCCTCCGACCCGCAGAGCACCAAAATCCAGTCGACGCCGGGCATTCCGGATTTCATGGACTGGAACCAGATCACCGAACTGCCGTGGCTCTGGGTACCGTTCCACAGTTTCAGCTTCACCCTGTTGGCGGTGATCCTGGTGCCGGTAGTGCTGGCGTTCATCATTGGCATGGCGCTGTTCAAGCGGCGGGTGGGGGATGTTTATTTCTCTATCGTCAGCCAGGCCATCGCGCTGATTCTCACGGTGCTGATCGTCGGCCAGCAGGGCCTGACCGGCGGAGTCAACGGCATCACCGATCTCAAGACGTTGCTCGGCTGGGACCTGCGCAGTGACAGCGCCAAGCTGCTGCTGTACTTCATCAACGCGGCCTTGTTGTTCGGCTGCATTTTCATCGGTCGTTTCGTCCTTGCGTCGAAGCTCGGGCGGCTGCTGATGGCGATGCGCGATAAAGAGGAGCGGGTGCGCTTCTCCGGTTATGACGTGGCCAGTTTCAAGATTTTCGTGTTCTGCATCGCCGCTGCCTTCTCGGCCATAGGCGGCGCCATGTTCGCCTTGCAGGTGGGCTTCATGTCGCCTTCGTTCGTCGGCATCGTGCCATCCATCGAGATGGTGATCTTTGCCGCTGTCGGCGGGCGCATGTCGCTGCTCGGCGCGGTGTATGGGGCCTTGCTGGTGAACTACGGCAAGACCTATTTCTCCGAGTCCTTCCCCGAATTGTGGCTGTACCTGATGGGCGGGCTGTTCATTGCCGTGGTCATGTACTTCCCCAATGGTTTGGCCGGACTTTGGGACAGCCATGGCCGCCAGACCCTTGGCCGTTTATTGCGGCGTACCCCGCAGCAAGCTGCCGTTGCCGCGCCCCTGCCGGAGACGTCGCGCACTGCACCGCCGACCCCTGCTTCTGAACGCCCTTCGCTGGAGACGCAACCATGACCGCCGTAGGTTTTCAGATGAACAAGCCGGTGCTGGTTATCGAGGGGCTGACGGTGTCCTTCGACGGTTTCAAGGCCGTGGACAACCTCAACCTGTACATCGACCGCAATGAAGTGCGGGTGGTGATCGGGCCCAACGGCGCAGGCAAGACCACGGTGCTCGACCTGATCTGCGGCAAGACCCGCGCCACCAGCGGCAGCATCCAGTTCGATGGAAAGGAACTGACCAAGATGCGCGAGTACAACATCGTCCGTGCCGGTGTCGGGCGCAAATTTCAGAACCCGTCGATCTACGAAAACCTCACGGTGTTCGAGAACCTGGAGATGTCCTACCCGGCCGGGCGCAAGGTGTTTGGCGCGTTGTTCTTCAAACGCAGTGCCGCAGTGATTGCCCGGGTTGAAGAGGTGGCGCGGGAGATCTTTCTCGGCGAGCTGTTGCAGCAACAGGCCGACCTGCTGTCCCACGGCCAGAAGCAGTGGCTGGAGATCGGCATGCTGCTGATGCAGGACCCTGACCTGTTGATGCTCGATGAACCGGTCGCAGGGATGAGCGTCAACGAGCGCGTACAGACTGCGGAACTGCTCAAGCGCATCAGCCAGGGCCGCTCGGTGCTGGTGATCGAACACGACATGGAATTCGTCAAGAGCATCGCCCATAAGGTCACGGTGCTGCATCAGGGCAAGGTCCTGGCCGAGGGCAGCATGGAGTCGGTGCAGAGCAACCCGAAAGTCATCGAAGTCTATTTAGGCCATTGAGGAAGCAGGCATGTTCAACGTAGACAAGCTGTCCTGTGGTTACGGCCAGAGTCAGATCCTTCACGACCTCGACCTGGCCGTGGCCAAACGCGAAATCGTCGCCGTGATGGGACGCAACGGCATGGGCAAGACCACGCTGTTCAAGAGTTTGATGGGCATCCTTCCGCAGTGGCGGGGGCAGGTCAGCGTCGATGGTCAGGAAGTCTCGAACCTGGAAACCCACGAGCGGGTGGAGCACGGCATCGCCTATGTGCCTCAGGGGCGGATGATTTTCCCTAGCATGACGGTGTTGGAAAACATACAGACCGGCTTGCCGGCATCGGCCCGGGGCCAGGTGCCCGAAGACCTCTATGCGTTGTTTCCGGTGCTCCACGACATGCGCTCGCGCAAGGGTGGCAACCTTTCGGGCGGGCAGCAGCAACAACTGGCGATTGCCCGGGCACTGGCGACCAATCCCAAGGTGTTGTTGCTCGATGAACCCACCGAGGGCATCCAGCCGTCGATCATCAAGGACATCGCCCGCACTTTGAAAGAGATCCGCCACCTGCGCGACCTGACCATTGTGGTCTCCGAGCAGGTGCTGTCATTCACCCTGGAAATCGCCGACCGCTTCCTGGTGATCGAGAAGGGTCGCTTCGTGATCGAGGAGACCCGGGACAAGGTCGACGAATCCACCATCAGTCGCTACCTCTGCGTGTAGGCGCGATCGCCCCCCTTGTAGCAGCTGGCAAACCAGCTCAAAGGGGTACGTCATCCAACGTATTGGCCGATTCGTGCCGCCATTCGAGACTGGTTCCAACGCGGTACATCCCTAATGTTCAGGAGCTTCGCCATGACCGATACCTTGATCAAAGTCGACCTCAACCAGCCCGCCACTGAGAACGAACAGATCCACAACCGCTGGCATCCGGACATTCCCATGGCCTGCTGGGTCAAGCCGGGGGACGACTTTATTCTTGAGACTTACGACTGGACCGCTGGCGCGATCAAGAACAACGACGACGCCTCGGATGTGCGTGACGTCGACTTGTCCACCGTGCACTACCTGTCCGGTCCAGTGGGCGTGCATGGCGCCGAGCCGGGAGATCTGCTGGTGGTCGACCTGCTGGACATCGGCGCCAAGGCCGAATCGATGTGGGGCTTCAACGGCTTCTTCTCGCGGCAGAACGGTGGCGGATTCCTCACGGATCACTTTCCCAGCGCACAGAAAGCCATCTGGGATTTCAAAGGCATGTTTACCAGCTCGCGGCACATTCCCGGGGTCAACTTTGCCGGCCTGATCCACCCCGGATTGATCGGTTGCCTGCCCGACCCGGTAATGCTCGGCGACTGGAACCGCCGTGAGCAGGAACTGATCGACACCCACCCGACCCGCGTGCCGCCCCTGGCCAACGCGCCGCTGGCCGCCACCGCACACATGGGCAAGCTCAAGGGCCAGGCCCGGGATGATGCCGCGGCCACGGGCGCGCGCACCGTGCCACCGCGTGAACATGGTGGTAACTGCGATATCAAGGACTTGTCCCGGGGCTCGAAGATTTTCTTCCCGGTCTACGTCAAAGGCGCCGGGTTGTCGGTGGGGGATCTGCACTTCAGTCAGGGCGACGGCGAGATCACCTTTTGCGGTGCTATCGAGATGGCCGGCTGGGTTCATATGAAAGTCGAGCTGATCAAGGGCGGCATGGCCAAGTACGGGATCAAGAACCCGGTGTTCAAACCCAGCCCGATCATCCCGACCTACCAGAACTACCTGATCTTCGAAGGTATCTCGGTGGATGAAGCCGGCAAACAGCACTACCTGGACGTGAATATCGCCTATCGCCAGGCCTGCCTGAATGCGATCAACTACTTGACCAAGTTTGGTTATTCCCCCGCCCAAGGCTATGCCCTGTTGGGTTCTGCGCCGGTGCAAGGGCATATCAGCGGCGTGGTCGATATCCCCAACGCCTGCGCGACCCTCTGGTTACCCACCGAAATCTTCGAGTTCGACATCAACCCCAACGCCAACGGTCCCATCAAACACCTCGACGGCAGTATCGATCTGCCGATTGCCCCGGACCTGTGAGACACGCCCGAGCTCGATCAATGTCTGGAGAGCGCCATGCCGACCTATGAGTACGAATGCCAAACCTGTGGTTCTTTCACAATGTTGCGGCCCATGGCCCAACGGCACGAGTCGTGCCAGTGCCCGTCTTGCGCGGGCCCGGGAGGGCGGTTGTTGTTGTCTGCGCCGGCACTGACGACGTTGTCGAGCAGTCAACGCCAGGCCATGGCGACCAACGAGCGAAGTGCCCACGCGCCGCAGACGCTTGGCGAGTACCAGCAGAACCGTCGTCATCCCAGTGGGTGCAGTTGTTGCGCACCGAGCAAACGGCTGGCCCCGACCAAAGAAAATCCACAGGGGCTCAAGCGTAAAACCGGCTCCAGACCTTGGATGATCAGTCATTAACAGAGGTAAATCTCATGCGTCATGGTGATATTTCCAGCAGCCCGGACACCGTGGGTGTCGCGGTCGTCAATTACAAAATGCCGCGGCTGCATACAAAAGCCGAGGTCATTGAAAACGCCCGCAAGATTGCCGACATCATCACGGGGATGAAAAGCGGTCTCCCCGGCATGGACCTGGTGGTGTTTCCTGAATACAGCACCATGGGCATCATGTACGACCACGATGAGATGATGGCGACTGCCGCCAGTATTCCAGGCGAAGAGACTGCGATCTTTTCCGCCGCGTGCCGTGCGGCTGACACGTGGGGGGTGTTTTCACTGACCGGTGAGCGGCATGAGGAACATCCCCACAAAGCCCCGTACAACACGTTGGTGTTGATCAATAACCAGGGCGAAATCGTCCAGAAGTACCGCAAGTGCATTCCCTGGTGCCCCATAGAAGGGTGGTATCCGGGTGATCGGACCTATGTCTGCGAGGGTCCCAAGGGCCTGCAAATCAGCTTGATCATTTGTGATGACGGCAACTACCCGGAGATCTGGCGCGACTGTGCAATGAAAGGAGCGGAGTTGATCGTCCGTTGCCAGGGCTATATGTACCCGGCCAAAGAGCAGCAGGTGATGATGTCCAAAAGCATGGCCTGGGCCAATAATTGCTATGTGGCAGTGGCCAATGCGGCCGGCTTCGATGGGGTTTATTCCTACTTTGGTCACTCGGCGATTATTGGCTTCGACGGTCGCACCCTGGGCGAATGCGGTGAAGAGGAAATGGGCATTCAGTACGCACAATTATCCGTTTCGCAAATCCGCGATGCGCGAGCGAACGACCAATCACAGAATCATTTGTTCAAGCTGCTGCATCGCGGTTACACCGGGGTCTATCACTCCGGGGACGGCGACAAGGGAGTGGCTGACTGCCCGTTCGACTTTTACCGCACCTGGGTACTGGACGCGCAGAAAGCCCGGGAAAACGTCGAAAAACTGACCCGTAGCACCGTCGGCGTGGCTCATTGCCCGGTGGGAGAGCTTCCCCACGACGGTAAAGAAAAACACGCAGGCTAAACCATGCCTTTGGTGAATGATCGCATCGACCCAAACCACCCCCAGCCTGGCCTGACCAGCGCATCACCGGCAGCAGAGTTGTTGACCTCACGCTTCGCCTTCAATCCCGCCCAAGTCATGGCGTTGTTGCGCAGTCGAATTGTCGGCCAAGAACACGTCATGCGCGCGGTCGAGGCGTTGCTAAACGTGGTTAAGGTCGATATTGGTGAACGTGAGCGACCGTTGACGGTGAACCTGTTCATGGGGCCGACCGGTGTCGGCAAGACCGAAATCGTACGTCTGCTGGCACTGGCCATACACGGTCGCGCCGATGCTTTTTGTCGCATCGACATGCACACCTTGGCCCAGGAGCATTACTCGGCGGCGCTCACCGGAGCGCCACCTGGTTATGTGGGGAGTAAAGAGGGCGTCAGTCTGTTCAATAGCGAATTGATTCAAGGCACCTACAGTCGCCCAGGCATCGTGCTGTTCGATGAGCTGGAAAAGGCCAGCAAGGAAGTGGTGCGCAGTTTGCTGGGCATTCTTGAGAACGGCCAACTGACCTTGGCGGGCGGTAGCCGAACACTGGATTTTCGCAATAGCCTGATCTTCATGACCAGCAACATTGGAGCCCGGCAAGCGACCACCTACAGGGAACGTTTTTCACGCGGTTGGCGGCGCTGGCTCGGCATCGCCCCACAAGGTGAGCAGGCTATGTTGGAGCTGGCGTTGCACGCGTGGTTCGAACCGGAGTTTCTAAACCGTATTGATCGCATCCTGGTTTTCCAACGCATCGAAACCCAATGGCTGGAAGCGTTGTTGCAGATCGAACTGAACAAACTCAACCAACGTCTCGGTCAGCATCGCCGTACGCTGGTCCTGGACGTTGCGGCAAGCGACTGGCTGTGCCAAAAGCATGACCCACGCTTCGGTGCTCGGGCCCTGACAAGGCGAGTGCGGGTTGAGCTGGAGCCTGCCATCGCTGAGTGTTTGCTGGCTTATCCGCAGGCAATGCAGATGGCTGCGACGGTCGAATCAAACAGGCTCAGGGTTGTTCCATTGGCGTAAGAGACGACACCGGATTGAGGTCCGTCGTAATACCCCGCTTACCGGCGATCCTGACCAGCATTCAGTGTCTCGTTGCCGAGTTCAGCAGTCGAGGATTCAGTCGGTGCAAACTTTTGGCCGTTTTCTTCTGGTAGTTCTACAACGCGTCAAGCTGACGCTATGGCCTAGGGAATCGCTGTCGCACTACGCTAGGTGATGATGCGCATTCCCCAGCGTGTCAACGCGCCAGCGCCGAAGGATTTTCCTGCAACATCACCGAGCTGTGGAGGGTGGCGAGCGCTTCCTTCAATAAGGATTGTTCCTGCGCGTCCTTGGATTTCTTGCTTTCCTTGGCGGCGTACTCCAGCAATGCCAAGTGGCTGCGGCTGGTTGAAAGTTCCTTCGGCACCACTGTCTCTTCAACCATTTTGCCCATGACGTATTGCTGTGTCCGTGTGTCCTGGCTGGCGCTTTGCGTGACGGTGGCTTTGCTCAGTCGGCCATCCTTGTAGGCGAGGCTGGCCGAGCTGCTGGCCTTGTCATTCACTTCTACGTAGAGATAGTTCTGCGAGTCGGTCGTTGTGCCTAGCACGGGTGCTTTCCCGCCCTTCAGGCTCTTGTGGTAACTGGCCGATAAACTCGATTGCTGGACTTGATCGACGCTGCGATTGCTCATTATGGAACCTGCAACGACAGTTTTTTGCGACAGGGTATAAGCAAAGCTATCGACTTCGGACGGGCGCATCGGGTTGGACGCGTTGTTGGTTTGTTTGATGGACGCCTCGAAGTCTGCCAGTCCGGTCAGTAGGCCTTTGTCCGTCGCATTCCGGGTCAGTGGCGCTGTGGGGGTAGCGCCCTGTGGATAGTGGCTGTTCATGGCGCTGAAGGCGTCCTTGAACATCTCCATCAGGGCGGCCTTGGCACTGCCGCGCTCCTGCACCCGGTCAAACTGGGCGAGGTAGTTGTTCAGGGCGCTGGCCTGTTGCTTGGCATCACCCAGGATTGTGCTGTTTTTCAGATCCACGCTCAGGTTCAATTCGCCATCTGGACCACTCATTTGCGTGGTGCGGCTCTGGCTGTCGGCGCGGTAGGCAAGGATCAGGTCCTCACCGTCCACGCCCTTGAGCTTGGCGTTCAGGTCAATGGATGCCAATACGCTGGAGTCGAACTGCGTCAGCTTGCTCAGGTCGAGCTTGGGCGGCTCGGCGGTCAGCCCGTCGACAGCCGCTTGAAAGGCGCTGCCCAGAACGCCAATCGCCTTGAGTTCGTCCTCGCTCAGCGGGTCGCCGTCCACCGTAGCCTGAACGCCAAGTCCATCGTCCTGGCTGGTCAGGCTGAAGGTAACCGTCTTGCCACTGGCGGTCTTGATGCTGAGGGTGATCAGGTTGTCGGCTTTATTGTGCAGCAGCGCCTGTTCGGATTTTATCTCGGCGGCGTTGTGAGCCCCGTCCGTGGTGGTATGGAGCACTGACTGGGAAATGCTCGAACCACTCTTGGCGAACTGCTCCACCAAGGCTGCGCCCAGGCCGTGGAAACGGTTGGCTATCGACAGCGATCTGGGATTGGTTCCCATGACGCGAGTGACGGCATCCTGACTGGTCTTTTCCCAGACACGAACAATCTCCTGGCCGGGCAGTTGCCCGAGTCGGGAATAGGTCTGTGATTCGACATCGGCCACGGGGTTGCCCAGGCTGACGATTGCCGCTGGTCGAGCCGCCGAGACATCAGCGCTCTCTATCACTGTTGCAGGCGATGCCGCGACGGCAGAGCGAGTCGGGATCTGGATGGGAATGGCAGGGCTGATCGGGGATAGCGTAGTCATGACAGTCCGTGTCGAGTGGGCAGAGTTACGCTCAATGTAGTGAATACACCGTCCGATTGAAAGCGTGGACGTTGAAATAGGTGGCAGAGAGCTATGATCCGTCGGCGAATGCCGGAACGACACAGCTCAATCTGAACGGATTGGGTTTTTCATGGGAGCGTCAGGCAGGGACGGTTCAATGCTGCGTGATCAAGCCATCTGATAGTAAATTGAGCCCAGGCCGTTTGTCGGTTTCAGGCATAGCGCTTTTCTAAAGTAGAGGGATCCTCATGAAAGCCGTAGTTTACGAAGCCTTCTCCCAACCCCCACGTTTGATGACCGTCGAAGACCCGACCCCCGAGCGTCACGGTGTGGTGGCTCAGGTCCTTGGCACGGGCGTCTGCCGAAGCGACTGGCATGGCTGGAAAGGTCACGACCCTGACATTCGACTGCCCCATGTGCCCGGTCACGAATTGGCAGGGATCGTGGCTGAGGTCGGTAAAGATGTCACAAGATGGAAGGTGGGCGATCGCATCACCGTGCCTTTTGTCGGCGGCTGCGGCGCGTGTCCGGAATGCAATAGTGGCAACCAGCAGGTGTGCCACAGCCAGTTTCAGCCGGGTTTCACCCATTGGGGCTCTTTCGCCGAGTATGTGGGGATTCACAAGGCGGATTTGAACCTGGTTGCGTTGCCGGAAAACATGGACTTCGCCACGGCGGCGAGCCTGGGCTGTCGTTTCGTCACCTCGTTCCGCGCGGTTGTCGATCAAGGCAGGGTCTCGGCGGGGCAGTGGGTGGCGGTTCATGGCTGTGGTGGCGTGGGGCTGTCCGCGGTGATGATCGCCCACGCTATCGGGGCGAACGTCATCGCCATCGATATCTGCGACGATAAGCTCAAGCTTGCCCAGTCGCTTGGTGCCGTCGCGACGGTCAACGCAAGCCGGGTGGCGGATGTCACCGAGGCGGTACTCGAGATTACGAAGGGCGGCGCTCACGTTTCGCTGGATGCCCTGGGTCATCCAACGACCTGCTTCAACTCTATCAATAATCTGAGGCGGCGCGGCAGGCATGTCCAGGTCGGTTTGATGCTGGCGGACCACAGCACGCCCTCGATCCCAATGAGTAAGGTCATTGCCTACGAGCTGGAGATCTGTGGCAGCCATGGCATGCAGGCTCACCGTTACGGCGCGATGATGGACATGATCACGTCCGGCAAGCTGGCGCCTGAAAAACTGGTGGGCAAGACCATCAGCCTTGAGCAATCGATTGATGCGCTCATGAACATGGACCGGTTTGACACCGCAGGCGTTACGGTTGTGACGCAGTTCTAAACGCTTGCCGCCGGCTGGCCGAGCGATTCCCGATACTGCGTTTCATCGACCTCGCTCAGCGTCGCATAACCGTCGTAATGGTAGAACCGATGCCTGTCGCGGGCGTAGCGGTCATTCAGAAATTCGAGGGTGGCCAGGTCGATCCGCTTGGCGCTCAGTGGGCGTCGATGACAGAACAATTTGCGCGTGCCCAACTGCAAAAAGTCAGGGTGGGGCACGTGGACCTCATCGGGATCGAACGCCACGTCCAGCGGCTTGCCTTCCGAGAGAATCAGGGTAGGGCTGATGGCATAGGTGCCGAGAATGCGGGTGTCCGAGGGATGTAGCCGCTTTTTCGCCTCGCCGTAGTAATACACCGCATCCCGATCCTTGGCCCAGCCATGCCCACAGGACTCGAAAGAGGCCGCTTGTGCCTTACGAATCGGTTCCGGGGGATGGTAAAAAATCCGGTGGCAGAACACCGTCTTGCCGTCGGTCAGGTAGGGTGGGCCGAGTGAGCGAAAATGTTCCGCCGCTTCCGGGGAAAAACGTTCGGGTACTTCCGTGTCGGCGTTATGGAATGGGATCAGATACAAGCCGTTGGCATCGCCGCACAGATGCGTGTCCAGCAATTTGAAACTCGCTGCGTCCAGCCCGTTGATCACACGTCCATGGAAATACACCTGGTCGCCTAGCTCAAAACCGAGACCGATGGCCTGTAGCGCCAGCGTTTCCGTGTGCGTTTGTGCGGCTTCAGGCCGTGCCTGCAAGCGGTGCCACCAATAACCTTCCAACTGCGGATGGGCTTCGAAGTAAGGCGCCCACGCCTCTTGCATGGCCGCATCGATGATGCCGCCAGAGCCCAGCGGGCCGTGCTTGTCACCTGCCAGCACGGGCGAGTAATCCTGGTCATGGCGATAGAGTTGGGTCACGACGAAGCTATCCACGTCGACATCGAGGCGTTTCTGGCGCCTGTAGACGTGTTGGTGATCACGGTAATAGTCGAACCCCAAATGACGAAAACTCGGGCCATGGGCATCGCGAAGGCGGGTCCCGGCGGCGTAGACGTACTGGTCGTCCACGGCAAAATACTCATCCTCGTATTCGCTGGCGCTGATCACGCGGCCGCATTCATCGAACGCTGGCTGCCAGCACTGGAGCAGGTGGAAGTCGCCCACGTAGCGAATGGTTTTTCCGGTCAGGTAAAAGGCGCGTTGCTTGTCCTTGGCGTAGCGTTCGTTAAGCACGGTGAAGGTCGCCAGGTCGGCATTGTCGATGCGGTAGAAGTACTCATAGGAAATGCTCGAGCCTTGCTGCGCTTGCACGATGATCGACTGCCCATCGGTGCCCCAGCGTTGGGCGAGCATCTGGAAGTTGTCCGGCTTGGCGACCGGCAGCGGCGTGCCGTCCTTCTGGTGCAGGGGCTTGAAGCCCCTATAGACTTGATCGTCGATCACTCGATAGGACGGGTGGTTGCAATACCGCACCCGCGCCGTGGCGCTGGCGATAATGTGCCCCTGCAAAAAGAGATGCGCACCGTCGCAGAACAGGGCGGACGCTGAAGTCACCGTGGCTGGGGACGAGGCCAGCAGGGCCAGCCTGTCGGGTCGCGCCTCGTGGATTTGGGTGATCGCGTACTCGCCGAACCAATAGGCGCCAGTTGCGTCACGCCAGTATTGGTGGCCGAGGCTTTCCAGGCCCTTGTCGAACCGAAACGGCAAGGGCTGCAGCGCGTGGTAGCCGTGGCGCTCCCGGTAGGCCGGAAGCAGGTAGTAATCACGCAGGGCGTCGCGCAACACCCAAGGGTTGCGTCGATGCCGCCAAACCGGCTGACCGGCCAGCAAGGGCGAGGGCGGATAGTGCCCAGCGCTGGCACATTGTGCCAACTCGCCGGGTCGTGTGCCTTGAGGGTTGAGCATGATGTACACATCAGACACTTGCCCATCGCCCAGCAGCACACCGTCCATGAATGCGAAGCCTTGATGCCATTCAAGGTTCAGCGGTTCCCAGTCAGCAATAGCAGTCTCTATGTCTGTCATGTCATTGCGATCTGCACGTTTCATGGTTGGCCAAAGACGACAAGTTTCACTCGAGTTCGACCCCTGGCGAGGCTGGCCCAAGAGTGTATACTTTGGCAAATTTTGTCAAAAAACAGGCAAAGTCATGAGTACCATGAACATCTCCCTGCCGGACGCTCTCAAATCATTCATAGATGATCAGGTTAGCCAGAGAGGCTACAGCACCAGTAGCGAATATGTGCGGGAGCTGATTCGCAAGGATCAGGATCGGCAGCACCTGCGTGGCTTGATACTGGCCGGGGCGGAGTCTGCTCCCACTGCTCCTGTGAATGGCGACTACTTCGAATCCCTTCGGGCCAAGGTGCGCAAGGCGAGAGGATGAAGGCGAAGCCCGTCATTGCGCGAGCTCTTGCCAGCCAGGATGTAGAGGACGCCATCAACTATTACCTAGGCGAGCAGGCAGAGCAGGCGGCACTCAATTTCATCGACGCCTTGGAAAACGCCTATATGCACATCAGCCGCCATCCGGCATCGGGTATGTCCAGGTACGCCCATGAGCTGGATGTCCCCGGATTACTCTGCTGGCCGCTGAAACGTTATCCCTATCTGGTGTTCTACGTGGAGTGCAACGAACACATTGACGTATGGCGAGTTCTACACGCCATGCGGGACATTCCTGAATGGATGTCATCATGAATCAAGCGAACCCGTTGGCCACAATGACGTAGCCCAATCTGCAAAGATTGGGCTTTTTTACGCTTGAAAATAGGGACCACCAAACCAAAGATCCCCGCTGCCACGCTCAAAAAATGAACTTGAACAGCGCAATCACCACAATCAGGCCAATCAGGAAGATGATGCCTACGGTACCACCAAGGAATTTCAACATAAGAACGCTCTCATCGGATGGGCTTAATCGTCTAGACCGCCACCGATAACGCTCGTTTCGTTGAATATTCATGGGTGGTGATCAATGGACCGCAAAGGACCTTGGCACCGGCACATGCTCGAATTTGGAAATGGTCTTGATCCAGTAGCGGCGATAGTCCGTCTGGTCCGGCGCCAGCGGCTTGTGGCTGGACCATGGGTGTTTCTCCTTCAGGCTGGCGCGGTACGCTTCCCATTCCTTCTGCTCGGCCACTTCCCGGGCTTTGCTCCGGTCATCGAACCAGCCCAGGACGTAAGCTTCGCCCTGGTCCGTGCCGTGCGCTATCAGCAAATAAATCTCTGTCATGACTGACCTACCGTTCTGTCCTGCGCCCCAGTTGCGGGGTCTTATCCTGGGTATCGGCCGTTATTGGCCGTTTTTGAGATTGATCGCAGAAAAACGCTGAGCCCAACGGTGCGCCTGACGAAATTGATGAACAGTCGAGCGGTCGCTTTGGCTGGAGAGTGCTTCCATGGCGGTTTTACCCAGATCGGTGCCTTCATCCACGATCCAGACCCCCGGTTCTCGGTCGCGCAGGGCCATTTCACCGAAGCGAGTGGAGATGACGGGCAGGCCCAGGGCACGGTATTCGTAGTATTTGATCGGGTCGACCGAGGCGGTCAGGCGAGTGAGCTTGAACGGGATCAAACCCACCGAAAACGTTGTCATGGCTGCGATTGCACCGGCATGGGAGCACTCGGGGAGCAGCTCGATGTTGGCGGGCAATACGCAAGGCGGTGGTGTGAAGAGGGGGCCGATCAGTCGGATCTGGTTTCCAGGATTGGCCTGCGCCAGCGCGATGACCAGCTCCCAATCGAACCAACGCCCCAGCGTGCCAACGTAGCCGAGTACCTGCTGTTTGACACCGAAGTCCAGGCTTTCGACCGGCGCCAGGGCATGCATGTCACAGGCATTGAGGGCCAGTTCTACCTGGTCGGTCATGCCCAGGAGTCTGTCGCGAAGCGGGCTGGAGGACGCCAGTACTGTGCCCACCTGTCCAATGAGCTGCGCCTGGCGACGTTCCATGGACCTGCGTGACAGGCCCTGATAAAAGGCCGGGAAATCATCCATGGCATCGTAGACGGCACGGCTGCCAGGGATGAGGGCGAGCAGTTGCAGGGCCAGTTCGGAAGGTTTTCCGACACAGATCATGCAGGGCCCTTTTGCGGAAAATGCCGCAGCCTCTTTGAACAGGTTGCGCCACAGTCGCTTGAGGAGCAACGCTGAGCCCGGAATGGGCTCGATGGGTAGGCTCCGGGGTTTGCAGATCTGCAACCAGGGTGGAACGCTGACGCTTTGCTGATCGGCAACAGGCGGCTTGCGCGTGAGGTCGGTCAGCGTCGGTAAGCGTGTCGGGTACGGATCGATCCAGAAGACCGGCGCCCCGGTCTGCTGGTGATACCCGTTGACGAAGTGATGGGGGCGCTGGCTGAAGCTGGCCCATGGCACCGGGGACAGGTAGATCATGCGCATGACTGGAAGTACTGCCTGAGAGCGTCGACGATGCGCGCGGCGGCCTTGCCGTCACCATAGGGGGAAACCCCACGTGCCATGCCCTGGTAAGCCTGTGGGTCATCGAGCAGGCGCTGTGCCTGTTCGACGATGGTGTCCCGGTTGGCGCCCACCAGCTTGACCACGCCGAGCTCGACGGCCTCCGGGCGTTCGGTTTCCTCCCGCAATACCAGCACGGGTTTGCCCAGGGCCGGGGCTTCTTCCTGCACGCCCCCGGAGTCACTGATGATCAGGTAAGAACGCTTCATTGTTGCGATAAACGGTGCGTAATCCAGCGGTGCGCAGAGGAGAATGTTCGGCGTCTGGCCGAGCAATCGGTGGGCGACATCCTTGACGTTCGGGTTGGGATGGACCGGGTAGAGGATCTGGATGCCTGGGTTGCGCTCGGCCAGGTCCTTGAGGGCCTGGCAGATATTCTGGAACGGTTCGCCGAAGTTTTCCCGCCGATGGGCGGTCACCAGCACCAGGCGTTTGCTGGCGTCCAGTGGGATAGTCAAGGCGGAGCCTTGTGCGGCTGTCATCAACAAGGCATCGATCACGGTATTGCCAGTCAGGGTGATATCCCTGGCGGCGACACCCTCGCGCAGCAAGTTGTCCACGGCCTGCTGGGTCGGCGCGAAATGCCAGCGAGCCAGTTTGCCGGCGATCACCCGGTTGGCTTCTTCGGGGAACGGATTGCCTAGGTCCCCGGTACGCAGGCCGGCTTCAACATGGCCAAAGGGAATCCGCAGGTGGAAACACGCCAGTGCGGCGCACATGACCGTGGTCGTGTCGCCTTGAGCCAGTACGACGTCCGGTTTCTCGGCTTGCAGTACCCCGTCGAGTTCAAGCAGCAAGCGTGAGGTCAGCACCGTCAATGACTGGTTGGGGCGCATGATGTCCAGGTCCAGATCGGCGGTGATTGCGAAGCCCTCAAGCACCTGGTCCAGCAAGCCTCGGTGCTGGGCGGTGGCGAGCACCCGACAAACGATATTGTCTTGGGCCTGGAGCGCCTTGATCACAGGGGCCATTTTGATGGCCTCCGGACGCGTACCGACGATGCAGAGTACCTTGCGAGTCATGCCTTGTGATTTCCTATCGTTGTTACGAGTGAACGGGCTATCCGGTCCGCGTTGGCCATGAGAGTCAGCGTGTGGGATTTCTCGGTCAGGCTGGGCAGGCAGGCGCCGTCGACAATATGCACGCCGCCAAGGCCCGCGATTTCGCCGAGGCAATCGGTCTGCCCGATCCTGGGCGTCGAGTGCATGGGTAGGGTGCCCGCATAATGGATATCCGCCCCCGGCCTGCCGACCGTGAAGCTCATGGGCATCAATAGCGCGCCCATTTTCCAATAGATCCGGCGCAGCTTTGCCTCGGCGGTCTTCATGAGGCCGGGAAGCTCCGGATGCTCGTGGCCGTTGATGCTCAACGAACCGTCAGGGCGCAAGACCGCCGTGTTGTGAGACAAGTGCCCGGGCAGGAAGATATTCCCGACGACGCAGGCGCTGAGCAGGTTTTTCAGCAGTTCGATGCTGTAGCGTTTGCTCATGGGGATCCGGCTGACAAACTCGGTCATCGGCAAGCCTGTGGTGCTGAACGTCGAACCGAAAGCAGTGGTACTGGCCGTCAGCGCCAGGACGAACGATAGCTGGCCCAGGCCAAATGTCGACACCCTTGGGGTTCCGAGCATTTTCGGCAGCCACAGCAGGAAGGCGGCCGTCGGTGATGACAGCAGCGGGATCGGGGTCGAATGGTTCAGGCCCTTGAGGGCGAGCCGGGTCGTGGCCAGGGTGCCCGTTGCCAGCAGCAGGCGCGTACCGCAGAAGCGCCGGGCGCAGCGATGATCGGTGATCGCCCATGCACCGTCCAGTTTCTGCAGATCCTCCACGAGGAAGTCCTGGACGTGCTGGAACCCAGGGTATTGCTTGAGTTTTTGCAGCTCTTGCGAGGCGCTATACAAGGCCTGGTTCTGACAGCCCCACAAGCAGTTTCCAGACAGGTCGCAGGCCTTGCGCTCGTCCAGCAGTTGGCTCAAGACGGCGACCCTGGAGCGGCCAAGACGAAACCCCTGTTCGGGAAACGCCGATCGGCGCCGGGTGTATTGATCGAGCAGGCGCTGGTGCAGTGTGTCCAATGGCAGGGGTGGTTGCGACCACTCATCGAGACCGAAGTAGCTTGAGAGATCATCGTCGATCCGGCCACTGATACCGATCCGGCGAGTTACCGTTTCATAGGACGCCTGCATCTCGGAGTAATCGATGGGCAGCCCGGCAAAGTCGCTGGCCCCGAGCGTTGCCACGCCGCAGCCCCAGGCATTGGACAGGCCTCCGGTGGCCAGTGAACCGATGCCGATAAAGTTGTCTGTCTCGATGCGATTGCGGGCGCTGAACCCTTCGAAAACATGGGCGTGGGTCGGCGTCTTCAGCTTGGGCGATACCGCGTCCAGTTGGCTCAAGGCGTGGAAGTTTTCGCCGATCATCCATTTCCACTGATGCTCGTCGTTTGCCCTGGCGCTGAGAAATGGACGCGTCGGCGCTGTCACTGAGCCTGTATCGGCCTGGGCATCGACCATCAGGACTTTCAGGCCCGCCTTGACCAGCGGATAGGCTGCCGAAGTCCCGGCCGGACCGCTGCCGACAATGATCACATCAAATTCAGGCTTCACGGTGGGCTTCACTTCCATGCAACAGCTGGCGGGCAAAGGGGCGGCCTAACAGCGCCGCTATCTTCCACGCCAGCGCTTTGACCGAGGTGAGTCCCAGCGCAACCAGCGTGGCGACCAGGCTGCGCGGCTGTTGGGCGCCGAGAAACACTTGCGCGCCCTGGGGGCTGGCTTCGGCAATACCGAGTGCAACCTGCAGGCGCCAGGACAGTTCCTGGCCGTCGGGCTTGTGCAGGACACCGGGATTGTCCAGAAGCGCCAGGAGTATCGGCCAGCGCATCAGCAAGGGTGAATGAATGATGGGGCGGGTTTTACCCGCACGTTGCAATGCCCTGGCGTAACGACTGACCAGGCTTTTTTGCGGCGGGCGTTTGAGCAGGTAGTGCAGGAGGATTGCGGCTTCTTGCAGAAGTCCGCGACGTTGCCCATGGCCGGAGCGATGCATGCCGTAGGCAAGGGGGCGCAACTGGATGCCGAGTTTTTGCAGGGACTGCGCGCTGTCCATGGGCGGCAGGTGGATGAGGGAAAAAATCCGCGCCAGGCCCCATTTCGCGCTCAAGGAGCGTCCGAGTGACAGGCGCAATAGCCTGAGCAATGCCACCGGCAGAGGGACTGGCAGGCGAGCGGCACGCACCCGGTGCGCGGCAATCAACATCAGGAAGCTGCCAAAGGCAATCGGCTGCACGGCGCCCAGATTGAGGATCTCGGCGTCAAGGTCATCCCGCTCGACGACCGCTAAGATCGAGGCTGCCAAGTCGTCGACATGAATAGGTTGCACGCCAGGCGCCGGCATCAGGATCGGAACAAACGGGCTGCGGCGCACCAACCCTGACAACAAACCAAAGAGCCCGCGTTCGGGGCCACCATACACTTGGCCAGGACGGATCACGGTGCCCCCGGCGGCCAATACGTGCTGCTCGATACGCCACTTTGTCCGGCCATAAGCGCCAGGGGCCGTGGCCATGGCGGTTTGACTGGAGATGAAGATGAACCTGGCCGAGCCTTGTTGGGCACAACGGATCAGTGCCTCGGCCGCCTTGACTTCGTCGTCCGCGTTGGTGGGAGATGTCGATGTGTCGGCCGCCAAATGGATCAACACCTGAGTGCCCGCCGGGCACTCGGGCGCCGGGCCCTGCAGGTCATAAGGGAGCCAGGTATAGGTGGCGGGGCACGGCTGGCGCGTGGCGCAAATGATCTCGTGTCCGCTGGCCGCCGCGAGGGCTGACAAGCGTTGTCCGATATAGCCTGTTGCGCCGGTAATCAGTAGCTTCATCGTCATGCGCCTTCGGCGCGGTCAGTGGGAACAGGCGGGTGCGCAGCGCAATGGAACACGAACAGTTTGCTGATCCAGTAAGTCAGCACCACGCAGGCCACATCGGAGACAAACTTCACCAGGGCAGGGCTGTTGACGAAGTACAGCCCCACGCTGAACAGCGCCGAAGCGAGCGGAATATTGATGGCAAGCAACGAGAAATAGCGCACCGCTTGAACCTTGCTGCCGCCGCCGGTCGACTGGAACGTGAAGTGCCGATGCAAAAAGAACGCGAACACACCGGCGACGCCTTTACCGGCGATGTTGGCCAGGACGGGTTGATCGTTGAACAAGGCCATCAATAGCAAGAAAGTCCCCATGTCCAGCGCATAGGCCACGAGTTGGATGATGCCGTACCTGATAAAGGTCAAGACTTCCTCCGGATGACCACGATGTGGTGCAGCGCCAATACCCGTCTCAACGGATACAACAGTTTTTCAACGACCTTGAGCACAGAGATCAGCGCGTCGGGCAGCAACTGGCGAAAGTTCAAGCCGCCGGAAATCAGGTAGCGCAGATAGTTGCCGCAGATTTCCTGGTGGACGATTTCCAGGCCCGGGTGCTTGCGCTCGAACGCCTGCCTGTCGCGAATGAAGACGATGTAGCTGAGGGCTTGGTTGGCACCGTTCATGGGCCCGGTCGACGGGGTTTCCCAAGATGGGAAGTGCATGTCGAAGCCTTCGGATTTGAACAGGCGCTTATAGAGAAAAGCGGCAAAGGGGCCGTGGAAGGGCTCGATCAAAATGGCGCCGCCGCCGATCTTGAGGGTTCTTTCCAGCTCCGTGAAAAAGCGATCGGGATGAGGGAAGTGGTGAAAACAGTTCTGAGCGTAAAAGGCCCTGACCGAGTGATCGTCCAGGCTCATTGCCTCGGCATTGAGCGCCATGTCCAGTTGCTCGGTGGCGACAATGTCCGTGGCCAATACTTCAGGGTATGAGTGACGCATGGGGGCGATGCCTGCCCCCAACTCCACCTCAAGACCTTCGACCTTGAAATAGTGGTCCGCCAGGCGATGAAACGCGTGGTGGAACTCCACGAAGACTTCCCGAAGCATCCGCTTGCGCTCAAGCACTTTGCCGTGAAGTTCCAGGCGTTCGCTGCCATCGACATCCAATGCCTTGAGCGACGGGTCCGATAAAAAATCTCTCAGCGCTTTAATGAGTTTTCTTCCCGCAATGACGTTGCTTTAACACGCCTGGATTGCCGTGGCCGGCTGGGCACCGAGGCGATGTCGTAACCGAGGAACGCCATGATCAGCTGCAACCCCATGAGCATGGGCAGTGCACTGAGCATCACCGTGCCGGCGGGAGTCGCGATGCCATTCTGCGCCGATTCATACCAGTGATAACTGCCGAAGAAGACGCCGAACAAGAACATGACAATCCCGATCGGCAGCTCGATCGAGGCCAGGGACATGTCGCGAAGATAATAGTTGTAGAGCACACGCTTGGTGAAATTGCGCAGGTGTTTGAACAGGAATTCACCGACGATTTTCGAGATATTGAGGTGACTGACCTCATCGCCGTATCGGGCTTCCATCGGAATATCCACCACGACGGCACGCACGGTGTTCAGGCGGAACAGAATGTCGGTCTCGAAAAAGTAGCGTTGGCTGACCTTGTCCAGGGGTAAAAGCCTGGCGACGTCGCGGTGAATCGCCGTGTAGCCGTTGGTGGGGTCGAACAGATCCCAATAACCCGTCGACAGTTTGGCCATCAGCGACAACACGGCGTTGCCGAAAAGGCGGATGCGTGGCATCGATTGGACCTCTTCCAGATCGAAAAACCGATTGCCCTTGGTGTAGTCGGCTTCTCCCGCCAGGATCGGCTCGATGAACAGCGGGATCAGGGTCGGGTCCATCTGGCCGTCCCCATCGACTTTGACGATGATACTCGCACCGTCGGCGAGGGCGGCTCGATAGCCGGTCATGACCGCACCGCCCACGCCTTGGTTGACCTCATGGGGCAGCACCTTGACCCGGGGGTCGTGACAGGAAGCCAGGACATGCCCGCCGGAGCCGTCCGGGCAGGCATCGTCGATGACGTAGATGCGCCAGACCTCCGGCCCTATGGCCGCTATGACGGCGTCTATATGAGCGGTAACCCGATAGCTGGGGATGACGACGGCGACGCGTTGCTCGTCCGTGAAAAGCGCTGTTTTTGAGTTCATCGATATCGCCCACTATTGCCTGAATGAAAGTGACTTGAACTCCAGGGGAGTGTCGGTATGCCCGGATGCATAAATGATCACGGACGCGGCATTCGCAGGGGCGACGACGCTCATCTCATGGGTCTCCCATTGCGTGGTGCAGTCAAACGTTTCGATGCTGGTGGTAATGAAGTTGCCTTGGTCGTCCATCCAATTGGCCTGGATTCTTCCGGCGGTGACCGTCGTTGCGCAACGTGCGGAAACGCTGTTGATGTACGTCAGCCCCGGCGTCACTTCGACCCGCTGTGTGGCCGGTGTCTTGACGTTGACGGTCAGGATCTTGCGCGACGCGTCATAGGTCGAGGGTGACGTCAGGCTCCAGCCCTCGAGGCTGGACAGCTCTGGGTTGAGCAGGTGTTCGTAGTGCGTGTCATTGAGTTTGCGCAGTTCCATGTCACCCAGTCTGGCATACGACGTGGACACCGTGAGCAGCCGATCGAGTGGCGCCTGGTGAAGGGACTTGAGGTCGATCACCAGCCAGCTCACCTGGCGCCGGCGCAAGCGCTGGGCAAGTTCTGATGGCGAGGTCGCCGCGTCGAACTCGTTTTTCCATTTCAGGTTGTACCACGACGCGTAAAGGGCATCGCCATGTAAACCCGCCATCAAGGGCGACGCAAAGACCGCCACGGGCTGATGTCCGGTATTCAAGGCGTTGACGGTGTCGACCATTTTTCGAATGGGCAGGCGTTCCAATAGATAGGCATCCCGACCTGCTGTGCTCAAGAGTGCAGAGGGTTTGATGTCGCCATAGTAAGTCGCGGCCTGGATGAAACGGGTATTGGTCAGGACCAGCACGGCACCGGCGATGATGGCGAGGCTGCGCGGGAAGATCCTGGCGTCGGAAAAGGGCAGGGCCAGGATCACTGAGAACAGCGCGAAGGAGGGGAACACATAACGCAGGTAGGCCGTTGAGTGGAACGTCATGAACATCGCGCCGGCGCCGACCAGGAGGATGCACAGGGCTTTTTTGTTGCCACTCAACAGCACGGCGACGGCAGCCGTGGGCAGCAGCAGCCATTGAAAACCTGCCGCGCCAACCCGCCCCTCGATGAACTGAGGCGACTTGAAGACCATTCGATACAGGGTGTCCCAGGTCACCCCGGTACCGAAAGTGGCCGGTGGTTCGAAGTTGATGTTCGGCCAGAGCGGCGAATGGAAAATGGCATTGAAAAACGGGAACACGGGGTTGCCGGTCAAGTACCCGGCAGAGACGTAAGGGGTAGCACCGGCCAGTATCAGGGCGACACTGCCCAGTAGGACCGTCTTGGCGATCCCGTGGACGGCCCAGGCCTTGTAGTGCAGCAAGAGGATCACCAGCAGGACCGGCAGGACGCTCAGGGTCACCGCCTTGGTCGCCATGGCGAAGCCCAGCAGGAGGCCCGCCAGGAGCAATTGCGACAGGCGCTCCCTGGGCTCCGGCGTAGCGCTTGAGACCTTCAGGATCGCCAGCGTCCCGGCCATCATGAAGGCGGTCCACGCCGATTCGATGTGCAGGCTGCTGCTTTCAGCGAAGGCGAGAGGCGTTGACAGAAAGATCAGGCTGGCCCAGCGGGCGCTTGTGGCGGAGCCTCCGGCCCAGAGGGTCATGTTGCGGATTTGCCACGCCAGCAGCAGGGTGAACGCGCTGTTGCTCAGGCGCGAGGCTGTTTCACCGGCCAGCATATAGACAATGCTGTAGATCCAGTCGGCCAGCATGGGCATGACCGCCCACACATAGGTGCTGGCGTCGAACGTCCATTGATGCTGTTGGGCCAGGTGTGACGGGACAAAGAGGTGCATGGCCAATGCGTCGTGCCCGACCTCCGGCATGAAGGCGACCAACACATAGAGGCAGGCGAAGCTGCAGATCAGTACGTCGAGCCCCGTCTGGAGGGGTGTTTGCGCTGAGCGGTCGGCCCGGATTTGCCGCAACAGTTCACGGCCTATCGAGGTGATGTGTCTACGCCCCAATACAAGCGGCAACAACAGCAGCGCGCCATACAGCCAGGGGTAGTTGATCGGCAAGTAGGCCGCCAGGCCTGTCAGCGTGCCGAACGTACCGGCTCCCACCAGCAGGTGGACGCTCCAGTCGTCCAAGGTTTCTTGCCTGAGCATCCAACTGCCGAGCACGGTCGAAGACAGTGCGAACACCGCGACGACCATCACCGGCCAAATCTGTGCGCAGGCAATGGACAGGCACGCCAGCAAACCCAGGCAAAGAATGATCGGTGGCTTGCGAGTGAAGACGGTGAGGGCGGCCAGCCCTGCCAGTGACAGCAATATCGTCCGGGTGCCGCTGTTCATGGACGCCAGTTCAAGCGTCGAAAAACCGTATGCGCCGACCACCGCACTCGCCAGCAAAACCAACAACACCACTGCGTATTTCAGGCTGAATCTGGGCAAAATATCGTCTCGGCTAAAGGGGCAACGCTGTCCATTAAGGCAAACCAAGATCCGTGGCGAGGGAGCTTGCTCCCGCTGGGCTGCATAGCAGCCCCAAAAGGCAGGATGCGACCAACCTGACACGCTGCGGAGGCTGGGTTCAGGGCCGCTTCGCAGCCCAGCGGGAGCAAGCTCCCTCGCCACGGATTCATCGGCTCCCTTGAATAAATGGCATTGCCTGCAAAGGGGCTGCTTATACGTCTCGGTACGTGTGCGGGACCCAGGATCCCCACTTGCTTTCGTAGATCGCCCGGTTCTTTTCGAAAAGTGCCTGTTTTTTCCTTGCGCCCAAGGTGTTGAACGAGGCGGACAGGTGGTGGTGCACGAAAACGTCTTCGGCACATGCCGCGCGCATGCCACGACGCTGCACGCGACGGCAGTAATCGTCATCCTCGAAGAACCCCAGGCCATACTCTTCGCACAGGCCACCGATTTGCTCGTAGGTCGAGCGCGGGAACATCACGCAGAAAAAAGCCAGGGTGTTGATTTCGAACCACTCGCCCATACGGGCGCGGGTCATCTGCGCGGCCTCGGCGGGCATGTCTTCGATCCGGCCATAGCGGGTGCTGACTTTGGCCTCATTGCCGATGTTGTTGGTGATCGGGCCGATGATGCCGATTTCCTTGTGGTCCTGCAGATGGCGGATCAAGCCTTTGATCCAGCCGACGGTGACGACCGTGTCGTTGTTCAGGATGACCAGATAGTCGCCACTGGCCGCTGCGAGGCCCTGGTTATTGCCGGCGGCGAAGCCCTTGTTGTCCGGGTTGAGGATGACGATCCGGTCCGGATGTCCCTTGGCCCAGGCGGTGAGGTAGGCCGGGGTCTGGTCGCTGGAGTGGTTGTCGACGACGATGATTTCAAGGTTCGGGTATTGGCTCTGGGTCAACAGGCTGTCGAGGCAGGCCTTGGTCAGTTCGAGGTTGTTGTAGGTCAGCACCACGACGCTGACTTTGGGCTGGGGCAATGCCGCGATGGCATCGCGCAGGCTGGCGGCCCGGTGCTGCCAGGTCTGGCCTCGGGCGAACGATTGACGAGCCTCCAATGTGGCGCTGGCCTCCGGCAGTGCCCCCAGGACAGCGCGCAGGGTCGAGATGAACTCAGTCGGCTCTTCAACCGCCCAGACCAGTTTGCCGAACTGGCTCAACTCCGGCAGTTTCACCGACACCACCGGTTTGCCCGCGCTCAGGTATTCATAGACCTTGACCGGGTTGGTGGCGAGGGTCAACGGCATGACCTTGAACGGTAGCAAGCAAACGTCCATGGCGTGGAGGTAGTAAGGCAGGGCGGTATACGGGACTTCACCTTCCAGGATCACATTCGGGCAGGCCTTGAAGTGTTTTTTTGCCTGGACGATATCACTGCCGATCAACAGAATCAGGTGCTGCGGGAAGGATTGGGCGACCCGCTTGACCAGGTCCAGGTCGAACCATTCGGCAATAACGCCGTAGTAACCGATGATCTTTCTGTTGGCAGGGTCCCGGTAGACCCTGTCGGGACGTCGGCTGAAGAAACTGAACTCGCAGGCGTTGCGGATCACCTCGACGTTGCGGTTTTCCCGCTTGCCGTGTTGTTCGATCCAGTCGGATGTCGCCACCAGCAGATCGGCCCTGCGCATCAGGGCGATTTCCAGGTCGAGCAGTTCCTGGGCAACGTTGCCGAAACCTTCGTGATGATCCATGCAGTCATAGACCAGGGTGGCGTTGGGGACACGCCTTGCCAGCGGAAACCAGTAGGCGTGCTGGACAATGCAATCCGCGGCATCGACGTTCGCCGCTTCCAGGAGCATGGCCAGGCCTTCGCACAACTGGCGGATCACGGCCGCTGACGGCGGGGCATGATAGATGGCCGGTGCACCGCGTACCTTGAAACGGATCTGGAACAGCCGGTGGGAGCCTTCCAAAGGTTCTGCTTGGAAGCCGGGGGCCTCGTCGTCGATGAAATTGTTCGAGATATAAAAAGTCGTTTGTCCGGCCCGGGCCAATTCCTTGGCCAGGTTTTGCGGGCGTTGGATGCGAAAGTGCCAGTCAATCACGCCGAACATCAGGATCATGGGCTGCCCGAGGCTGGACGGTACGGCAACGTTTACGGGCGGTGGCAGAGTTTGCAGCGCAAAACCAGCGTCTGGCGATGATTCGCCTGGTGTTGCCTTGCCGGGTTTCAGCCAATTTCGAAGCCGACGCGCCAGTTTGCTTTTCTGCTGTGCGGTGAGGGGCAACCAGGCGTAGACCCGGCGCGATAATTTATACAATTGCTTGCGTATCAAATAACGCAGCGGTGCACGTTCGATGGCGTTGCCCCAGTCGGAAAGCTTGAACAACTCGGCTTGCTTGGCCGCCAGTTGGGCACGCAAATCCACCGCCCAATCGGAAAACACGACAGCCTCTTTTTCCTTTGTCTGGATTAATGCCTCGGCGTCCTTGAGGCGCTGTTCGGCCAGCCGCAGTCGCTCACGCAGCCGCCCGGTCTTGCCTTCTTGAAGTGACAGGCGGGTGCGAAGCGCTTTTGAATCAAGGTTCAGTTGTTTGATAAGCCGATCTCGATTCTCGATTTCCTTGACCAGTTGCAAGGCTTCAATGGATCTGGAATGTGTTGAGCGAGTCAGTTTGTCAATGCAATCAACAAGACGGTTGATCTGGTCCATGCGGTTTTCTGGTCCTTTGGTCAATACGGCAACGCATACTCGGTCTTTCAGGATCGATGTTGGCTTCAATCAACACAGACAGGCCCAGGCTCCAGCCGTGCATGAATCATCATAGCGGCTGCTGGACGGGGCGCCACGCCAACAAGCGTCATATGACGTCGGCAAAGCCTTTGCGTGTCCGCTGGAACCAGGCGAACCCTGAGCAGGCAATCAGTACGGAGGTCGCCGAATAAGCGGCCAGTTGCCCCCATTGTGGCGCCTTGCCCCAAAACAGGACATCGCGAACCATTTCCACCGGCAGTGTCAGGGGATTTGCCTGCAGGGCGACCTGGTAGCTTTGGGGCAGGGTCGAGAGTGGATAGAAAATCGGTGAGAGAAACAGCATCGCCGTGATGATAATGCCGATGAACTGGCCGATATCGCGCAGGTAGACGCTTATCGAGGCGAGAAACCAGGAGATTCCCAGCGTCAGCAGCACCAATGGGAACAGCACCACCGGTAGCAGAAGCGCGGTTACCGGAGGGGTACCGAACAGGACGATATAGAACACCAGCCAGGCCAGGACGCTGACCGCCATGTGGAACAGTGCTGCGCCGAGCGACACCAGGGGCAGGGTTTCCAGTGGAAACACGATCTTCTTGACGTAGTTGGTATTGGCCAGCACCAGGCCTGGCGCACGGTTCACGCATTCGGAAAACAGGTTGAAGACCAGCAGGCCCGCGAACAGCACCAAGGCGAATTCGCTCTTGGATTCACCGCCCCCAGACCAGCGGGCCTTGAAAACGACACTGAACACGAATGTGTAGACCACCAGCATGAAAACCGGCGTGAAGAACGACCATAGAATACCGAGCATCGAGCCTTTGTAGCGACCGATGACTTCCCTGCGGATCAACACGTAGATCAAGATTCGATTGATCAGGACACTCTTGAGCATGGCAACGGGGGACGTGCTGAACGACTGCATCGGAGCTTGATCCTCAAGACAATAGCGGAAGCTCCTTGAGCGCATCCTCATGGAGTAGGCCCAGTGTAGATTCATTCGAAGTTTTTTATCCCATCTGTGCTTAACTCATCCGCAGCATCCAGCGAAGGACTGATTCAGTAACGCCGCAATAATGGCCGTGATTCATGGAAGGGTTTTGCCGATGTCGTTTGAAGTGGCCATCCGCGCCGAAAACCTGAGCAAGTGTTATCAGATTTACGATGCCCCCAAGGACCGCCTGTTGCAGATGCTGGTGCGCGGCAGGAAGCGTTTCTATCGCGAGTTCTGGGCCCTGGACGATGTTTCCCTGACCATCGCAAGGGGGGAGACCGTCGGTATCATCGGCCGTAATGGCAGTGGCAAATCCACCTTGTTGCAACTGATCTGCGGAACGTTGATGCCAACTCGCGGCAGTGTCCAGGGGCAGGGGCGGATTGCGGCGTTGCTCGAGCTGGGGTCTGGTTTCAATCCGGAGTTCACCGGTCGGGAAAACGTCTATGTGAATGCGGCGGTGCTGGGCTTGAGTCGCTCGGAAATCGACGCTCGCTTCGATGACATCCTCGCCTTTGCCAATATCGGCGACTTTATCGACCAGCCCACCAAAATCTATTCCAGCGGGATGCTGGTACGGCTGGCCTTCGCCGTTTCGGTCTGTGTCGAGCCCGAGATCCTGATCGTCGATGAGGCCCTTTCCGTCGGCGATGCCTCGTTTCAATTCAAATGCCTGAATCGGCTGGAAGAACTGGCTGCCAAAGGCACGACCCTGCTGTTCGTCTCCCATGACATGAGCATGGTCAAGCGCTTTTGCCATCGGGTCATCTATCTGCGCGCAGGCCGGGTCGTTGCCAGCGGTTCGCCCGATGAAATGGCCGAGCTGCATTTGCTCGACATGCGTGACGAGCAACGCCGCTGGGCCAGTGGCGGGGTCATACCGGTGACGCGCAAGTCCTTCATGGGCGGGCAGGAGGGGATGGCCTTCGGGACCGAGGAGGGGCACATCAGCGCTGCCTTTTTCACCAACACCCAGCAACTTTCCTCCAGCTACCTGTATGGCGACGACATCGAGATTCGTGCCGAGGCGTTGCTGCATGAGTCGATCACTCAACCCAACATCAGCTTCACCATCCAGGAAGCCAGGCTGCTGGTGATCGGCGGGGGCAACTTCGCACTGCAAGCAGGCCCGGCCGAGAATGGCTGGCGGCGCGCGGTGATCACGGTGCGCTTCCCGGCCAACCTCGCCGAGGGGCGCTATCATGTCACGCTAAAGCTGTTGCACGGCGCGACGGAAGACACCTCGCAACTGATCGAGAAACAGGTGGCGCCCTTGGCGTTCGACATGTTGCCGAACAACAAGCATTTTCTGGGCATGGTTGACCTGGGGTTGCAGAGGATCGACCCTCGGCCAGTCGAGTCGCTTGCCAAGGCCTGCGGGACTCAAGGAGAGAAGGTCTTGACGCAACACCTGGACGAGCGCACGTGGCAGGTCGCTATATTCGGAACCTTTGATGTAGAAAACTACGGTGATCTGCTGTTTCCCATCATTGCCGAGGCGGAATTGGTCCGGCGCTTGGGTTCAGTCAACCTGCATCGGTTTTCCTATCACGGAAAAAATCGACCTGAATGGCCCTATGCGGTGACGTCTTTGACGCAGTTGCCTCATGTAGCGGCCAGCCTGGATGGCGTTTTGATCGGCGGGGGCTTCCTGATCCGGTTCGATAAAGTCGTTGCCCACGGCTATGGTCCGACAACCGCCAATATCCATCACCCCACCGGTTACTGGTTGACCCCTGCGCTTATCGCGCAGCAGCACGGGGTTCCGGTCATATGGAATGCCCCCGGGATGCATTGCAACAGTATTCCCGACTGGGCCAGGCCGTTGTTGACGATGGCCCTTGAGCAAAGCCAGTACGTGCGCGTCCGTGATGCGCTGTCGCGCGATGCCCTCGGTGCGCTCACCCCGCAGGCCGAGATCGAAGTGCTGCCCGATACCGCGTTCGGCTTGCCCCGCCTGATCGATGAGCAGCAGCCTTCCGTCGAGTTCGTTCGCCTGCGTGAGCAGGCCGGGTTGAATGGGCCTTACATCGTGATCCACGCCATTCATGTGGTGGAGTCTTTTGTAAAACTGTTCGAAGACCACGCCGAGGCGTTCCAGGGCTATCAGTTTTTGGTGGTGCCGATTGGCCCTGTCCTGGGGGACGATCCGTCGGTCATTGCCGGGCGCTTGCCTGGGGCCGTCACCTTGTCGTTCTGGCCGGAACCGTTGCTCATGGCGGAAATTCTCAGCCAGGCCCAAGCGGTGATCGGCCATAGTTACCACCTGGCAATCACCGCCCTGGCGTTTGGCGTCCCGGTGTTCTGCTCGGCGGACCTGACCACGGGCAAATACACGGCGTTGGCTGGGTTCGACACACTCCACGCATTGCCGGACGTGGCGACGGTCGATCCGCAATGGTTTCTCGCGCGGGTGGGCAAGACCCGCCCATCGCCCGCGGCGCTTGCGGCGGCAGATCGGTTGGTCGAGCATTGGGACCGGGTCGCGGCGATCATTCGCCAGGGCAAAACGTCGTCCCAGCCGGTGTTGGGCGCTTTTCTACAGCATCTGCCCAATCTGCTCGAAAGCGCAGCCCAGGGTCGCGACCCATTGCCGGCTGAATGTCCGGCAAGCCCCGTCGTGGCGGAGCCTGAGGTCATCGAACCGACGCCGGAGCCGGCAACACAGGCGCTCGCCCAGCAGCAACGGATTGCCCAACTCAGTCAGCAACTGGCCCTCAGTGATGCCAGGATGCTTGAGTTGCAGAACTCCAATTCATTCCGAATGACCGCACCACTGCGTTCCATCGCCCGTGGTATCAGAAACCTGACAGCGAACAAGAACAGACAATGCTAGATCTCTCTCGTCTCACGCCAGCGGCGCTAAAGTCTCATCCGTTCTCATGGGCTGAAATTGGCAGTCTGTATTCGGCCGAGGATGCCGCCGCGTTGGCGGCAACCTTCCCCCATGATCACTTCAAGACGGTAAGTGGCTATGGGGGTGAAAAAAACTATGACTATGAGGCCCGCGCCCTGGTAGACATGGGCAGCCATACCATCGCTTTCCCCGAAGAACTGAGCGAGGCGTGGTTGAGGCTGGCGCAGGATCTTGGCTCGGCCGGCTATCGTGAGGCCATGTCGGAGCTGACCGGGATTGATCTGCGCAGCGTGCCGATGGAGGTCAACGTTTTTCATTACGGTCCTGGCGCGAGTCTGGGGGCCCATCCAGACCTGCCCGATAAACTGGTCACCCATATCCTGTATTTCAATGAGTCCTGGGACCGCAACGACGGCGGGTGCCTGAACATCTTGCACCGTAACGATCCCACTGCCGTGGCGGCCGAGATCGAGCCCCTGGTGGGCAACTCGGCGATCCTGGTACGTTCGGATAACTCCTGGCATGCTGTCACGCCCGTGGTGAGCGGCTGTCATTCCTCCCGCCGCAGCCTGACGGCAACGTTCTACCGACCGGGGTCCCTCAGTTCCATGTGGCCACCGGGCGACAGCACTCCACTGCATGGATACCCACGTGCTTAAGCTCGACAGCACCTTGATCGACCGCGACGCCGCCTTGGCTCAAAGAGATGCGGCCATCAATGAGCGCGATATTGCCTTGGCAAAAGTCGACTTCCTGCAAAACACCCGTTCGTGGCGTTTCACTCGCCCCTTGCGCTCGCTGTTCCGATGGATGCGTTATGGGTTTGCCGCTACCCAGGAGTTCCCCGACACGGCCGCTGCAATCGTCTACCCGGCCGCACCGGAACCGTTGCCGAACGTTGAGGTGGAGGCTGATTTTGCCACGAAGGGACGCCTGGATATTCTCTGCTTCGCCAACATCGATTGGGCCGCACGCTTCCAGCGACCGCAGCAGTTGATGAGTCAGTTTGCGAGCAATGGTTATCGGGTGTTTTATATCGTCCCCGCCCGTGTGCCGGAACAGGCACAGCTCTATGGATTGACATCGGTGGCGCCCAATGTCTTTGAAGTGGTCCTGCAGCGCGAGGCGCAAGAGGCGTATTACGAAAAAATAGTGACGCCTGAAAATCATCAGGCGTTGCTGCGTGCCCTGGCTGCATTGGTCGCCGACATGCAGATCAGAACCGCCCTCTCGGTGGTGCATATCGCTTACTGGAGCCCCGTGGCACTCAGCCTGCGAGCCATGCATGGCTGGCGTATTCTCTATGACTGCATGGATGACTGGGATGGTTTTCCGAACATCGGCGAACAGCTGCTGAGCGAGGAAAAGACCCTGGTTGCCCAGGCGGATCTGGTGACCGTTTCCGCCGCGTTGCTTTACCACAAGTGGTGCGCCCATAACCCACGCTGCGTGCTGGTGCGAAACGCGGTGGATTTCGCTTTTTTTCGGCAGCACTGCTTTACCAATGATGTGCTGAACGGGCTTGTCGGGCCTGTCATTGGTTACTACGGTGCCCTGGCGCAATGGCTCGATTTTCCTTTGCTGGCGGCGTTGGCGGACAGGCGGCCAGAGTGGAACTTCGTCCTGGTGGGGGATATTTTTGTCGACGATCTGGCGGGCCTTGAGCGCAAGCCCAATGTCCAGTTGTTGGGCCGCAAGCCTTATTCGCAGATGCCGCTTTACCTGGATCATTTCGATGCCTGCCTGATTCCCTTCAGGCTCTACAACGTGACGCATGCGGTCGATCCGGTGAAGTTCTACGAGTACATCAGCGCAGGCAAGCCGGTGATCTCCACGCCTTTGACGGAGATGAGCATTTACAAAGACCTGCTGTACTTCGCCACCGGGGTCGATGAGTTCATCGAGCAGATCGAGCGTGCCTTGGCCGAGCGCGACCTGGCCCTGTACAAGCGGCGCGTGGAGCTCGCCCGAGCGAACGACTGGAAGGATCGATTCAATAGCATGCAACTTGCTATCGTCGGGCTGTACGAGAAAGTCTCCATCGTGCTCGTGACATACAACAACCTCAACCTGACGATTCAATGTGTAAACAGCATTCTGAGAAATACCACCTGGCCCAATTACCAGCTCATTGTCGTCGACAACGGCTCGGAGGATGGTACGGGCGATTATCTTGAGCGCCTGCGCCAAGAGGTGCCGACCGCGAAGGTCATCCTCAACCCCGACAACCGAGGCTTCGCTGCGGCCAATAACCAGGGCTTGCGAGAAGCCGACGGTGACATCCTGCTGTTGCTCAATAACGACACGGTAGTGCCTGGCGGCTGGCTGGATCCGCTGGTCAGGCATTTGAGAGAGCCGAGTATCGGCTTGGTCGGACCGGTCACGAATGCGGTAGGCAACGAAGCGAAAGTCGCGGTTTCCTACACCGACATTCAACAGATGCAAGATTTTGCAGACCGCTACACCGAAGCCCGCAGGGGGCAGACGTTCGATATTTCGATGCTGGCGATGTTTTGTGTCGCCTTTCGCCGCCGCATCCTCGAAGAGGTGGGTTATCTGGATGAAGCCTTCGGTATTGGCATGTTCGAGGACGACGACTACAGCCGTCGCGTGCAGGCGGCCGGCTACCGGACGGTCTGCGCCGAAGACGCGTTTATCCATCATTACGGGCAGGCGTCGTTCAGGAAGCTGATCGCCAGTGGTGAGTACCAGGCCCTCTGGGACAAAAACCAGGCGTACTTCGAAAGCAAATGGGGGGCGTGGCAGGCCCACGTTCATCGTGACGAGCCTGGCGGGGAAACGGGGGAGAAGGCTGGGTCGCAATAAGGCCGGCACCGCCACATCCAACATCATCGCAACCATGCCAAGGCTGTTTCAGCGCCCAGGCAAATCTTCATCCATCAGATGAAACGCCCGGGGAGCAAAACCAAGCCAGTCACTGGCGTGCGAATGGTCGAACACCAGGTCCTGGTTCATCCGCCCCACCAGGGCGCTTGAAAGATGTCGGTAACGTGGCAGGCAGCGCAAAATCGAAACGCCCGCGCTGAGTGCCTTGGCGGGAAGGGGCAGCGTTCGCTCCGGGCGTCCCATGGCCTGGAAGATTCGCCGCACCATCGTGTGATACGGCAAGACTTCCCCTCCTGAGAGGTTGTAGCCGCCACTGGGCAGGCCAGGTGTACTCATGGCGGACAGACACGCCTGGATCACGTCATCCCCATGCACTGGCTGGCGCAAGCCGGTACCGCCACCGATAAGCGGGAAAAAACCGAAGCGTTGAATGAAACGTGCTATTTCCGAGATGTTCTTGTCGCGGCCAAAGCCATAGATCAGGGTCGGTCGCAGGATCACCCATTCGATTTGCCGTTCGATCGCCCACTGCTCGAGTTGTTCTTCTGCACAGATCAAGCGTTGCGCCACGTCCCTCTCCCGAGCGTCAGGCGATGCGTGCTTGGCGAAGCGGCTCGTGGAGGAGAGCACGACAACGCGTTTGACGTGGGTGCTGGCAAGGCGCTCCAGGTAGTCGGGCAGCACCCAGAGGGGGGCGAATGACAGGAACGTGTCCAGCGCCAATCCGTGCCAGTCGTCAGCCTTTCGCCAGGTCACGCCGGGGCAGGGCGCCTTGGGCTGGCTTCGAGTGAAGGCGCTCGTCAGGTGGCCGGTTTGCGCCAGCAATGGCAGGGCGCGCTCGCCCAGGAGGCTGGAGCCGCCCAATATGCCTATCCGCAATTGAGCGCTCTTATCGTAGGTTCCATGCATTTCTAAACCGGGTGGTGGCGTGGCGAAGGACCACCAGGCCGAATCGAAACCAGACCCCGATCACCACGCTGATCCACAGGACGGTAGGGTACTTGCGGCGAAAGAACTTGCGATAGAAACGCAGGAATCCCAAGTGTTTGTGCCATTCGACGAAATAGGGACGATGACGACTGCAACCACCGAATACATGCATCACACGGGCATCAGGTACGAACAGTACGCGCCAGCCGGCCTGATGGAAGCGCATGCACCAGTCCAGGTCTTCGCAATGAAGGAAATAGTCTTCGTCCCATAAGCCGACACTCTCGATCGCTTCGCGCTTGACCAGCATGCACGCCCCGGAGATGGCCTCAACGACAACGGGCGTGCCGGGTAGCGGCTCCTTGTGCAATAAAAAATCGGATAACAGCGATGGGAAAAGTACTGAGAGCCGCGAAAGTCCGAAGGCCCGCATGAAGGCACGCCTGGGCGTGGGGAATACCCGGCGCCCACCGGCTTGCTCGCTGCCGTCCGGGTTGCACAGGAACCCTCCGACCATGCCGATCTCCGGCGCGCTGCGCAGCGCCAGTAGCAAGTGGTCTATGGCATCGGCGGCCAGCACGGTGTCCGGGTTCAAGAAAAACAAGTTGGGGGCCGCTGACAGGCGGGCACCTTGGTTGCACGCCACGGCGAAGCCGAGGTTGGCGGCATTGCGTACGATTTGAAGCGCGTCGCCGGCAGCGTGGGTTCGCTCCACCAGCATCAGGCTATCGTCGTGGGAGTCGTTATCCACCACGATCACTCGGGAAGCGCCGGCGGCAAATGCCGACCCTACACACGCCAGCAAAAGCTTGCCAGCGTTGTAATTGACGATGATCACATCACACTCGCCACGCAGAGATGATGTGGCCCATTCATCCATAGCGAGCAGTTCCACTGCTTCCAACTTCATCACTCCATTGCTCAAACCTGGATACGTATGGGGTCGCAACTACTCAGGTCTGTATCAAAGATAGCAGGTCCGTGCCCTGCGACCAGTTCCGGCCAGCGCTTTCAGAACGTTTGCCCCAAGGAAAACTGGAATACCTGCGTATCAGCGTTATCCGGCGTTCGGACCGGAAAGGCGACGTTGGCGCTCAACGGGCCCAGCGGGCTATACCACGTCACCCCGACTCCCACCGAGCTGGCCATCTGGCTGAGGTCGACCCCATCGCATCCCTGGGTGGTGCTCAGGTAGCACTTGTCGGAATAGACGCTGCCAACGTCCCAGAACACCGAGGTACGCAGTGATTTGTTGTCTTTGATGAAGGGCAGTGGGAACAGGTACTCCACGCCGCCGGTGATGAGTATGTTGCCGCCCAGTGACTCGGTGTCCCGGTCGGAGTAGTAGGCTTGGCCGGCGCTGGCATAGGTGCCGGTGGCCGGCGTGTTGCGCGGGCCGAGGGTACCGCTTTCAAAGCCGCGCACCGAGCCTTCGCCACCGGCGGTGTAGTTTTCATAGAACGGCAGGCCGTCGGTCGAACCGTAGCTATTGCCGTAGCCGAGTTTGGTGTGTAAACGCAGCGAGGTGGCGTCGGTGACCGGCAGGAAGGCCTGCCCGGTGTAGTCGATCTTGTAGAAGCTCAGATCACTGCCAGGCACCGTCGCCATCAGGTTCAGGCTTTGCGAATGCCCCCGAGTGGCCAGCACGCCTTTGTTCAGGGTTGATTCGGACCAGCCGAGATTTGCCTTGAAGTTGGTGAAGTCCTTGCCTTCACGCTCGATGAAATCGTAGATCTCATCGGCGCTGTAGGTCCCCGGTTCGATGCTGTCATGTTGCACCGTCACGCCGAAATTCAACCGTGAGGTTTCATTGATCGGGTAGCCGAGGGAGGTGCCGGCGCCGTAGCTATTGATGGAATAGTACGAATAATCGTCATCGTAATATTCGTTGTAGTCAGTGGCGTTGTAGAACAGGTTGTAACCCAGGCTCACGCCGTCTGGCGTGAAGTAGGGGTCGGTAAAGCCGATGTTGTACTTGCTTTGGTAGGACGAGCGGGTCAGGCCCAGGCTGGCGGAGTTGCCGGTGCCGAGAAAGTTGTTCTGGGTGATCGAGCCGCCAAGGATCAGGCCGGCGCTTTGCGAGAAGCCGACGCTGGCGCTGATCGAGCCGGAAGCCTGCTCTTCAACGCTGTAGTTCACATCGACCTGGTCATCGACGCCCGGTACGGCCGGGGTCTCGACGTTGACTTCCTTGAAGAAACCCAGGCGCTCCAGGCGGGTCTTA